>CADDYW010000131.1 GCA_902810745.1 Chloroflexota bacterium | reverse complement strand
CTCCGCGCCCACCGCCTCGGCCTGGAGCTGCAGGGGGAGGGGCGCCGGCTCGCGAGCCGCAGCCGGCGCCGCGTAGCGCCCGCGGATGCAGTCCTTCGTCGTACAGGTGGCGCAGGTGGCCGCGTCGCGCACCTTGATTTCGAGCGGCGAGGCGAGGGAGTTGACGAAGTGGAACTGGCCGACCGGGCAGACGTACTTGCAGAAGGCGGCGCCCCTGAAGAAGCCGTCCACCACGAAGGCGGCGACGAAGTAGGCCAGGGCGACCCAGGCGGTCAGCCAGGGGCTCGCCCAGAGGTCGAACGCCTCGTAGGCCCAGAAGAAGGCGAGCAGCAGGCCGGCGGCGAGCCACTTCGCCCGCAGCCAGCGCGGCCAGGTGCGATTGGCAGGCATGAGCTTCTTGGCGATCCGGCGCGGCAGCATGAACGGGCAGGCCGGGCAGAAGAGGTTGCCGGCGACCAGCAGCGCCAGCACGACGAACCCGCGCCAGTGGACCCAAGGAACGACGCCGGCCATGTTCTTCGGGGCGAGCTGCGGACCGAGGAAGCCGTTGTAGAGGATCAACGCCGCCACGAGCAGCATCGGGAGCTGCAGCGCGGTGCGCGCGTGGCGCCAGCGCAGGAAGCGCCCGAGTAGCAGGACGCGCAGCAGGTCGAAGCCGATGCGGTGGTGGGTCGTCAGCCTCGCCACGAGGCTACCCTCCAGCCCCGTTCGGGCGCTCGCTCCGTACGCCGGCCACGTCGAACGTCCGCTCCACGCGCTCGCCGCTCGGCAGGACGGCCCTGACCGTCAGGATCCAGTCGCCGCCCATCGTAAAAGCGAAGTCGCGCACGACGTAGCGACCGCCCCCCACCTCCTCGGCCCGAGCCAGCACCGGTACCATGCCCGGGTGGGTCATGTTGCCCTCGACCTCGACGGTCGCACCTTCAAGCGATTTTCCACCGGCGTCGGCGAGCCGCACGATCACCTCCGATCGCCCCACTGCTGGCGGGTTTGGCGAGATCCGGAGGTCGATCTGCACGTTACCCGCGGCGGCGCTCTGGCCCCGACAAGCGGCCAGCACCATCGGAAGGCTGAGCGTCAGCAGGGCGAGCCAGATGAATGCCGGCACACGTTTGTTCCTCTGGTCTTGACGTTGGCCCATCTTGGGCATGTTCCTCTCCTGCCGCCGCCGTCCTCATCGGGCGCCTACTGGCGCCCCGATGTCGAGCGGTTCGTTGAAATCTGAGAAGGTGCTCGTCATGTAGTGGCCGGTGGCCATCATCACGTACTGATGCACTCGGTGATCTCGGGTCCCGATCCAGAGGCGATAGCGAGCGCCCGAACGCGCGTCCAGGAAGCTCACGACGAAGCATTCGGCGCCCTGGACTGACTCCCGCCCCAGCAACGTCACCTCGCTAGCACTCTCAGCGAAACGATAGTCGGGCCAGCGGAAGCCACCTGCGGTCGGCCAGGGGTTCGTCTCCCAGGCGCCGCCATCCCGGCGGTCATAGCGCTGCGTGCCGATGGCATAGGTCTCTGCGACACTGCCCGAGCTTTCCACGCGGAAGTGCATACGATCCGGCGCCTGGAACTCGTAGCGGGTCTTCACCACCGGGTGGCAGCGACCGCGCTCGACTCAGCTCAGTGCTTGTCTGATGACAGGCATGCGCAGGAGCACAAGGTCCAGCGCTATCACTGCGACGAGCGAGGCGCCGAATACCGGCAAGGCCACGGCCATGGCAGCGAGCGCCGGGTAGACGAGCTTCGGGAGAGCGGCGTAGGCCCGCTCGACGCGCTTGGGTGCCCCGAACGTTCCGGCCGGCCGGCGCTTCCACCACATCACGAAGCCGGAGATGACCGAGAAGACGAGCACACTGATGACGAGTGTCAGGAGCAGCTGGTTCCAGACCCCGAAGTCGCCCTGGTGGAACGGGATACCCACGAACGACGCCTTCGCCAACAGCGGCAGGTCCTGCCACCCCGTGGCGTACAGCACCGCGCCGCTGTACTGGTCGATCTTCAGCACCCGGTACGCCGTCGGCCGCGCGGCATCATTTGTCGCCACCGTGTAGACCCCGGTAGAGCTCGTCGGTGGCTGCACCGAGAAGGCCACACCGTCGATGCCATTCGCCCGGGCCACCGCGACGATGGACTCCAGCGAGAGCGGCGTCCGACCGTCGACTGGCGGCGAGCTGACCAACGCCGGCGTGGCCGGCATGCCCTGCCCGATTGCCGCGCGGGCGGACCGATAGGTCTCCCCCGCGTACCGCGTCCACGTCAACCCGGTCAGCGCCACCGCCAGCAGCGCGCCGACCACCAGCACCCCGCCGATGCCGTGGAGGTCACGCCAGCGCGTGCGCCCCGCAGCGGATAGCCGCGGGAGGAGAACGCCACGCAGCCGGAAACGCGGACGCGGGAACCACAGGAACACGCCGGTCACCAGGAGCACCAGGGTCCAACTGGCCGCAAGCTCGGTCAGCGTGCGTAAAGGGTGGTTCGGGCCGAGACCGAACTGCCCGTGGAGGTCGTGGAGAACCTTGCGGTACCGATCGCCGTCGTACAGGCGGCCGAGCACCGTGCCGGTGGACGGGTCTACGTAGGCGTTGAAGGTGCGCCCGTCCGACATGGCGACGATGGTGGTATCGCCCGGCTTGGTGGCCGGGTAGACCGCGCGCAGGGCCGCGTCGGGAAAGGCGGCACGCGCGGCCTGGACCTGCTGATCCAAGGTCATGGTCGTCGCCCCACTCGGCGCATGCAACAGGTTGCGGTACAGGACGTCCTCGATCTGCGGGTGCCAGACGTAGGCGAAACCGGTCAGAGCCAGCCACAGCAGTATTGGTGAGATGATGATGCCGGCGTAGAAGTGCACCCGCCAGAGAAG
Source organism: Chloroflexota bacterium (assembly GCA_902810745.1). Classification (GTDB taxonomy): domain Bacteria; phylum Chloroflexota; class UBA6077; order FW602-bin22; family CADDYW01; genus CADDYW01. The sequence goes on along the minus strand of CADDYW010000131.1, from coordinate 8,535 downwards.
GGCGTAGAGGCGCGACCCGGCCGAGCGCTCCCCGGCGGTCGCCGCTACAGCCCCTGGGTCCTGTCGCGGTGTTGAGAACGCGAACCACACCGACGTCCGTCGTGACATGTCGAACATCCCCCATTGCGGCGGGATCGGCGGCCGGCTCGTACCTTTATCGAGCACGTCTGGCAGCGCAGCGAGTCCCCGGCCTCGCTGTGAGGATAGGCTCGAAGACGGACGCGCGGTATGCCTCATTGGCGGCTGGAAGGGCTAAGAATGAGCCATTCTCCAGCGGTCTGCGGCCGAAAAAGGGCTAGCCCCTTCACAAAGGGAGCTATGTTCGGGCGGGCGATGATTCGAGCGGGTCAACGATCCGAAAGCTCAGGTGCTGTTCGAGGCCGTCCGCGAGGTGCTGGAGGGGACGATCAGGGCCGCGATGACGATGCCAAGCAAGGCCAGGCGATCTGGCGATGGTGCTTACCGTGGCTCGTCGCCGCGATCGCGGGGCTTGATCCAGCCGCGGACCATGCCGTAGGCGGCCGCCTGGCGGCGGCTCCGCAGGTGGAGCTTACCGAGGATGTTCTTGATGTGGTTCTTGACGGTGTGCTCGCTGAGAAACAGCCGCGCGGCAATCTCCTTGTTGGACAGCCGCGCTGCCACCAGTTCGAGCACCTCCAGCTCCCGGGGCGTGAGGTCCGCCTCCGGCTCGGCCGGCATGGCCTCCCGGCGGAACTCCTCCAGGATGCGGGTAGCCATCCGCCGCGAGATCGCCGCCTCGCCGCGCGTCAGGCCCCGCAGCTGATCCAGAAGCTCGGCCGACCGGATGTTCTTGACCAGGTAGCCCTGGGCGCCGGCCTTGATGGCCTCGAGGAGCTTTTCCGTGTCGTCGTGCACTGTCAGCATCACCACCGTGACGTGCGGAAGTTCATCCTTGAGCCGCCGGGTGATCGCGACGCCGTCCTCGCCGGGCAGATCGATGTCCATCAGCACGAGATCCGGACGCAGCCTCCGCGCCTGGGCCAGGGCGCTCTCGGCATCTTCTGCCTCGCCGACGACGGCGAAATCCTCCTGGTACGAGAAGAGCGCGGCCAGCCCCTCGCGGAAGAGGGCGTGGTCGTCAACGAGTAATACCCGCCAGCGTTCCATCCATCGCTCCGCACGCGAGCCTGTCGATCGGCACCGTGACCGTGACCCGCGTCCCGCACCCTGGGCGGCTCTCGATCTGGAAGCTTCCGCCCAGGCTCTCGGCCCGTTCCCGCATGCTGACCAGGCCGTAAGAGCGCTCTCCCCTGGCCGAGGCCGGGTCGAAGCCCTGGCCGTCATCGGCGATGACCACCTGGAGGAGGTCCGCACGGGGCATCGTCAGGGCGACGCGGACGTGCCGGGCGCGCGCGTGCTTGCGCACGTTGGTCAGTGCCTCCTGGACAATGCGGAAGAGCTGGAGCCCAACCAGCGGCGGCAGGCGATCCGGAAGCACACCCGCTTCGAGGGTCACGCCAAGGGCATAGCGCTCCTCGAACTCATCGGTGTAGTCCTGCAGTGCCGGCAGGAGCCCGCGTTCGGCGACGCGCGACCGAAGCCCCGTGATCGACTCCCGCACGTCGGCGTAGAGATGATCGGCCACCGCCCGGAGCTGCTCGAGCTCGGCGATCGCCTCCTCACGGCGGCTGCCTTCGACGAGCGCCTGCACGGTGTCGAGGCGGACCAGCAGATAGGACACGAGCTGCGCCAGGCCGTCATGCAGCTCGCGGCTAAGTCGCTCGCGTTCCTGCACTACGGCCGTTAGCGTCGCGACCTCGCGACTCCGGGCGACTGCCTGGGCCTGGAGGCGTTCGATGATGCGGAAGACGAACTCCGAGAAGGCGAACGCCAGCACCAGCGCCAGGAGCCCGACGAGCAGGTTCCCAGTGGCCACCGGGAGCAGGTGGTCGAGGAAATCGTGGCGCACGGTCTCGTAGAGAAAGATGACGACGGCCGGCACGATCGTCGTGAACCACTTGAGGCGCGTCAGCTCGCGGCGCGTCCCCTCGAACTCGCCCGTTCCTGCGCTGCTCTGCTCTGTTCGGCGCACCTGCGGATCCGTCATCCCCTTCCTCAGTCCGGGGGCAGCGGCGTGTTCGTGCCGGGGCCGTAGCGGCTCCACTGCTCATCGATGGACGCGCGGATCGCCCGGAGCGATCGTCCCTCGGCCTGGAATCGCATCACGTCACGCGTGATACCGATGCAGATATCTCGGCCAAAGCTCATCGGGTCGAGCACGACCGAGCCATCGGCCCGGACCTCCTGGACGTAGCAGTCCGCGTTGGACCGGTGGCCCTGGTTGACGCAGCCGCAGCAGCAGGGTATGTACTGCAGCACGTCGGGATGAGCGACCGCGAAACGGTAGGCTTCCTGCACCTCCGGCGCGGCTCGCCAGAAGAGATCAGGCCACTGGTTCTTCGCCGGCCACGCCACGAGGGCGCCACTCGTCGCGATGCGCTCACCGCCGGTAGACGGCGCGCTCGCGCCCGAGCAGGCAGCAAGCATGGCCCCAGCCAGCGGCAGGGCAAGCCCGAAGAAACGGCGACGCGAGAGCCGCGGTTCTGCCCCCAGCACGTCAGCAACGTTCGCCATCGCGCCTACCTTCCCATGCCCGCACAGCCGGCCACCATCGACCGCATCGCCTGGAGCTGCTCGGGCGAGAGCTGCAGGCCCATCGCTGCCATCGCCCGCTGGCAGGCCTCGAGCATCGCCTGCCAGTCGACCCCACTGTGGGCGAGCGTGGACCCTGCCCCGAGCAGGGCGAGACCGAGGGCTCCGATGAAGGTGAACGACAGGACCGGCCGCCGATTCTGGGCTACCATCGCGTCCATTACCTTCTCGACCTTCCGGGAGAGACTTCTGACAACTGATCGACTGGGACGAAGCCGATCCCCATCGACCTCGCCAGCCACGCCATCGCCGCCTCGAGATCGGCCACCCGGCCGCCAAAGCCCAACCGGAAGCGCTCGGCGTCCTCCCGCATCCGGAACGCCAGCACGCTCGGCGAGCAGCAAGGCGTGGCCGCGCTCTCGAGCACATAGGTCGCCGTCCGCACGTTCACGGTCTGACGGGTCACGAAGTCGAAGGTAACCGCCGATTGGACCTGCTCGCCGAGCCGTCCGAGCAGCATGAGCCCGCAGTGCGGGCAGCAGGCAAGGCGGGACCCGCCATTGGCCAGGTGAAGGGTGACGTCGAGGCGCTTGTCGGGCGCCGCGCCGCAGATCGTGCAGCCCGCTCCGGACTCGTCCAATCGTGTGGTCACCGCCCCACCAAAGATCTTCTGGACGAGCCCCTGAGCCGCCAGTGCGTCGAGGTCGCGATGGATTGTCATCTCAGAGACGCCGAACGTGCGAGCGAGCTCGCCGGTCTTGACCATACCTCGGCTGCGCAGCGCGTCAAGGATCCTTTGGCGGCGCTGGGACGCGAGCAGGGACTCAGCCATCGGGCGACCCATGTGTGAGAGTTCGTTAGATTACGCTTACTTTATCACAGATTTTCACCCATTGCCAGTGAGGTGTTGGCCTCCCTCCTCGTCCATCGCTCTGATCTTGAGGGTGCTTTCAGCTAACGCTCAGGTAGCCAGGTCATTGTCCTGCACATGAGGGGTCGGGCAGCCTCGAGAACCGTCGGCTTCGCCCATTTTCGTTGGGCGCGGCACGGCCGTTAGGCGGCACGAACGATTTTGGGGGAACGAGACCTCGACCGCGTTCCAGTCGAATCTGGACATCCCCCAGAAATTGCCAGGAAGCGCCCAGAGAATTCCCGGTAGGCTGCCAGGAAATCGGCGCTCCGTAAGGTCGGTGCTGGCTTACCGGTGGTAGCATGGCGATGCGGGCAGCCGACCTTCCCCTATGCCCCGGCCAAAGCGCGCGGTGCAATGCTCGTACGCGTGGTCCGCTGGCCCGAGCTCCTCTTGTCGCTCAGAGACTCAAACTCGCGGCCCGATTTCCGGACTGGCGGTGCAGATGAGCCTCTCAAATCGTTCTTCGTCGACGGCTGGCTTTCCTCCACAAGCGAGAACGTCGGTCAAGTAGACATAGTCGACTTGGTGTGGGATGCCATCTTGACAGTAGTGGTGCGAGTGTGGTCTGCTGGCAATATTCTTCAGAATGAAAGGCAGCAGACCAGGCGACCCTCTCGGTGGCATCCATCGGTGGATCTTGGTAGTGTTGAACTGGTGATTGTCCAACGGATTCAGCGGGCCAAGCTCTTCGTTTTCCTGCGCCGGCAGCGGCACGCGATCTTCTCGGATGCCTTCCAAGATGAGTTGGCCACCCTCTGCAAGGACAGCGCGGTCGGCCAGCCGCCGCTCCCGCCGGCCCAACTCGCCCTGGCGACGATTCTCCAGGCGTACACGGGGGTGTCGGATGAGGAAGTGATCGAGGCGACGGTGATGGATCGGCGCTGGCAATTGGTGCTCGATTGCCCCCTTCCCCCGTTTAGCACGGGTACCCTGGTCGCCTTCCGCAAGCTCCTGATTGCCCGAGACATGGATCGGCGCTTGATCGAGCGCACCGTCGAGATCGCCGAGCAGACCGGGGAGGTCGGCAGTCGCCAATTGCGGGCGGCGCTCGATCGCAGTCCGCTGTGGGGAGCGGGACGGGTGGAAGACACCGATAACCTGTTGGGCCACGCCCTGAAGTAAGCGCTGGGTGTGATCGCCCGCCAGCAGGGGCGGGGGCTGGCGGACCTGGCCGCGGAGGCGGGAGCACCCGTGGTCGGCGGCACGAGCCTGAAGGCGGCGTTGGATCGCGACTGGGACGACCCCGCCGAGCGTGCGCTGGCCTTGCAGATCGTGCTGGACGCGCTGGCCGCCGTGGAGCAGTGGGTGGAGGCGCACCCGATCGCGCCGACGACGGCGCGCGACACGACGCCGCCGCTGGTCGAGGCGAGCCCGGGTGCGGCGCATCAGGTGGTTGCCCAGGACGTGGAGACAGCACCCGATGGTACGCTAACGCTGCGGCGGGGCGTGGCCAAGGACCGGCGGATCTCGGGGGAGGATGCCCAGATGCGCCACGGACGCAAGAGCAAAAGCCATCTCTTCGACGGCTTCACGCGCCACGTGCTGCGGGATCTGGATCGCGGCGTGATTCGGGCCGTCGCCCTCACCCCGGCGAATACGCCGGAGGCCACGGCGACCGACGACATCGCGGCGGACCTGGCGCACCAACAGACCTCGCTCGTCGAGCTGCCCCTTGACCGCGCCTCCCTGAGCAGTTTCCCTGGTGCGCGAGCGTCCCGACGCGTTGGCGATTTACTGCAAAGCTTGGCCGGTCCGCAATCGGCGGGGCTTTCCCCAGACCCAGTTTACCCTGGACTGGCAGACTCAGACGATCACCTGTCCCCCCGACGTCGTCATCCCATTCCAAGCGGGCCACACCGTGCGCTTTCCCGAGGAAGACTGTGCTTCCTGCCCGCTGCGCGAACGCTGCACGCCCAGCCTCCACGGCCGCAGCGTCACGATCCATCCCGATGAACGGCTCCTGGCGGAGTTGCGCGAGCGCCAACAGACTCCCCTCGGACGGGCCAAGCTGCGCGAACGGGTAAACGTCGAACACGCTCTCGCCCACATCGGACACTGGCAAGGCGACCGCGCTCACTATCGGGGACTCCGCAAGAACCTCTTCGATTTGCGTCGCGCCGCGATCGTTCATAACCTGCACGTCATCGCTCGCCTGCCTGATCAATCGGCGGCCGCCTAATTCTTGACCGACGTTCGAGGAGATAGAGCGCGAGCACCGCCTCCACCCAGGGAAGCGTGAGCGCGAAAGGACCGACCAGGAGACTGGGCAGAATGTGGTAAGCGGCGACATCGGCCTGAAAGATGCCTGACGCGCTCAGTTTTGCCGTGGCTGAAAGCGCAAAGATCAGCCCCAAAAGGATGCGTGCCACGATCGGCGCGGTTCGCTGCATGGTGCTCCGCTCTATCGTGACCAAAGGCAATCTCCCGCAGAAGGCATTGTACCAGGTTCTCTCGCGTTAGACGCCCGCGAGCAGATGTTGGCCGTCGGGCACGGCGCCTGAAAGGTTGCCCGGCGGCTCGATCTGAATCGGGCCGTTGAAGTCGTCATACAGGCTTACCATGTAATGCGACGGCGCGGCCATGAGATATTTGTGAATCAGATGGTCCTGCCGACCGATCCACGCTTCGTAGACGGCATCAAACTGCGGGACGTAGAACGCCACAATCGTGCAGGCATGGCCGAGAACCGACCCTTCTCCGACAACGATTCCCCCGACACCTTGCTGAAAGTCGGAGAACCCGTCGTTCGGCCAGAGATAGGTCGGGCCGTTGCGCTCCACCGTCCAGGACGATTGCCCCGCCTCGCGGCGATAGACCGTGGTGCCGATCTGGATCGTGGCTCCCCCGCGTGGCACCACGGTCTCCTCCCGATCGGGTGCGACGAACGTCATCTCGGCGAGCGCCATCCCGCTGGCCCCATCGCTGATCGCGTAGGTCAGTCGCGCCGAATGGAGGTGCATCATCGTCTCCACGGCCTGGCTCAGTAATTGCTTCCCGGCGGGATCGACACGCGCCGCCCATCGTGGTGTCGCCTGCAGCATCACGCTCGCTGTGTCGACCACGCCATTGGCCCGGTAGATGAGCGCCTCGACCTGCCAGATTCCGCTGGTGCTCAGTGCCAACCCCCGCGCTTGAAACGTCCCGGGGCCTGTCGGCGCGAGCTCGATGGTATTCGACGCCGTGGTTTCCAGCTCGGGAAGCGTCCAAGCAAGATAGACGCGCTGAACGTCCCGGGCCGGCTGGCCTTGCTGGCTCACCCGCACCGTGTACTCATTCACCCCCACCCGACCGGGGCTGATCGTGAGGCGAAGGTCCTGACCGCCGTTTGTCCGCAGTGTCGTTTGAAACGGCTCGGCCCCGAGCGGGAGCTCGCGCGCCGGATCGGAGAGGATCTGGGTGGGAACGCGGGCCGGGCCGAGTGATGTCAGCAGACCGGTGCTGAGCAAGACGAGCAGCCCGAGCCCGGCTTCGAGCTGCAGCGAGAGGATCGGGTGCTGCGCAAAAAATCGCCCGAATCTCGGGACGGGACGCGCTGGCGGGCAGACCTCGGCCGACCCCTCGGCCGAGGCCGAGGCTCGCTCCTCGAGCACCGGCACCGTGACAAAGTGATTGACCGCGGCGGCGAGGATGAGCGCGCCGATCGCGACGTGCTTGAGCAGCAAGCTCTGCCCGTAGCCCGTCGTGACGTAGGAAGTCGGACCGGCGAGGTAGAACCAGGTGTTGTAGAGGCCGGTCAGCACGACGACGCCCAGCGCGATCGTGGCAACCGATGAAAAGCGTCGGACGGTCGCGGCTAACTGGACGGCCGACCACGGAGGGGATACTCGAACGAAGTCTGGCCAGGTGATCGGCGCCGCCTTGGCCAAGGAAACGTCGACGGTGAGCACGACCAGGGCGATCAGGCCCCCGATCCAGACCGCCACCGCGGCCAGATGGAGCCAATCGATCGCCAGCGTCAGAGCGGGGGCGATCGCGATGAGGACCGCGACGGCGGGCAGGTAGAGATTGCTCCGTGCCGCCCAATCGATCGTAACCTGGATCAAGCTGGCGTAGGCGAGAAGACTACCTGCCGCCGCGTGGCCGGACCAGGCAAGGTCGGTGATCAGACCGACGCCAGTCGCCAGGATACCGACCCAGAACCAGCGCGAAAAACGCGGGGCCGGCGACCGGAGCGGGGAGAACGGCTTGAGCGCAACCAATATCGCACCTGTGCCGAGAAGTGCCAGTCGTGCGAGCCAGAGCGCGCCAAAGCGCGTACCGAAGATCAGGACACCAAGGCTGGGCCCCGTCGTGCCCAACGCGGGAATGGCGGCCGCCGCGAGCGTGAGCTCGTCGACGAGCCGGAGCGCCTGGCCGGTCAGCAGGACGATCAAAGCCAAGGCAATCGCCGCCGCGGCGCGACGGGCTCCTCCCCACGGAGCCGCGTGGCCTCCGGCGACTCGCGGGCCGCTCCGAACAATCGCCAGGGCAAAGACTGCCGTCCCCACGATGACGATTGTCGCCAGGTAGGTAAGCCAGCGGCCGACCACGCCCTCTGGTGTCGCTTGCTGGCCCTGGGCGATGCCGAGCTGCTGGGCCGAGACCGCCGGGAGCTGAGCGGCTTCGCCCACGCCAAACGCGAAGACGCCGGCCGTGCTGTGGCCGTCGTCGGCCGAGACGGCGTGCCAGACGACCGTGTACGTCCCCTTGGGAAGATTTGGTTGGAGCGGCACAATCAGGTGGGTCGAGTCGTGCGGATCCACCCGGCTGGGGCCGGCCTGGACCGGCTTCCGGTCGGCGTTATCGACGACCACGCTGGAGAGCCGTGGCTCGAGGTGCTCGGTGAACCAGATCTCGACCGTCGTCGGTGACTGCGCGACCTGGGCGTCGGGCGCCGGTACCGATCGAGTCGGATAGGCGTGAGCCAGCGCAATCGCCGGCGTCAGCAGAAAGAGTGGCGCGACCAGAAGGAAGGAAAGGTAGCTCCGCGATCGGCGCCACATCAATCGACTCCTTGACGCTGTCCGCCG
>CADDYW010000130.1 GCA_902810745.1 Chloroflexota bacterium | reverse complement strand
AGCTCGAGGTGGACGGGATCAAGCAGTTCGCCGATGCGTTTGACACGCTCCTGGCCGAAGCCAGGACGAAAGTCGAGGCGCTGAAAGCCGCGCCAGCACGGTAGGGTTGGCCTCACCCCCTGGCCCCCTCTCCAGCAGAGCTGGAGAGGGGGAAATCATCCTTATCCGATGCGGCGAATGATGTCGTAGACGTCGGCGCAGCTATACGCCGTGTAGCGTGGCTGCTCATGATCGCCATCGGGAATCCCCCGATAGCGGTCATTGTGGCGGATCAAGATCGAGATCATCCCGACCTGGTTCGCGCCGTGGATGTCCCGCGCGAGGTTGTTCCCGACCATTGCCACCCGTTCGGCCTCGGACGCGGACAGACCGAGGGCATCGAGGGCGTGCAGGAACATCCGCGGATCCGGCTTCTCGCAGCCGAGCTCCTCGGAGATCGCGAAGACGTCGAACGCGTCGTAAAGGCCGTGCTGACGCAGCACGTTTCGGTAGGTGCCGGGGCGGGTATCCGCGACCAGCCCGAGGAGGTACCCTTCTCGGCGCAACTGCCAGACGAGATCCGCCGCGCCCGGAAACAGGTCGGCCCGCTGAGTCGTGGCGGTCTCATCCTTCTCTTCGCTCTCTTCGACCATCAGGACGTCGCCGAGGTCGAATAGCACCGCCCAGAGGCGCTGCTCGGCGCGCTCGGCCTCGAGACGGGCAATCCACGCTTCCAGTCGCGATGGGATCTCCGCGATCAGCACGTCGCACGGGCAGAACGGCGTCGTCAGCGCGTCCCAGCGGCGAGTGAACTGGAAGGTCGGCTCGAAGGCGTGCCGCCGCAAATGGGCGTTGACAAGCGCATCGCGCCGACGGTTCTTCTCGACGCGACCGGCGATGGGACGGCCCACGAGCAGCCCAGATGTGCCCGCGTTCCGACCAGCCGTCCGCGCCACGTCCAGGCGCACGAGGTCGAAGCCACTGAAAAGCTCGGGGCTGGCGCACATCGCGTGCTTGCCCGGCTGAGCAAAGGCGACCGGCCGCTCACCTTCGGCCGAGAGCCGTCCGCCGTGGGTCAGGGGGGCGAAGGAGCCGTGCCAGCTCGCCTCGGCGTAGATCAGTTTCCCCTGATCGTCCAGGTAGCTCCAGACGTGCTCGAGCTCGTAGAGGTGCTGGATGTCCCAGTCCGTCCAGAGGGCGTACTCGATCACCGCGGCGGCGCATCGGCCATCGGGCAGCCGTGGGTTCAGGTAGCGATCGAACGTCGGCGAGGGTCCCGGCTGCCGGAGCACGGCGTAGCCAACCTGCTCCGGCAGGAATGGCTCGGCCGCGTCGAAGTAGATGATTGGAGCGTGGCGTTGGGCGAGAGATAGGTCGTCCATCGTTGAAATCTTACCGCGCATCGGCAGCGCAGTCGAAGTGCATGATATCTCCGCTCGCGCCGCCCATCTCGGCCGCTCCCCAGCGCATGCCAGCCTGCGTCAGCGCGATGACGATCTCTTTGCGGATGTTGACGAAGCCACCTTCGGGCTTCCCGGAGTTCCTCGCGTTGAACGGCCGGTCCGCCATCTTGGGCTGCCCGCTCTTTTCGTCGACGACTGGCTTGCCCGTGGCATCGACCCGCGGAACCTCGGCCGGCGCTTTCAGTCCATATCCCTTTTACGTCCACGACCACGTGGCCCTGGAGAAACTCCGTCCGCGTTGACCCCAGCCCGACAGCCGCGATTGTACCACTCCGCTGAGCAGGCGTCATCTCCTCACTCGATCGTGAACGCCGGCGTGAACCGCTCCGAGCACGCGTACTCGACGAAGTCCTGGAACAGGACCGTCGCGATGGGATCGATCCCGAGCGGCTCACCCTTCGGGCGCGCGAGTCGCAGCGTCGTCAGGAGTAGCCTGCCGCGGCCGAGGCGCGATTGGATCGCCAGCGCAGCCGGCTTCTGAATCCAGCCGAGGAAGAGGCCAGCCAGGCCATCGCGCGCGAGATCGGCGGGCTCTGGGCCGAGGATGACCTGATCGGGGAAGACCGTCGCGAAGGCCCAGCCAAGGCGCGGTCCCGCCGGAAGCCGCGTCGCGAGCCTGTCGCCGTAAAGCCAGCTAAAGCTGCTCGCCCAGTCGCCGCTATAGCCAGTCCCCTCGCGCTCGATCACCTCGAGCCGGCCGAGCCCGCCCGTCACTGCCTGCGCGTCGTCGACGACTGCGAGCACGCGACCACCCTCCGCGACGATCGAGTGGGCGGCCCGATCGAACCCGATCGCGACGACCAGGTCCGCCTGTCGCCAGTCGTCGGCGATGCCGTAACCCATGTCGGAAAGACGACGCGTGAGCTCGCCAGTACGCTCGGCCGGACCCACCAGGTGGATGCCGCGCCCCATCCCGGCTCGCCGCGGATCGCGCGGCAGAATGAAAAGATCCAGCTCGTTTCGCGCCTCGACGGCACCGGTCGCGGCGATGAGCTCGAAGCTCAGCCGAGCGCGGGTCGGCACCGAAACGGCCGGAGCAGTCAGGTGCGCTTCGCCCACCGATACCGCGTGACCGGCTGGCAGCCGAAGGCCGGTCAAAGCACCGCCGATCCCCACGGCACCATCCAGCGACCAGCGGAGCGTGCTGCCGTCGAGGTTTCGGCGGGAGAAGTGAGAGACGGTCAGGTCGACGCAGATCTCTTCGCCCGCCCAGAACGCGCGGCGACCAATAGGCCGAGGCGACGGTACGATCACGTCGTCGGCGTCGATCGCCGCGAACCGACGATGGTAGCTCTTCGGATTGTTGCAGAGGTCGAGTAATCCGTTGCACTCCCAGTGGACGTCGGTCAGCTCGGTGATCACGTAACCCTTGACGCTATCGTGGCGGCGCATCTCCTCGATCTCGTACTTCAGCGCCTCGTACTGCTGCTCCTGCGAAGCGGCGACGAAGGCCTCGTACGATCCGAACACTCGATCCAGCCCCAGCGCGGCAAAGCGTTCGAGCACACCTTTCGGATGGACGACGCCTCGCGTGCGGCCCGCGCCCCACTCCGCGCCGGTCTCGAACCACCAGGGCTCTCCGCCGTGCCCGGCGACCAGATCGTGAACGTTCGGCAGTCCCCAGTTCCCGAACTCGGAGACGACGAGCGGCTCCTGGCCCGAGCGAACCGCGTCGCCGTGTGGGCTGTAGCTCCAGGCCGGACGGCTCGCGAAATCCGCGATGATGGCCGACCAGCGCTCGGCATGATCGGGGATCGCGAAATAAAAGTGGTAGTCGTCGAGGTCGCTCTTGACGTGAAAGTTCGGCCGGCAGGCCGAGTTGTCGACGACCAGGCGGTGCGGGTCCAGGCGCTTGACCAGGTCGTAGGTCTCGCGCAGCCATTCCCGATCGGATGCCTCCTCGCCAACCTGTGTACCCCAGTTCTCGTTGACGATCGTCCAGCAGACGATCGACGGGTGGTTCCAGTCGCGACGGATCATGCCTTCGAGCGTCTGACAGGCGCGCTCGGCCGCCAGCGGTGTCCGCTGCCGCACGCCCGACCGGCCACGGCTGCCCCAGCTTGGGATCTCGGACCAGACCAGCAGGCCAAGCTCGTCGGCCAGGCGGTAGTAGAGCGGAGCCTCGACCTTGATGTGACAGCGGAGACAGTTCAGGCCAAGCTCTTTCGCCTTCTGGAAGCGATCCCGCAGGAACTCCTCCGAGGGAGGGGTGTAGATCGTGCCGGGATAGTAGGCCTGATCGAGGGCGCCACGCAGGTAGATCGCGCGGCCGTTGAGCCGGATCTCCCCGTCTCGCGCCTCGATCGTCCGGAAGCCGAAAGCCTCCGAATAGCGGTCGAGGACGGGATCGGATGCCGACACGCCGACCGCTCCGGCCTCGGGACCGTGGCCGATGCTCCCTCGCGTAGCTCCCCCCTCCCGCTCCGATGGAGAGAAGGCTCCGCCTGGAGAAAGGACGGTTCTCCCTTGGAAAGGGAGTGAGAGGGTTGGCGGTAAGGCGGTAGACCCAGGGGTGAGGCCGAATTCGGCACTCGCCACCTCGACCTCGGCGCGATACAGCGCCGGCTGGTCGAGATCCCAGAGCCGGGGCGACGGCACCGAGACGCTCGTCTCGTAGGTTTCCTGGGAAGGGTCAGTCGCGAGCGCTGTCTCGGCGACCACGGCGCCGTCTGGATCCACGATCCGGATCGCCAGCGCTCCAGCCCGGGGATGCGCCACCTCGCAGGTAACGGCGACGCGTTCCGCCGCGACGTCAGGCGTCAGCCGCAGCGCGCGAACGTAGCTGGCCCCGCGTCGCTCCAGCATGACCGACTGCCAGATGCCGCCGATCGGCCCGTACCAGCTCTGCTTGCCGTGGGGAATCTCGGCGAAGCGAAAGCGTGGAAAGGCCTCGGCGGTATCCAGGCCAGGATCGACGACGCGGAGGATGAGCTCGTTCGGCCGATCGTGGACGATGCGATCCTGGATCTCGAACGCGAACGGCAGGTACCCGCCCTCGTGATCGCCGATGCGCTCGCCGTTCAGCCAGACCTCGGAATAGTAATCGACTGCGCCGAAGCGAAGCAGCATCACCCCACCCCGCCAGTCGGACGGGACCACGAAACGGCGACGGTACCAGCCGACGCCGCTCGTCAGGTGCAGGTCGTCGCGCTGCGCCTGCCAGGGCGACGGCACGACGATCGGATCCATCGCGCCGAGCCCTACGAGTGACAGGTCGCCCGCGGGATCGTGCCGAAACTCCCACTCGCCGTCGAGGCTGAGCGTCCGATCGGGAGGGATCACGTGGCCGAACCTTCGACCAGATCGCGCATCCTGCCGATCAGCCGCTCGATCTCGACGAAGCCCTTCGCCCAGAAGCCCGGGTCGGCGATGTCGACGCCAAGCTCGGCGAGCAGCTCGGCCGGCGACCCGCTCCCGCCGCGTTCGAGCAGGCTGATGTAGCCGGGAATGAAGCGATCTCCCTGCTCCTGGTGCATGCGATAGAGCGCGAGGACCAGCAGCTCGCCGAAGCTGTAGGCGTAGCAGTAGAACGGCGAGTTGATGAAATGCGGGATGTAGGACCAGCCCCAGCGGTAGTTCTCGTCCATCTCGACCGCGTCGCCGTAGTAGCGCCGATTCGCCGCGATCCAGTCGTCGCCCAGCGCTTCCGGGGTGAGGCGCTCCTTCTCCTGGCGGGCGAAGGCGAACTGCTCGTAGCGGGTCAGAATCGTCTGACGAAAGACCGTCGCGAAGATATCTTCGATCTTACTCCCGATCAGCGCCACTTTCGCCGCGGGGCTCGCTTCGGCTTCGACCAGCCGATCGAACACCAGCATCTCCCCGAAGACCGACGCCGTCTCGGCCAGGGCGAGCGACGAGCTGTATTCGAGGAGCGTCTGCTTCTGCGCGAGCAGGCCGTGCAGCCCGTGCCCCAGCTCGTGGGCAACGGTCATCACGTCGCGGAGGTTGCCGGTGTAGTTGCAGAGAATGTATGGGTGATGCCTCGGCGAGAGCGACATGCAGTAGGCGCCACCGGTCTTGCCCGGGCGCACCTCGGCGTCGATCCAGCGCCGCTCGAAGAACTGGCGAGCGAGATCGGCGAAGCGCGGGCTGAACTCGCCGAACGCGTCGAGAATGTAGCGCTGCGCGGTCGCGTAGTCGCATTTTCCGGCTTCCGAGCCAATCGGCGCGTACTGGTCGTAGATCGCCAGCTTCGGCAGGCCAAGGAGCTTCGCCTTCAGTCGGAAATACTCCTGTGCCAGGCCCGCGTGTGCCTCGACCGTATCCAGCATCGTCTCGACGACGGCTGGATCGACGTCGTTCGACAGGTGGCGCGCGGCCATCGGATTCGGGAAGTGGCGCAGGCGGTCGATCGTCCGCTTTTCCTGCACCAGCGTGTTGTAGATGTAGGCAAGCGTCTGATCGTGCTGGCGCAGCACGCGGTACTGAGTCTCGTGGGCCGCGCGACGGACGTCGCGATTCGGATCGTGCGCGAGTGCGAGTAGCTGGGCAAGGGTGAGAGCCTTGACCTCGCCGTCGCGCTCCAGCGGGAACGTCAGGCTGGCGATCAGCTCGGTGAACAGGGTCTGCCAGGCGGCCGAACCCGTCACCTGTAGCTCGGCGATGATCTTCTCTTCCGGCTCGGAGAGGGTGTGCGGTCGATTCTGCCGCTCGCGCTTCAGGTAGTAGCGGTAGCCCGCGAGCTCCGGCGCGGCCATGATCTTCTCTGCCGTGGCGTCGTCCACCTTCTGCCATTCCAGCTCCAGGAAAAGGAGCCGGGTCTGAATTGCAGTCGTCTGAATACGTACCTTCTGCTCGAGGTCACGGCTGGCTGGCTTCGTGGTATCCGCGGTAAACACCAGGTGGCTGTACGAGGCAACCCGGTCGATCCGCTCCAGGATATCTTCGAACTCTCGTAGCACCCGGAGCAGATGCGCGACGCTCGGGCCACCCGGCACGTCGATACTGCCACGGTAGGTGCTCGCGAACGCCTCGGCGTCCTTCGTCGCTCGATCCAGCTCCTGATCGATGTGCGGATCGTCCGGGCCAGCGAACAGATCCGAGAGATCCCACGTCATCGTCGCGGCACGTGTCTCCGGTGACAGGCTCATGCGATATGATCTCCAGTTCTCGTGTGGGTTTGGGACGTGAATGCTAGACGCGAAAACCTTACGTGATTCGCTCTGTACCGTCAAGGACGAGCTGCCCCGTCGTGCCACTCGCGCCCCGGGGGCACCTTGCGTACGCCGCGTCGCCGCTTATCCTCTGCAGCCGGATCGCCCCGGATAATCATTGACAGCGAGGAGCACCGGCCACTATAGTTTGCGAGGGAGAATTATTTCTTCTGATGACAACTTTTCGAACGATCAGCGATAAAGTCGCCGGGGATGACAGATGAGCTCGGTTGCGCCACCGCGGGTCCGAAACGCCGAAGGGTACGCCCTCGATAGCCATCGCTGGTGGGTGCTCGGCGTCGTCGGGATGGGATCGCTAATGAGCATCCTCGACGCGACGGTCGTCAACATCGCGTTGCCAAAGCTCATGGCCATCTTCGCAACCGACGTCCACGGCGTCCAATGGGTCATCACGGCGTATCTTCTGGCGCTGGCGATGGTCATCCCGCTGACCGGCTACCTCGACGAAACGTTTGGCGGCAAGCGGGTCTACATCCTGACGCTATCGCTCTTCACCCTTGCTTCCGCGCTCTGTGGCCTTTCCTGGAGCCTGAGTGTGCTGATCTTTTTTCGAATTCTTCAGGGGCTCGGCGGGGGATTGATTCAGCCGCTCGGCATGAGTATGGTCCTGCGAGAGTTTCCGCCGGAGGAGCGCGGGACGGCCATGAGCTTTATCGGGCTACCGCTCATGCTCGGTCCGGCGCTCGGCCCAACGCTCGGGGGCTATCTGGTCCAGTACGTCGACTGGCGGCTGATCTTCTACATCAATGTGCCGGTGGGAATCCTGGCCGTCATCGCGGCATCTCGAGTTCTTCACAGCTCGCCCACGAATACGTCGCAACGGCTCGACCCCTGGGGCATCGCGCTGGTCGGCATCGGGAGCGCGTCGCTGCTACTGGGCATCGACAACGGCCCGACGCTTGGCTGGGGGAGTACTGAGGTCGTCGTCGAGCTCACGATCGGACTGATCTGCCTGGCAGCCTTCGTCGTCGTCGAGCTCTCCACGGATCAGCCCTTGCTCGAGCTGCGTCTCTTTCGCTCGGCGCAGTTCAGCATCGCCATCTTTACGACCCTGATCGTTCAGATCGGTCTTTTCGGCGGCACGTTCCTGCTCCCGGTGTTTCTGCAGGACCTGCGCGGGCTTGGTGCGATGGAGACCGGGATGCTGCTGATTCCGCAGTCGATCGCGGTGGCGCTGATCATGCCCATCTCTGGCCGCATCTTCGACCGGATGGGTCCACGGGTCGTGCTCGTCCCAGGCCTGATCTTACTCGCGTATTCGACCTTTCTGTTCGGCAACCTGAACCTCAATACCAGTAATCTTCAGATCATCGAGAACCTGCTCGTGCGCGGCATCGGAATGGGCCTGGCAATGATGCCCGCGACGACCTGCGCCATGAATGCAATTCCCCGTCACGCCATTCCCCGGGCAACCGCGCTGACGAATGCGCTCCAGCGCATCGCCGGCTCGTTCGGCACCGCCGTGATGTCGACCGTGCTCACGGCGCGTCAGACGTATCAGATGGCGATGGTGACGCAAACGGTCACGCCGACCAATCCCGGTGTGCAGCTCATGCTGGCGAAGGCACAGGCACTTGCCGCGGCAGCCCATCTTCCGGCGACCACGGCACACCAGGTCGGAATTCTGATGCTGTACCAGGCAGCCGCGACGACCGCCGCAGTTCGATCATTCGACGACACCTTCCTCTTTGCCGCCGCGTTCTGTGTGCCCGCGGTGGTCGTCGGCCTCTTCGTGCGCAACACGGCCACTCGCGCCGACCGTGCCGCGCTGATGATGGAATAGACTACCGCGATCCTGCCCCGTTCGTGTTTCCTGCCGGTGACATATGATGTGAGCCGGGATCTCGCCGGTGGTCATACTTGGTGGCGAGACCAAGGAGCCTCGATGAAAGCGACAGTTTTCCACGAATTCGGCGGAGTCGACAAGCTGCGGGTCGAAGAGCGGCCCGACCCGGTCCCCGGCCCGACGGACGCGATCGTTCGCGTTCGCGCCTGCGGCGTGAACCGTCTCGACCTGATGGTCCGGAGCGGCGCGACGAGGGTCAAGCTCTCGCTCCCTCACGTCGGGGGTTGTGAGATCGCGGGCGAGGTCGTCGAGGTCGGATCCGCAGCCGCGACCGACGTCCGTCCGGGGCAGGCGGTCGCCGTCGCGCCATACCTCTTCTGCGGCCGCTGCGAGTATTGCCTGTCCGGGTCAGAGTCGATCTGCCTGCGGGGCGACATCGTCGGCTTGAGCCAGGATGGAGGCTTCGCCGAGCTGGCGCGCGTGCCAGCGGTGAACCTGGTTCCGCTGCCCGAGGGCGTGTCCTTCGAAGCCGCGGCGGCAGTCTCGCTCGCGACGCTCACCGCCTGGCACATGCTCGTGACCCAGGCGGGCCTGCGGCCAGGAGAGGATGTCCTCGTCCTCGCGGCGGGAAGCGGAGTCGGCTCCGCGGCGATCCAGATCGCCCGACTGATCGGCGCGCGAGTCATCGCGACCGCGAGCACCCCGGAGAAGCTCGCCCGCGCGCGCGAGCTCGGCGCGCACGAAGTGATCAACTACCAGTCCGACGACATGCTTGCCGAGGTCCGCCGGCTGACCGGCAAGCGCGGCGTCGACGTCGTCGTCGAGCACGTCGGCGCGGCGACCTGGGAGAAGAGCGTCGCGGCGCTCTCGCGCAACGGGCGGCTGGTCATCTGCGGCACCACCAGCGGGACCGAAGGAAGGCTCGACCTCTGGCAGCTTTTCGCCAAGCAGCTACGCCTGATCGGCTCCTACGGCGGCAGCCGCGCCGAGCTACGGACAGTACTCCGCCTGGTCGCCGACGGTCGGCTTCGACCGACGATCCACGCCACCTACGATCTCGACGGCGTCGCGACGGCTCAAACCGTCATGGCCGATCGCCAGCAGTTCGGCAAGCTGATCGTGGTGCCCTAGGTTCTCTTTTAACGCCCTTCTTATATACAAACGTATGTTCGAGTGGTACAGTAGTTCGGGGTGGACGCGGGGATGTCACTCTGGAGGCACGAACCGATGCCGACCTTGGCCGTCATGGACCGCGCTCAGGACTTCATCTGGCGGAATGCTCGCTTGCTTGATCGTTATCGGTTTGCCCACCTGTTCGCCGGGGCACCGCGCGAGCCGGTGATCGCCGCGCTGGGAGTTTACCAGAACGACGACGGCGGCTTCGGGAACGCGCTGGAGCCGGATAAGCGCTGTCCCACCAGCCAGCCGGTCGACGTCGAAATGGCCTTGCGGATTCTCGACGAGGTCGGCTTTGACGACCCGCTTGCCGACGCGATGGTGCGCCGCGCCTGTGACTTCCTCTCGACGATCATGACGCCCGACGGCGGAGTCCCCTTCGTCCTGCCCTCGGTCCGCGATTACCCGCGCGCCCCCTGGTGGGAGTCACCCGATGACCCCCCGGCCTCGATCAATCCGACCGGAGCCATCCTCGGGATTCTGCTCAAGAACCAGGTGTGCCACGCCTGGGTCGACCAGGCGACCGAGTTCTGCTGGCGGACGATCGCCGCGTCGGAGACGACCGAGGTGCACGAGCTGGCGTGCATCTTCACATTCCTGGAGCACGTCCCCGACCGCGCGCGCGCCGAGGCCGCCTTCGCGCGCGTCGCCGAGCGCATGCTCGCGGCGGGCGTCGTCAGCCTCGATCCCGAGGACACGGGCGACGTCTGGACCCCGCTCGACTTCGCCCCGACGCCCGACAGCATCTGCCGCCGCCTGTTCGACGACCGGACGATCGCCGCCTACCTGGACGCGCTGCTCGGCCGCCAGCAGCCCGACGGCGGCTGGCCAATCACCTGGGAGTCGCCCAGCCCGCTGGCCGAGCTCGAGTGGCGTGGCCACCTGACCATCGCCGCGCTGAAGACGCTGCGGGCGTACGAGCGATCGCGTTCCTGATCGGACCAGTCAACGTAGGACCATCAGACCAGATCGAAGCTCCTAGCCGGTCCCTTCGAACGGATGCTACAGTTAACGAGCCGCAGCCGGGCTGCTGGAGGGGCGCGTGGGAGCCGTTTCCTGGATCGTCGGCCGAACACTGAACAACAGCTACCGTATCCTCGAGTTGGTGGGAACTGGAGGCTTTGCCGACGTCTACCTGGGTCGCGACCTTCGCACGAACACCGTCGTCGCCGTCAAAATCCTCCATGACCAGTTCACCCGCGATCCGGCAATCGTCGAGCGATTCCTCCGAGAAGCGCGGCTCGCGCAGCAGCTAGTGGACGAACACATCGTCCGCATCCACGATTCCGGCGACGAGGGCGGCGTCTATTACATCATCATGGAGTATGTCCAGGGGCACACCATCGCCAATCTGATTCAGTCGACGGGCCCAATGCCGGTCTCCGAGGCCGTCGAGTACATCCGGCAGGTGTTGCAGGCACTGATGCTCGCGCATCGGGCCGGCATCGTCCACCGCGACATCAAGCCGCAGAACCTGATGGTCACGACGAGCGGGCTGGTCAAGGTCATGGACTTTGGAATCGCGAAGGACCTTGGCGCCACGGCTGGCACCGTGACGACGATGTACCTGGGCACACCGCGCTACATGTCGCCCGAGCAGGCGGCCGGGGCGCCAGCGTCTCCGCGCTCGGATCTATACGCGGTCGCGATTACCCTCTACGAGCTCCTCCGTGGGCAGCCGCCGTTCACCGCGGAGACGCCCTGGCAGATCATGAATTTGCAGATGACGGCGGATCCACCGCCAATCGCTCAGTTCCGAGCAGACATTCCGAGGACGATCGTCCAGGTTTTGAACAAGGGATTGCAGAAGGACCCGAGTCGCCGGTTTCAGA
>CADDYW010000129.1 GCA_902810745.1 Chloroflexota bacterium | reverse complement strand
GAGCCCGGAGGGATCGACAAATGTGGCAGGATTGGCCTGCACGTACGCGTGCTGGTGCAGCAACGCCGGCTGTTGCGGCGGCAGCGGCAGCATATCCCGAATCATAAACCTCCCAGTCGTCGGATCATACATCCGCGCCCGCAGGTAATACAGCCCGGTGCTGGCATCGTGCTGCTGGCCGGTGTACTGGAAGGGCTGGCTGATCCCGCCCTGGGTCTGGGTCGGGATGCCGAACTCGTCCGACTGGTACGTCTCGATGACGTTCCCGCTCGCGTCAGTGATCGCGCGCACCGATCCCAGGCCGTCGGTGTGGTAGACCTGGACGTTGCCGGAGCCATCGACGGCGTAGGCGAGGCCGTTGCCGTAGACGTACTTCAGGGTGCCGTCGGTCAAAACGTTGGGCAGCGATGTAATGACGTCGTACACGTAGCTCGTGGTCGTGCCGCCGACTGTCTTGCTCGTCCGCTTCCCGTCGCCGTCGTAGACGTAGCTACTCGTCGTCCCGCCGACGGTCGCGCTGGTAAGCCGATTCGCTTGGTCATAGCTGAAGCTGTCGGAGCCACGCGCCGTCAGGTTCCCGTTCGCGTTCACGGTGAAGCCGACCGACCCGGCCGTAAGGATCCGATCGGCGCGGTCATACGTGTAGCTCGTGGCGTTCTTGGTCAGGCGGTTGCCGACCGGGTCGTAGGTATACGTCGTCGCCCCGTTGTTGACGCTCGTCAGGCGGTAGAGCTTGTCGTAGCCGTAGCTGGTGTTCACCGGGGTCGTCTGGCCGGGGGTGCCCAACACGGCAGGGACCAGCTCGTTCACTTGCAGACGGTTGCCGACGCCGTCCAGCGAGGGATAGCTGTGCTGGCTGATCGTCGCGCTCCCGAGCTGGTTGAGCAGCTGGGTGAGACGCAGGGCATTGTCGTAGCTGTACGTCCCGGTCGTCCCGTTGATGTTGGTGACCTGCTGGAGGCTGCCATCCGGAAAGTACTGGTAGCTCGTCGTCCGATTCGCCCAGTCGGCGAGCGATTGCAGGCGGTCCGCCTTGTCGAAGGTATAAGTGACCGCGGTGCTATCGGGATAGATCAGCTTCCGTCGATTCCCGTCCAGATCGTAGCGGTAAGCCACCGTGTTCGGCCCCGGACTCGTGACGGCGAGGAGACGGTCCAGCTCGTCATAAGCGTATGTCGTCGTGCCCGTCCCATCGACCATTGTCTGGCGATTGCCGTTGGCGTCGTACGTGTAGGCGACGTTGGAGGTCACCCCGTCGCTATACGTGACCGCGGTAAGGCGGTTCAGCGCGTCGTAGCTGTAGGTCGTCGTCTGACCCAGCGGATCGGTCAGCATGAGCCGATTCCCGTTGCCATCGTAGGTGTAGCTCGTCACGAGCGTCGGCGTGGTCGCGGGCCAGGACGGATACTGGGTCTCGGAGCGGAGCCGATTGAGGCCGTCATAGGCGTAGTCGGTCACGCGCTCGTTGCTGGCGTCGCCCTGAGCCCGGGTGACCCGGCTGAGGCTGCCGAGGTTGTCATACTGGTAGGTCGTGACGTATTTCGGATTCGGCGCCGCGTTGGGATCGGTCCAGGCGTTGGGGCTCTGGTCGACCTCGGCGAGGCTGTCGCGGACGTCGTAGAGATACTTGGTGACCTGGCCGTTCGCGTCGATCACCACGGTCCGATTGCCGACCGGGTCGTACTGGTAGGTAGTAACGAGCGCGGCGCCCCCGGTCGTCGGCGCGGGCGCCTGGACCTGAAGCAGGCGGTCCTCGTCGTCGTAGCTGTAAGACCAGGTGTGCGCCGACGGTGTGCCCCCGCTGACGTTCCCGTTCGGGTCGACCATCGTCAGGCGGCGGCCCACGGCGTCGTACGTGTAGGTGGTCTCGTCCCCGAGGGCGTCGGTCGTACTCTGGAGCATCCCGGCCTGGCTGCCCGAGCCGTAGTACGTGAATGTCGTGGCGTAGGAGTAGTCCGGGGAGGGCCCGGTATTGCCCCGCGGCGGAATAATCCGCGTGACCGCGCCGGGGTTGGCCGCGTCGGTGTACTCGAACTTCGTGACAGCGGTCCGCGGGCCGGTATCCGGATCGGTGTAGCGGCGGGTCACCGCGAGCAGCTCGGTCTGGGTCGCATCATAGGTGGTGTCGGTCGCGTAGGTCGCGTTGATGCTGGCGCTCAGGTCGGTGGAGCAGGTCACGGTCGTGCCGTTGCTCACGCCCTTGGGCGGGATTGTCTCGACAACGTTATTCTTCGCGTCGTACTTGACCAGCGTGACGAGCGGGTTGCCGCCGGGCGTCGGCGGCGGGGCGATCGTGCGTGTCAGGTTGCCGCGGCTCCCGGCGATCGCCGCGCCGGTGTCATCGATGTCGTAACAGAACGTCGTGGTATTACCCCGGGCATCGGTCAGCGACGTGCGATCGAAGTTCGCATCGTAGGTGTACTGCTCAGTGTAGCTCTCGGTCGCGCTTGGGTTCGACACGCGCTTCACCAGCCGACCGGACGTATCGTAGTAGTCCGTGACGGTCGGCTTCGTGCCGTCGAACGATGTCGTGGGATAGGTCACCGTTGTAACCCTGCTGCCATCCGAGTTGATGACGTAGCTGAAGGTCGTCTTCTCGCCAGTCGTCCGCCCAAGGGCGTCCTGCTGAGTGGCCACGCGTCCCTGGCCATCGTAGGTCATGGTCAGGGCAACGTGGTTGTTGGCATCAGTGATCGTCGTCAGACGGCTGGTCGTGCCATCGTAGCCGTAGGTGGTGACCTGGTGAGCCCGGTCCGTCACCGTCAGCAGTCGGTTGTTGCTGTCGTAGGTGAAGGTAATGGTCCGCCCGATCCAGTCCGTGACGGATTTGAGCTGATTGTTTCCATTTTTGCCATAGTAAGCCAGTGACAGGGAGCCGCGGCCGGCCGGATCAGCGATTCTCGTGAGCTGGCCCTTATTGTTGTAGCTGAGCGTCGTCTTGTTGCCGTAGCGGTCCGTGACGTAGATCAGATGGCCGTTACCGTCGAAGCCCAGCTTGCTCTGGTCGTGCTGCGTCAGGAGGTAGACCGTGCCGTCGCCGAGCGCGGGGCTGAACTTCTGCAGCGTATGAAAGACGCCTTGTGGTGCTACGTAATCTGACCCCTGCAACCCGAAGGTGTCGGTGCGGCCGTCACCACGGACAATCTGGGCGCTTGTGCCGTTGTCGACGACGTACACGTTGTAGGAGTGGGTCCAGCCTGGACCGAGCGGGCCCGGGCGCGTATCCGCGGAGTTGTAGAAGCGCGCGAAGACCACGCCCCCTCCACGTCCCGCGATCGAGATGTCCGTGTGGCGGTAGGTTGCGTTCCCGGTGGAGGTGTCGACCGGGTCGGGGGTGTAGCCCTTATAGGGGGATGTATCGCCTAACGTCGTGCTCGTGCTGAAGGTGACGCTCACGGTCGCCGTGACCGATCCCGAGTTATCTGAGGTGTTGCCGCTGTAGGCATCGTCGTTGAAGTTCAGCCAGAGCGGCCCTTGGAAGGCGGCGCTGGTCGTCACGTTACTGCCGAGCAGGAACACCCGCTGAGCGTCGGGTAGGATGCTGGGATTGGTATAGCTCCCGAACGGCGGCGGGTTATTGCCGATGTAGCCGATGAGTGCCGCGAAGTGAGGAGTATCGGTCGTTGCGATGGAGTTGCCGACGTCGGTCAGGTTGAGGAAGTTGTCCCGCCACGGCGAGACCTCGCCGTCCGGACCAACCACCGGCCATGATGCACCGGGCCTCCACGATCCCGAGGCAGTGACGGAGATCGTGTCACCCGCGTTGACCAACAGCCCCGTGCTCACCCACCCCTGGGTCGCCGTAACTGTCACGGTGACCGGGCCGCTCGTCGCCTGGGGAGCGACGTTGGCCGATGGCCGGGCAACCGTCCCACCGCTGGTTGGCGTTGCAACGGTCGGCGTCGGCGTGGACCGGCTATGCGGACTCGGAGGCGCCGCAGTCGCAGCCGGACTCGCCTGAGCCAGCACCGTCACCGGTCCGCCGCTCGCCAGGAGGAGCGAGAAGCCGAGAACGATCCGAGCGAGGGGGGAACCGAGGCTTCGGCGGGCAAACATCATTCTCAACCTCCTATGCGCCGCGAGTCATCGCAATCAGGTCCGCCGGCGAATAGTGCGAGGCTCAGCTAAAGGCACGGAGTGGCGCCACAAGCGCACCAGTGGCCGAATGCCCGTCCTCTCCGGCCTGGCCGGCCTTCGACTGACCGTCGGGTTTGAGTGCGGGCATACTACCAGTGGCGTGCCAGAGCGTCAAGTTAAAAATCAGTGAAGTTCTGGTTGAGGTTTCAGGAGCATCAACCACCGCTCGTCGGCATGGTTGCTGGTCGCCGGCTTGCACCGTTCTCGTCTCGCGATGTGCGCGGCGGCGTCATGTAGCGCGCGGCCACGGCCCGACGACACGATCAGCCGCGGCGGCCGAGACTCATCGACATTTCCACGAGCCGAGCCGTGGGGCTGCCCTGACCAGTGGCGCGTTCCTGGTACAATGCACCCGGCGGAGGTTATCGCCTGATGCAATTCGATCTGGCCCGTGCCCGACGGGACACTCCCGGCTGCGAGAACGTGCTACACTTTAACAACGCCGGGGCGTCGCTGATGCCCCGGCCGGTCCTCGACGCGACGATTGGCCACCTCCAGCTCGAAGCGCAGATCGGCGGCTACGAGGCCGCCGAACGGGAACGCGACGCGGTCGAGCACGTCTATGACGCGGCGGCCCGGCTGATCCGCTGCCAGCGCGACGAGATCGCCGTCGTCGAGAACGCCACCCGTGCCTGGGACATGGCCTTCTACTCGATCCCCTTCCGTCCGGGCGACCGAATCCTCACCGCGATGGCCGAGTACGCCAGCAACTACATCGCCTACCTGCAGGTCGCGCGGAAGACCGGCGCGGTCGTCGAGGTGATCCCGAACGACGAGCACGGCCAGATCTCGATCGAGCGCCTGCGCGCGGCGATCGATGAACGCGTCAAGCTGATCTCGATCACCCACGTCCCGACCAACGGCGGCCTGGTGAATCCCGCCGCCGAGGTTGGCAAGGTGGCGCGCGACGCGGGCATTCTCTACCTGCTCGACGCCTGCCAGTCAGTCGGACAGATCCCACTCGACGTCGACGAGATCGGCTGCGACCTGCTCTCGGCGACCGGGCGCAAGTACCTGCGTGGTCCGCGGGGGACCGGCTTTCTCTACGTTCGACGCGGCATCCTCGATAAGCTGGAGCCGCCGCTCCTCGACCTGCACGCCGCGCGCTGGGTCGCTCGCGACCGCTACGAGATCCGCCCCGACGCCCGGCGCTTCGAGAACTGGGAGACGAACTATGCCGGCGAGATCGGTCTCGGCGTCGCGATCGACTACGCCCTCGGCTGGGGCATCGACGTCATCGCGGCGCGCGTGTCCGCCCTGGCCGAATCTCTGCGGATGCGCCTGAGCGAGATACCGTGCGTCACGGTCCGCGACCTTGGTGCCCGGAAGTGCGGCATCGTCAGCTTCACCGTCGACGGACTGTCTGCCGAGGCGATCAAGCGTCGGCTGGCCGAGCAGCAGATCAACGTCACCGCGTCGACGGTCTACTCGACCCGCTTCGACATGGAAGCGCGTCGGCTCGACGAGGTCGTCCGCGCCTCGGTCCACTACTACAACGGCGAAGACGAGGTCGAGCGCTTCAGCGCGGCGATTGCCATGCTTCAGGACAGACGACGCTCACCACCGAGTAATCACTGCCCTTAGAGCGGCGGGCAAAATGGTTGGTCTGTTCATCAATGATGGTGCTGCGCACCATCATTGATGAACCACTCAAACATTTCCACCCTGCGCTATAAGGCGCCCTTTGAGAGATGAAGAGGGCCTGATCTCTGGGCAGCGGGTGCCATCCAATCAAAGCAGCCAACAAGGACAACAGCTTGATCTGCTGGGTCAGCCGAGGCGGGTGTAAGTGGCCAGGATGGCGCCGGTCGTCGTCACCTGGTTGTCGACGAGGTGTAGCGCTCTACACGGAGCATCGTTGCGGAAGAGGCGCTTACCATCGCCCAGGACGAGGGGATCGATCATGAGCCGAAACTCGTCCACCAGATCGTGGTCGATCAGCGTCTGAACCAGTTCCGGGCTGCCGATCACGTACAGATCGCCGCCGTCCTCCCGCTTCAAGGCGGCTACTGCTTCAGGAATGTCGCCGTGAAGCAGCGTGGCATTCTGCCAAGCCAACGGCTCGGCGAGAGTCGTCGACGCCACGTACTTGGGTCGCGAGTTCAGAGGCTCGGCGAGGACCTGTTCTGCTTCGGCCGCGTTTGGCCAGTGGGCCGCAAAGATCTCGTAGGTACGGCGGCCGAAGAGAAACGCTCCGGCCCGAGCGAGGTTGTCGATCACCCACTTCTGGGAGATCTCGTCGAAGTAAGGCGCATGCCAGCCGCCGTGCATGAAACCACCGTCGACATCTTCGTCGGCGTAGCTCGGCGCCTGCACCACTCCGTCGAGGGTCATCCATTCGGTCACAACGACCTTTCGCATCCTCGTCTCCTATCCGTTGTCATTCATGTGCAGAAGTGACTCGCTCGTCGGTAGGCCAGTGACGTTTTGAAGGCACTCTCTACCCGAAAACGGCATGAGATGAGCCGCGTGGTGGACTCGCCATCACGCCACCCTCCTGGCCATCGTGGCGAGCTTGTCCAGCACCATGTCCCATCCCGGTCCCACGGCCTCGGCCACGTACGGCATCGCTGCCGCGAGATCTTCCAAGCGTTCGTGGACCAGGGTGAGTGTTGTGGCACCTCCCGGTGCCTCACGTAGCGTAATCGTCAGAAGCGAGTCGTAGGTCGGTCCGAGAGTCCTCTCGGGACCGACGAAGCCCCAGCGAAATACGAGGCGTTGATCCGGGACGAGCTCCAACAGCTCGCACTCAAAGCCGCCTACATCGGCCCCTGCGTCCGCCTGCCAGATGCGGTATTTGCCGCCCACGCGCTCCTCGATCTCCACGCGCGTCACTTCCAGGCCGCCTGGTGCCAGCCAACGGCGCAGCAGGTCGGGTTCGAGCCACGCGCGGTACACAGCGTGGGGTTGGGCCGGGATGGTGCGCTCCAGGCGGACGACGGCACGCTCTCTAGTCTCGCGGGTCATAGACTCTCCTTTTCTGCCGTGGGATCGGTTTGGAACAGGTCATCGAGGGCGTCGAGGCGCTCGTCCCAGAAACGCTCGTAAAAGCGCAGCCAGGCCGAGGCGGCAGCCAGTGGGGAAGGATTCAGCCGGCACACGTGGCGCCGACCGACGATGGTTCGGTGTACCAGGCCCGCCCGCTCGAGAACCTTCACGTGTTTGGACGCAGCCTCGAATGACATGCTCACTGGCGCGGCCAGCTCGCCCACGGTCAGATCGCCCAGGGCGAGCCGCCGAAGCATCTCGCGTCGGACTTCGTGCGCGAGTGCGTGGAAGACCACGTCCATACGGTGCAATTGTTCAACCATATAGTTGAAGATAACACGCGGTACTGGCTTTGGTCAACCCTTCGGTTGAGCTTTAGGCGGAACAGCCAGGCTGCGGTCTAAGAGAGCACAGAGATGAGGTTAGAATTCTCTCCGCGCTCCCTCGGTGTTCTCTGTGTCTCAGTGGTGAGCCGTTCCACGGACCGTCCGCCAGACTGCCCAGACAACCGTCGCCAGCGCCATCGCCCACGCCAGCGCCGATACGGTGCCCGCGGCGATCATCGAGCGCGGACGGAAGCGGAAGGCGACCTCGTGCTCGCCCGGTCCCACGGGAACCGCGCGAAAAGTCCAGTCGGCGCGCAGCAGCGGCGCCGGTCGCCCGTCGACCGTCGCCTGCCAGCCGCCGTAGTACGGGTCCGCCAGGACGAGGTAGCCCGCGCGCGGGGCATTGATCCGCGCGATCACCGTGTTCGGTCCGTCGACGACGAGCTGTGCTGCGACCGGAGCCGCGAGCGGCTCGCCAGCGGCCGTTCCCCCTTCCAGCACCACCTCGGTCCCCGGATCGAAGTCCTGCGCCTTGATCGCCGCCAGCGCCGCGTCGTGGCTCGGCGCCACCACGCTCTTGCCGACGAAGAAGGCGCGCGGCAGCGCGTGGGGGTTCTCGTAGACGTTGATCTGGGGATCGTCGGAGAAGGCCAGCCGAAACTTCGTCATATCGAGCACGACGTCCTTGTGGCCGAGGATGTAGCGCGCGCCGAGCAGGTCGTAGAGTCGCGAGCTACGCCCCGGCACGTGGATCTTCCAGAACCAGTAATAATCCGTGAGTGTCAGCGGGTCGAACAGGCCCCAGAGGCTGCGAAAGCCGTAGAGCGCGGCAGCATCCGGCTGCCAGATATCCTCGACGCCGGTCACCGTGTCGATCCGTGCCGAGCCAAGGTTCTTTCTCAGGAAGTCGACGACCGCGGGATGCTGAAAACCACTTGTCGGATCGTCCGTCGTCGGGTTCACCACCGCGTTATTCCCGACCAGATCCACCAGGATCAGCCCGATCGCGACGGAAGGAACGGCCACGCCGCGGAGCCAGCGGTAGCGGTAGGCGGCAAGGAACGCCAGCGTCGCCAGGACGTAGAGCAGCGTCAGCGCGAAGCTACTCGTCGCGACCCCAATCTGCTGGACCAGCGTCGCATTCTGCGCCTGGTTGACGAAGAGACGCAGGTAGACGAGTGGCGCGGCGATAAAGAGCAGGCCCGCAGCGAAGACGGCCCAGCCAGCCAGAAACACCCGAAAGAGCGGTCGACGGTAGGCGGCGAGGGGACGCGCTAGCACGTCGGCGCCGAGCCCGGCCAGCATTGCGATGCCAAGGTCGACGAAGAAGAGGAAGCGTCCCGGCGCGCGCACCTTGTCGAACCCCGGCACCAGCGCGAACGTCCAGCCGTGCAAGGGCGTCCAGTCGGCAAAAGCGAGCAGCAGTCCGAGCGCGGCGATGACCGCGAACGTCCGCGCCCGCCAGTCGCGCACGCAGAGCAGCGCCAGTCCCGCCAGCGCGAGTGGCAAGATCCCGACGTAGAGATAGTTCTCGGTCAGGCTCGGCGGTCCCCAGTATTTATCCGGAGTCTGTCCGTAGAAGTGTGGGATCAAAAACAGAACCAGCTTCTGCGGCAGGAAGGCGAATTCGGTCGCGTCGGCATAGGTGATCGTCGCGCGGACCGACTGCTGCGTAAGCTGGTAGCTTGGTAGAAGCTGAACCACGCACAGCAGCACCGCCCAGACCGCGAGCAGGACCAAGGAGCGCACAGGCGCGAGCCAGGAGCGTAGCGCGAGGGCAAAGCCGACGACGTAGATCAGAATCAGCAGGCCAGCGTAGAGCGACATCTGGGTGTGGCCGGCGAACGTCGAGATGGCCAGCGCCATCGCCGCGCCCGCGACCCAGGCGATCGAGCCGCCTTCGAGCGCCGGCTGGAGCAGCGCCAGGACCAGCGGAATCCAGACCGCGACGGCGATCATATTGTAGTGACCGAGATGGGCAACCAGAAACCCGCTGGCCTCCCAGGTGATCGCCGCGGTCAGCGCGCCGAAGCGCCCGAAGCGAAGCTGTCGCGCGAGAATGTAGGCGAAGATGCCGGCCAGCGCGTAGTGAGCGATCGCCATCAGCTCGAGCTTGTGGTAGTCGAAGGACCGGAACAGCGCAAAGGCGAGCAGGTTGATCGGGTAGAGCAGACCGCTCTGCACGTCGGCCAGGTACGGCTGGCCACTGTAGAGATACGGATCCCAGAGGGGCAGGGTCCGGTTGCGGATCGCCTGAGCAGCGAACGCGTAGCGTGGGTAGAGGAAGGAGACCAGGTCGCCGCCACCACGCGGGACGAACTGACCATTGAAGATCACCGGCCAGAACAGCAGCAGATCGACGACAATCAGCCCGACGAGGGCGGCGAGGTCGGCTATCCCCCAGCGTCGGGAAGGGGCTTTGGCCGCTTTGTCGATGGGGATGCCTCGCATGCGATGATGTTGGAACCTCTTGGCGATTCAGCGTGCGTACTATATCACAGTCGACCAGGTGTGCTCAGTGCCAGGTTGTGGCAAGATAACTGCAGCAGACCGGCATGGCGGCACTCTGCCCGGGAGGTGAAGATCACGTGGCTCGCTTGCTGGGAAACACCCGTCGGCGCATCAACTGGGTGTTGTGGATCGGCCTCTTCGTCCTGCTCGTCATCCTGCTGGGCGCGGCAGTCTGGCTGACTTCGGCAGCGCTTCCCCTCCTTTCCCGCTAGTGCCCCGCCAACGGAAATATGAGGGGTAGCAATTTGGGAAAATTGGCCCTGCGGGCCAATTTTCCCAAATGCCTCCACCCATCAATTTCTGCTTGACACACCACTAGCGTGAAAGGAGGCACTGAGCCGAGAGGGCGCACCGACCTCGTCGGGCGCCCGGGCTCTCAGTAGGCCAGCACCTTCCGAATCGCCTCGATCAGATTTTGCTCGTTCGGCAGGTAGAGGTCGCGCAGCGTCTTCGTCGACGGCACGGGCACGTGTGGCGCGCCGACTCGCGCGATCGGCGCATCCAGCGCGTCGAACGCTGTCTCGACGACAGCCGCGCTGATCTCCGCGCCGAAGCCCCCGACCTTCCAGGCCTCGTGCGCGACGACCAGCCGGCTGGTCTTCCTTACCGACTGGACGAGTGTCTCGAGGTCGAGCGGTGCCAGGCAGCGCACGTCGATCACCTCGACCGAGATACCCTCGGTCGCGAGATGCTCGGCGACGGCGAGGGCGCGGTGGACCATCCAGCCAGTCGCCGCCACGCTCACCGAGCGTCCCGGTCGGACCACGCGCGCCGTCCCGATCGGGAGCGGATCGTCCTCGTCGGGTACCTCTTCGCGGGCCGCGTGATACGCCTGCATGTTCTCGAGAAAGAGCACCGGGTTCGGGTCGCGGATCGCCGCGCGCATCAGGCGGCCCGCGTCCCGCGGCATCGACGGCATCACCACCTTCAGTCCTGGAACGTGCGGGAACCACGCCTCGTAGGACTGCGGGTGGCCGCGATACGGCCCGTCGCCGATCCGAGTGCGCACAACGATCGGCACGCTCGCCTCGCCCGCCGTCATGTAATGGACGTTCGCTGCCTGGAGAACGATCTGACTCATCGCGAGCGGGAGAAACTCGCCGAACGAGACCTCGACGATCGGTCGCTGGCCAAACATCGCGGCGCCGATCGCCGCCCCCACCATTGCCGACTCGCTGATCGGCGCCTCGCGGATCCGCCGCGGCCCGAACTCTTCGTACAGTCCCTTGGTTCCGCTCATCGCGCCGCCGAAGACGCCGACGTCCTGACCGATCACGAAGACGCGCTCATCGCGACGCATCTCGGCGGCGATGGCAGCGACGATCGCTTCGACGAACGTTCGGCGCATCAGCTCAGAATCCTCGAGTTCCGCGGCGATCCTTCGGGCATCAGTCAAGACCTCGACTATCCCGGAAGACCTCGTTCAGTCCGAGCTCACCCGCTCCGACGTCCGGCAGCTCGCGCACCCGCGCGAAGCTTCGTTCCACCTCCTCGCGGGCACGGCTTTCCACGGCCGCCAGCGCCTCGGCGTCGTAGCCG
>CADDYW010000128.1 GCA_902810745.1 Chloroflexota bacterium | reverse complement strand
CAGCTTTGCAGCCGGGAGCCTTCGACTGCTGGCGCCGCTATTGCCCTTGTCCTCGCTGCCGCGCTGCTCACCGCCTGCGCCCAGCGTCCGATCACTCCGCCCAGCCCAACACCGGTCGCCCAGGCCACCGATCCCGCCACGCCAACGGTACCCCCGCCCACGGAAACGCCGGTTTCCCCGACGGATACACCGATTTTGCCGACGCCGACCGTGGTTGCCGCGCAAACGCCAACGGCTCTTCCCGGTACCCCCACTGCCTCGCCTACTCCCCTCGCGTCGGTGGCGGCGATTGGCGTGATGATCGATAACGATCCGCACGCGCGCCCCCAGACCGGGCTCAACGCGGCGAACGTCGTCTACGAGATGCCAGCCGAGTTCAATCTGACCCGCTTCCTCGCGATCTACTTCGCCGATGCACCGAAGGTCGTCGGGTCGATCCGCTCGACCCGTCCCTATTACGCGACGGCGATGACCGAATACGGTGGCGGTCTCGTCCACTGCCTCGACGTGCCCGGGGTGTCCAGCATTCTCGATCAGGGCAACGTCTTCAACTTCGACCTCTGTCGGGGAGCAGGCGAGGAGGGCGCGTTCCGCGTCTCCGGTCGGCCAGCACCCTTCAACCTCTACGTGAACGCGGCCCTGCTCCAGGACGAGCTACGGCTGCGCCCGCCACGTCACGCCGCCGCCCTGCTCCCGCGCGCCTCTCTCCCGACGACCGCATCTGACGCAACTGGTATCTCGATCGTCTACCCGTATGACGAGCAACCGGAGTATGCCCACACGGTCGAGTGGTCCTGGAATGGACGAGCCTACGAGCGCCAGCAGGATGGCGACGTTCACCGCGAAGCGGACGGCAGTATCGTCAGCACCGATGTGATCGTCGTACAACGAACCCGGGTCGTGCCAACGCGCTACTTCGGCGAGGCGGGCTACCACATCGTCGATCTGATCGGCAGCGGCGATGCGAGTATTCTGGCCGGCGGCAAGAGCCTGGCGGTGCACTGGAAGCGCGCCGCTCTCGACCAGCCGACCATCTTCACCGACGCGGCCGGCCACACCCTCGCGCTTCCCCCGGGGCGCGTCTTCTTCGAGGTCGTTCCTACCGACGCCAGGGTCGACGTGCGCGCGTAAAGCGGAAAACCGTAAAACGTCATGGCATCTGCGGGATTCGTGGGGGTGGCCGATCGATTCGTCTCAAATCCTCCCATCGTCCGCGCTGCATGGAGCCGGCAATGGCTGACGATCACACGCGTGCCAGCACCCTTCCGTTTCCCGTTTCACGTCTCACGTTTTCCGTCTCAGTTCATGATCACGACGTCCGGTGGGGCGGTCGCGCGTAGCTTTCCGGGCGTGGGATCCAGGCCCCAGACCTGGCGGAAGGTCAGCATCGGCTTGTCGTAGTGCCCGGCGAGCTCGTAGGGGTTGGGAGGGAAGAGCTTGATCCCCCGGAAGCGGATGAACGGGTAGACCGTACTGTCGGTCATCTTATCGTACTTGGAGATCTTGGAGTCTGGCCCGCCGAAGCCGTCGGCGACGATGACCAGGTCCACATTGGGGAACACCCGGACGTCCGTCTTGTTCTGAATCATGAATGGAACGCCATCGTTGACCATCTTGTCGCCGAACTGGTGCACGATCAGGATCTTCTTGTGCGGAAGGTGCTCCTTCTGGACATAGGCATCCAGGAGCGCCTGGGCATCGTTCACCTGCTGCGCGGTGATCGTCCCCACCGGGATCCCCGGGGTCAGGTGGCCGGGCACGACGTGAAACTCCGGATCGAGCGCGACTTCGACATTGTCGTACTTGAGATAGCCCTTCTCGATCATGCGGTTGATCTGGGTGACCGGATCAGAGCGGCCAAGCTGCGTATCGAGGACGACCAGCCAGCCGCGCTGCTGCGCCGGCTTGATGTAGTGCTCGACCAGGTTCGAATCCAGCGCCTCCAGGTAGAGCAGGCACTCGTCATTCGCCTGGCAGGGCATCGCCAGCGCGTAGATCAGGTGAATCTCGGTCAGCACCTTCTTGCCGTCGTTGACCGTGCGAATCTCGGCGGCGAACTTATCCATGTCGGTGGCCATCTCGGTGATGTTATCGTACATCCCGAGGCGACCAAGGATCGGTGCTACCCCGAAGGCGCGTCCGTATGCACCCAGAAGCGTCGCGTTGGAGAGCCAGGAGACGGCCTGCGATGGAGTCGGGGTCGCGGTCGGGGGCACCGGCGTTGGCGTTGGCGGAATCGGCGTATCGGTGGGAGGGATCGGCGTCGCGGTCGGGGGTACGGGCGTTGGCGTCGGCGGAATCGGCGTGGCGACTGGCGTCTGCGCCAGGAACGGATCCGGCGTTTGGGTACCGGAGGTCGAGGCGCCCCGGGTCGCAGCAGTGGTCGTCGGCTGTCGCGCCGGGGTGGTTGGATCGGCCGGCTGCGCGGCCTGACACGCCGCCATCAGCGCGAGCGCGGCGACGAGGAGAGAAAGCGCCGAGAAACGCCTCATCATCAATGCTCCTGGGCAGTAGAAATGGTCGGCACGGGGATGCGATCCCGCGAGAATCGACAAGACTTCGCCACGCCTCAAAATCCGAAGGTCTCCGCGTCGCATCACGGCACCGGCCGTGCCAGCCATCGAGCGGTACCCGGTCTCCCTTACTCCGGGAGAAAAACCGGTGCCAAAGTGACGGCGGCCAGCATCCTATCCGGTCCAACGAACGAGGTCAATGGTAAGATCGGGTGCCTTCTCTTATCCCTTGATCCCGCTCATCACAACGCCCTGGATGCTCTTCTGGTTACGTACGTGGAGCCAGGGTGAAACCAGGGGTCGGCGCACACGCGGTAGGTGCGCTACAGATCCCTTTTCGCGAAGCTCCACATCGTGAGACCGAGGACGCCCACGACCCAGGCAACAGCCCAGATCAAGTAAGGGGTATTCGGAGGAGCGCTCACGAAGAAGGGATTGCCAGCCGCGGCGCGGGAGCCACCGGCCGCCGCGAGGAGCGCCACGGGCTCCAGGTAGTAGATTACGCCGCGCCAGAGTCCGTCGGTCGGCAGCAGAAGTCGCAGCAGGGTACCGGCATCGGCCATCGCCTGGATGTCGAAGGCGTAGCCGATCGACTCGGCGATCCCGCCGATCCAGGTCAGACCAAACAGCACGACCGAGATGACCCCGGTCGTCATCGGCGCGAGCCGCGTGCTCAGGAGCAGCGCAAAGGTCAGCAGCACGATACTCTGGCCGGCCAGGAAGAGGAGCGCCTCGACCGGATGGGGTGGTAGGTAGCCGGTCACCGCGTTCACCGCGGCAAACTCCAGGGCACCGGTCACGATGGCGTAGGCCGAGACGAGGATCGACAGGGCGAGCCACTTTCCCAGGACGACCTCGCTCCGACGGATTGGACGAGGCAGCATCGCCAGGGCGATCCCCGACTCGACCTCGCCGGCGATCGCTGGCGCAGCGATGAAGACCGCGCCAAGGGCAAGGATCGCGTGATACATGTAGGCGACGAGAATCAGCAACGCCGCCGTTATCGCCTTGATCTCGGAAGGCGGACAGGGAAGGTTATCGCGACCGCAGGTCAGTGTGGTCAGGCGCGAGAAGCCCCAGGTAGTCAGACCGATCATGACCAGGGTGAGGATCGCGACGGTGATCAGCAGACGCCGCCGCGAGGCCTCGCG
The DNA here is from genome assembly GCA_902810745.1 of Chloroflexota bacterium. Taxonomy (GTDB): domain Bacteria; phylum Chloroflexota; class UBA6077; order FW602-bin22; family CADDYW01; genus CADDYW01. Next base: position 7,900 of record CADDYW010000128.1, on the reverse strand, counting down.
CAGGGTCAGACGCGCAATCGTGAGCATTGCCATCAGGTCGCGCCTCCCAGAAGCTGAAGGAATCGCTCCTCGAGCGTCTGCTGCCGTGGCTCGACCGTGTGCACCCGCCCCCCGACTCGGACGATTTCGGCGACCAGGTCAGGCACGGCATCCGGATCGATCCCGCGCACGGTGTACCAGTCGTCGTGAATCTCCACGCTACCGAAGCGGTGGAACAGGATCTCCGCGGACGGACTCAGACCGGTGACGCGCAGCCGCACCGCGCCCGTCTCGCCGAGCAGATCCGGAATCGTCCCGAGTGCGATGACTCGGCCACGGTCGATTACCGCGACGCGGTCGCACACCAGCTCGACCTCGCTCAGGAGATGAGAGTTCAGAAAAACCGTCGTTCCGCGCGCTTTCAGGCCACGGATGATCTCGCGAATGTCGTGACGACCGACCGGATCGAGCGCCGAGGTTGGCTCGTCGAGGAAGATCAGGTCAGGCTGGCCGAGCATCGCGACGCCCAGCCCGAGCCGCTGCTGCATGCCCTTGGAGAACGTTGCGACGCGGTCGTCCGCGCGACTCGCCAGCCCGACCGTCTCGAGTGCCTCCTCGACCTCGCGCTTCCGCTCGTTCTTGGGAATGCCCGCCAGCTCGCAGTGCAGCTCGAGCACCTCGCGCGCGGACAGCCAGTCCTGATAGCGGAACAGCTCGGGCAGGTACCCGATGCGCCGACGGGCGAGGCGGTCGCCAATCGGCGCACCCAGGACCCACCCTTCGCCAGAGGTCGGATGGGTCAGCCCCACCAGTAGCTTGACGGCCGTGGTCTTGCCCGCGCCGTTCGGTCCGAGAAAGCCAAAAATCTCGCCACGCGGCACGGTCATCGTCAGGCCAGCCAGCGCGGTAATGCGACCATACGTCTTGGCCAGGTCGCGCGTCTCGATCGCCAGGGTCGCGGTCTCGTCGGCAGCCACCACCCTCGGCGCGGAAAGCGTCTCGGCCACGATCAAACTCCTCGCTGGGGATCAGGGCCTGGGGAGCGAGAGCGAACTCCATCCGCCGAATCGCTCTCGCTCCCACCTCGGTGAGCCACGCTCCTTCCTGATCCCTGACCCCCAATCCCCGATTAGTGCAGCGAATTCGCGACCGCGATGAGCTGGCTCTCGGTCAGCGTACCGGCGACGCCGTACACCTTGCCGTCCTTCTGCCAGATAATCCCGCCGCCAAGACCGGTCGAGTCGGCGACGGCCAGACCGGTCACGCCCTGTACTTGGACCTCGTGCGAGCTCGCCTTGTTGACTGGAATCAGGATCGGCAGCGTCGAGGTCGGATCGCCGATCGCTCGGATCGCATTGGCGAGATCGGGCGAGATACCGGGCTGCTCGAGCAGGTAGTTCTCCAGCTCGGCCGCCGAGACGCCAGTCGATTTCACGACCGGGGCCGTCATCTGTCCGATGATCAGCATCTGGCCGACGTTGGCCACTGCCGCGCGCGGATCCTCGGTCTTCTCTGCCCGGGCCCGCGCGTTCTCGATCGCCTGCCGATCTGCGTAGGTCGCGACGACGGCGGGTCCCGTTGTGACCTGAATCGTGCTGCCGTCGATATTCGCGGGCATCGGCGGAAGCGCCTTGCCCTTTGCCGCTGCCGCGGCCCGCGCCTTGGCGGCACTAAAGGTGAACGAGCCGCTCTGGCTCGCGATTACTTCGTAGGTCACGGTCGTCGGAATGCCGGCCGGCAGCGTCCCCGGCACGAGCACCGGCATCCCTGCCGCCGCCGATGCCGCCGCCGCGCTATCCACCCGCTGCGGCTGCTGGTGCGCTGGCTTGACCACCGTTCCGTAGTCCTCCAGATCCGGCAGGCTCCTCATCTCGTCCGTCGTCACCGGAACCACGGCGATCTTCGTCGGCTGGAAGATCGTGATCAGGCCCGCGGCGTACGATCCGACCGGTGTGAGGATCAAGACACCCGCCAGCGCGGCCGCGGCAATCCCGCCCCAGACCGGTCGCGCGATTCGTCGGCTACGCAAGGAAATCATTCTCGTCATCCTTTCATACCATCGCGTCGGGGGAGGCTGCCGGTCCGACCCGGCGGCAACTCGGAGTGGCTCGGGACGCCCGCACGGCGCTGCTTCTGCCGGGGAAGCGATAGCGTCGGACCGATCGAGCTCGGCCCAGACGCGGTCAAGCAGCCCCTTCGAGGGTACAGCCACGTGCGAGGCCATCGCCCGCGTGCCATCGCCGATTGCCTCCCACGCCATAAGCTCGACGCGGCAAGCAGCGCAGCGCAAGAGGTGCTGTTGCACCTGCTCGGCCGTCACGCGATCCAGCGTGCCATTCAGGTAGGCGGGCAGCAACTCGTCGACGTGATCGAAATTCTCTTCTGGCCTCATGATCCCACCCCCTCCGATGTTTCAAGCAGAGTCCGAAGCGCGCGTTTCGCGTTGCTCAGCCGACTCTTGACCGTACCCTCCGGCACGCCGAGCACCCTCGCCATCTCCCGATAGGAAAGCCCGTTGACGAAGGCGAGCACCAGTACTTCGCGGTGCGCCGGCGCCAGGCACCGGAGCGCGGCCGCCAACTCCTCGCGCTCGGCACGGGCCAGCGCGGCGTCCTCCGGCTCCGGTCCGCGCGCGGGCACGACCTCGAGCTCGGCCACGTCGGCGAGCGGCAAAGCGCGACGTCGGAGCGTGTTGTGCGCCTGTCGGCGGGCGATGCCGATGAGCCAGGTCTGGACGGTCGACCGTCCTTCGAAGCCCGCCGCGCTCCGCCAGACCGCGACCAGCGTGTCCTGGAGCACCTCTTCGGCCACTCCGTCGTCGCCAGTCAGCTGAACGAGGTACCGAAAGAGCGGGACCTGAAAGCGGGCGTAGAGCTCGGCGAGGGCGTTATGGTCTCCACGCGCGATGCGATCGAGAATGCATCGCTCCGGATCGGCAACCGGCTCGCTCACCCAGGTGACCTCCCGCGTCGCTGCGTTCTGCACGTCGGTGACACCTCCCGAGCAATGAGTAGCAGACGCCGACGGAAAAGTTCACCAGGAATCATCAAGATCTCGAATTCAGAGGGTGGCTCACGAGCTGCCCGTACAACGGACTACTGCCTGCTGGGCCTCCTCTTTCCCTTTCGCCAGAATCGGCTGGCCGTGGCTCGGGAGCACGTGGTCGACGTCTTCTTCGGCCAGCGTGCGCATGGAACGGATAGCTCCAGCGCGGTCCGGGGTAAAGACGGCAATCGGCGGATGCAGGCGACCATCTCGAGAGACGAAGGTGTCACCACAGATGACGGCTCGGTCGCCTCGATGGATCAGTGCGATCATGCCCGGAGCGTGTCCCGGAACGTGGCGCACCTCCATCCCGGCGATCGCATCGCCGTCGATCAGGTGATCCACCGACGGAACCGGCGCCGGGCGGCTTCCTCGAGCGAGCGTCTGGAGAATTCGGTATCCCCACCAGGCTGGGCGAACGCTGTCGTAGCCAGCCTGGCCGGTCAGGAACGGAGCCTCGTCGTGGTGGGCCAGCACCGGAACCGACCAGCGCTGCCAGAGATTCTGAAGACTTCCGGCGTGATCGTAGTGACCGTGGGTGAGAATGATGCGAGCCGGAGGCTGGCCGTTGGTGCGATCCATGGTCGCGCGATGAATCGTCTCGGCGTCCCTCGGCAGGCCGGTGTCGACCATCGTCCAGCCGTCGTCCCCCTCCACCAGCCACACGCCAACCCGCATCACCCTACCGAAGAGTGGCAGGTCGAGCTTCCAGATCCGCGGCGTTACCTGGACGAAGCTCGTTCCCTCCATCCGTCTCTCCTGCTTCGCTCAGAACCAGCGCGCTTTGTCGACGACGTTGATCAGCGGCTCGCCCGCGACGAAGCGGCGCAGGTTTTCGAGCAGAACCTGATGGCGACGCTCAACGGTGTAGGGGCCAACGCCAGCGACGTGCGGGGTAATCACGACGTTCTCCATGTCCCAGAGCGGATGATCGGCGGGGAGTGGCTCGACCTCGAAGACGTCGAGACCGGCGCCGGCCAGCTCACCCGCGCGCAGCGCCTCGACCAGCGCGTCCAGCTTGACGATCTTGCCCCGGCCGATGTTGATCAGATAGGCGGTCGGCTTCATCGCCTTGAAGGCAGCCGAGTCGAATAGACCGCGGGTTTCTGGCGTCTCCGGCGCGCAGATCACGACGAAATCAGACTGGCCGAGCAGATCGTACAGGCGCGACGCCGGCCAGAGCTCGGCAACCTCGGGCGGGCGGTCGGTCCGTCGGGCGTCCACCGCGATGACCCGCATCTCGAACGCTGCCGCGCGCCTGGCCACGGCCGAGCCAATTCCGCCAAGCCCGACGATCCCGATGGTGCAGTCGGGCAGGTGCATGACTCGATAGCCCTCGTGCGTCCAGCGGTGCTGAAGCTGCTGGCGGATCAGCCTTGGCATCTGCCGCGCGAAGCCAGTGACCAGCGCCATCACGTGGTCGGCGATGTCGTCGGCAAAGATGCCGCGTGGATTGGTCATGACGACCGGATGCGCGATGAGCTCCGGAAACATCGTCCGCTCGAGGCCAATCGCCGGCGACTGGATCCAGCGCAGACGGTGCGCCGCCGCCAGCAGGTCGCGGTCGACGCGACCGTAGACGGCGTCTGCGTCGACGATCTCGCGCCGCGCCTCGGCCGGATCACGCGCCACGACGATCGCTACGTCGGGCACAGCCGCGCGAATGCGCTCGGGGAGTTTGTCGTCTTCCGGGGGATAGATCAAAAGCTTGATCGTCATGATCTCCTCGCCGCTTGATCGATGCTCGTCGATTGCTTCCTGCTGATACTACCACACGATGGCCGATCGGCCGAAAATAACTTGACCGCCTATCCCCCATCTGCTAGATTCAAGCCCGGTCCGAATACCAAATATTGCACAAAGGAGGTGTTCTCTTGACTCGCATGCGCATCTCCCAGGCCCGCCGAATGACGCGCCGCGATGTTCTTCGTGGATTCGGCGTCGCCGGTGCGGGAACTCTCACCCTTCTCCTTAGCGCGTGCAGCAGCGCCGCACCCACCCCAACGGCAACCAGTGCTCCGGCCGCCGCCGCGCCAACGTCCGCACCCACGACGGCGCCCGCGGCTCCGACGTCAGCCCCAACCGCCGCGCCGACGACGGCGGCCGTGAGCGCAACCGCGACACCAGCCTCCCAGGCGGCCACGACGCCGGCCGCCGCTTCAAACACCTCGCTCAGCGTACCCAAGGGCTTCGACCTTCACCTGCTGCAGTGGAGTAGCTTCGTCGCCGAGGCCGATGCCGAGATCAAGAGACAGGCTGCCGATTTCGGAAAGCAGTACGGCGGAACAGTGACGATCGACATCGTCAACGGTAACGACCTTCAGGCGAAGGTGAGCGCAGCCGTCCAGAGCCAGTCTGGTCCAGACATCATCCAGATGGAGTACAACTGGCCGTGGCTGTACAGCGATGCCTGCATCGATCTGTCGGAGGAGGCAAAAACTCTCGAGACGAAGTTTGGTGGTTACTACGATTTCATGAAGAGCTACAGCCTCGTCAATGGGAAGTGGCTCGCCATCCCCTACACTGTCGTCTCTAACGCCTGGACCTACCGCACGGACTGGTGGAAAGAGGCCACCGGCTCGGACAAGTTCGCCGAGACGCTCGACGACCTGTACACTCAGGGCGTCCAGCTGAAGAAGGCAGGCCACCCGCTCGCCCAGGCGATGGGACACGCGTACGGCGATGCCAATACGATGTGGTACGGCACGCTCTGGAACTTCGGCGGCCAGGAGGTCGACCAGGACGGCAAGACGGTCAAGATCAACAGCCCGGAGACCGAGGCGGCGCTCGCCTGGGCCGCGAAGATGTACAAGGATACATTCGACCCGAGCGTCCTGTCCTGGGATGACTCGAGCAACAACCGCGCGTACCTGGCCCAAACGATCTCGGCCACGCAGAACGGGGCGAGCATCTACATCGTCGCCAAGCAGAAGTACGCCGACATCGCGAAGGTGACCAACAACGCGGTCGAGCCGAAAGGTCCCAAGAGCGATCTACCCGGCTACGAGATCCAGCTCAACTTCGAGCACGCGGTCATGAAGTGGTCGAAGTATCAGGATGCTGCCAAGGCATTCATCGTCTGGCTGATGCAGCCAGCTCAGTACAGTAAGTGGCTTGGTCAGTCCGCTGGCTACAACGTCGGGCCGCTCCATTACTACGACGACGATCCCGTCTGGAATACCGATCCAAAGCTCAAACCATTCAAGGATGCGATCAAGGCCAGCCGCTGGCCGGGCTGGCCCGCGAACCCGGGCCGTCAGGCTGCCGAGGCGCTCTCGAAGTACATCATCGTCGACATGTTCGCCAAGGTCGCCCAGGGCACCACGCCCAAAGACGCGATGACCTGGGCAGAGAGTCAGTTGAAGCCAATCTACGGCGGCTAAGCGCTCGTCGGCGATCAGGTGTTGGCCACGGGGAGAGGAGCTGCTGCCACTCACGTGCCTGGCCTCCGCCTCCTCTCGCCCAGCACCGATCGCCCACCACCTACTTTAAGCGAGGCAAAAGGTGGCGCTGAACAAGGATAGCGTCGCGCAATCGGCTAGCATCTCGGCCGCCCGAGTAAAGTCGATGTCGCTCGGGCTGTGGCTCAACCGCGAGATGCCCCTGGCGTGGATTCTTCTCACCCCCACGCTGCTGATCCTCCTCATCTTCGTCGCTTACCCGTTCCTGTACGGCATCTGGCTGAGCCTGAGTGATGCGACCATCGGAAACGCTGGCAAGTTCGTCGGACTGCAGAACTTCGCCACGCTGCTCCAGGACTCGATCTTTCGTCAGACCGTCGTCAATACGTTCCTCTACACATTCGTCACGGTCATCTTCAAGGGAACCCTTGGAATCGCGATGGCGCTGGTGCTGAACAACCCGCTTCCGCTCCGGCAGTTCATGCGGGCGGCGATGCTGCTGCCGTGGGTCGTTCCCACGGTGCTGAGCACGCTCGCCTGGCTCTGGATGTTCGACGCCACCTACAGCGTTTTCAACTGGGTTGGCATCCATCTCGGGCTGTGTCACCCCGGTACCTGCCCGAACTGGCTGGGGACGGCCCCCTTCCCGATGATCTCGATTATGATCGTCAATATCTGGCGCGGAATTCCATTCTTCGGCATCTCCCTGCTGGCGGGGATGCAGGCAATTCCAGAGGAGCTGTACGAAGCCGCGTCGATCGACGGAGCGGGCTCGATCCATCGGTTCTGGCAGATCACGCTGCCGCTGTTGCGGCCCGTGATGACCGTGGTCGTGCTGATCTCGCTGATTCTGACCTTCGCCGACTTCCAGATCATCTTCATCCTGACGCGCGGTGGCCCGACCAACAGCACTCAGGTCTTCGCCACCTACGCCTACCAGGTGGGACTGCAGGGTACCCAGATTGGCGAAGGAGCAGCCATCTCGCTTTTCATGTTCCCGATCCTGTGCATCATCGTCTTCTTCACGCTACTCAGCTTGCGTCAGGAGTAATCCGATGCTCACGATGGCCGCGCGTGCCCCGCGAAGGCGAACGGTGATCTACGTGGTCACCGTCCTGATTCCGGCGATTCTCTTCCTGATCTTCATGCTGTTCCCGTTCTACTGGATGCTGGTCACGTCGCTCAAGCCCGACTCGGAGCTGTACAACCTGGCGAACAGCCCATTCTACGTCAAGGCGCCATCCCTTGCCCATTACGTCAATCTCTTCACCCAGACGCTGTTTCTGGTCTGGTCGTGGAACTCGGCACTGGTCGCGATCATCGCCACGGCGATTTCCGTCTTCTGCAGCGTGATCGCCGGCTACGCCCTCGCCCGCCTGCGGTTCCGTGGATCGACGGCGCTGGGCTGGGGCATCTTCATCACCTACCTCGTCCCGCCCACCCTCCTCTTCCTGCCCCTCGCCCAGGTCATCGGG
>CADDYW010000127.1 GCA_902810745.1 Chloroflexota bacterium | reverse complement strand
CTCTTCACCCAGACGCTGTTTCTGGTCTGGTCGTGGAACTCGGCACTGGTCGCGATCATCGCCACGGCGATTTCCGTCTTCTGCAGTGTGATCGCCGGCTACGCCCTCGCCCGCCTGCGGTTCCGTGGATCGACGGCGCTGGGCTGGGGCATCTTCATCACCTACCTCGTCCCGCCCACCCTCCTCTTCCTGCCCCTCGCCCAGGTCATCGGGCAGCTTCACCTGCTCAACTCGCTCTGGGCGGCGATTCTCACGTACCCGACGTTCATGATCCCGTTCGCGACCTGGCTTCTGATGGGCTACTTTCGGGGAATCCCGGGAGAGCTGGAGGAGGCCGCGTTGATCGACGGAGCTTCGCGGCTCCGAGCAATGGTCAGTATCGTCATCCCCCTCGCGCTCCCCGGCATCCTCTCCGCCGGCATGTTCGCCTTCACGCTTTCGTGGAACGAGTACATCTACGCGCTGGTATTCCTGCAGAACTCGGCCATCAAGACGATCCCCATCGGCGTGAGCAGCGACCTGATCCGCGGCGACGTCTTCTTCTGGGGCGAGCTGATGGCTGGCGCCTTGCTCGGCTCGGTACCGGTGGCCCTCCTGTACTCTTTCTTCGCCCAGTACTTCGTCGCTGGCATGACCGCCGGCGCCGTCAAAGGGTAGGGACGAGGCAAGGAGAGCGCGGGCATCCGGAAAGACTGGCGCGCGCCTCACCCGGCCCCACCGCGGTTCGAGAAATTTGACGAGCGGCCGGAGACATGCTATGTTAATTACCCGCTTTGCTGAGAGACGTTGGACAATCGCTCGATCGGCAAAGTGGGCACGAGGCATCGGACAGGCTCGTCCGAGCGCGCCTCGTACAAGGGCCGATTGGAATGGCCCCGGCCGCTCCAATCGGATCTGGAGTAACCGCGTCTGGTCCAACGAAAGGTGCTCCGCCATCTGGCACCGCCTGAAGGAACCTGATCATTGCTCTCATTGGCGGTGTCCGGCCTGCCCCGAGGAGCTGAGTAGGGGAAGCGAAAGGTTACTCGGGGCATTGCTGTGCTTCGGGGAAGGAGGGGGGAGGACGATGGCATCGCGCCTGCTCGTCGGCCAGTCTGGTGGCCCGACCGCGGCGATGAATAGCTCGCTGCTCGGCGTCATCGACGCTGCCTTCGAGCAGTCAGACATCTCCGAGGTTCTTGGCGCGATCGACGGCGTCGAAGGACTGCTGGAGGGACAGGTCGTCGATCTCGGACGAGAGAGCCGCGCGACACTCCAGGCGTTGCGGCAGACCCCTTCAGCCGCGCTCGGCTCCTGCCGCTACAAGCTGGGGCCAGGCGACCCCGACCGGCTGCTCGCCCAGCTTCGTCGCCTCGGCGTCGGCTACATGGCCTACATCGGCGGCAACGACTCGGCAGACACCGCCCACGCCCTGGCGGCCCGAGCCGCCGAGATCGGCGAGGAGCTGCGCATCATCTCCGTCCCCAAGACGATCGACAATGATCTCCCCGTCACCGATCACAGCCCCGGCTACGGCTCAATCGCACGCTACGTCGCGAGCGTTCTGCAAGACGTGGGACGCGACACCGAGGCGATGCACCGAGTCGATCCGGTCAAGATCGTCGAGGTGATGGGGCGCAACGCCGGCTGGGTCGCCGTGGCGAGCGCCCTGGGCAAGCGCGACGATCGTGACCCCCCTCACCTGATCTATCCGCCGGAGCGTCGGCTGGACCTGGAGCAGTTTCTGGCCGACGTCGAGGCCGTGTATCGACGCATCGGCCACGTGATCGTCGTCGTCGCCGAGACAGTTCGGGATCCCAAGGGCGGTCTCATCGGGATCCACGACCGGGACGTGCGCGACAGCTTCGGCCACCGTCGGCTGGTCGAGCCGGCCCGCAAGCTGGCGGCGTTGATCGAGGATCGGCTGGGGCTCCGCGCGCGCTACGACCGGCCCGGAACGATCCAGCGCATGTCGACCGCCCATCAGTCCGAGGTCGATCTGGCCGAGGCTTACGAAGCAGGCCGCCGTGCCGTCGAGGCGCTGGTCGCGGGGACCACCGACCAGATGGTCACGCTGATTCGCCGCCCCGGGCCGGAGTATCGATGCGAGTTTGGCCTCGCCCCGCTCTCCGCGATTGCGAACGTGGAAAAGCTGCTGCCCCCGGAGTTCATGCCTGGCGAGGACGCGCTACCCACGCCGTCCTTTCGCGCCTACGCCGAGCCGTTGCTGGGCGGGCCTCTACCACGGCACGCGCGCCTCCAGCGGTTTTTCGTCGCAACGTCGACGTAGAAGACGCGCCCGGCACGGCGGCTCACGGGCGCCTCGACGCCCCGGCCCCGCGTGTTCGGATGTCACCTCACGCGATGTCTTTCAGCTTGAGCGCGAGCTGTAGCTGGAAACGGTCGTCCTCGTCGTCGAGGCTCAGGCCGGTGATCTCCTCGATCCGCTGGAGACGGTAGCTCACCGTGTTGCGATGAAGGTAGAGCCGCTCGGCGGTCTTGCTGAGATTGCCGTGCGTGGCAAAAAACGCCTTGAGCGTCGGCACGAGCTCGCTCCCGTGCCGCTCGTCGTGATCGAGAACTTTCTGGAGCGTCTCTTCGTAGAAGCTGGCCAGCTCGGGCGTCCCGTGCAGGTGGAAGAGGAGGCGGTAGATCCCCAGGTCGTCGAACGCCGTTGTCCGATTGGGTCCAAAGAGCCGCATGGCGATGATCAGCGCCTGCTCGGCCTCGCGATAGGCCCGCGGCGCATCCAGAACGCGCGGATAGAGGCGCCCCAGCGCGGCCGAGACGGTTACGCCATCCAGGCGCGCGGTCACCCGGCTGCGGATCTGCTCGACCTGCTCCCGCACGGCGGCCATGCCTCCCTCGAAATCGAGGGGATAGAGCGCCGCCGCGCTTTCGGTATTGATCCGCAGGAGAACGCCCGGGTTCACCCGCGCCACCTCCTCGGTCAGCCCACGGCCGAATGCCTGTCGGAGCTGCGTCGTGTACTGCTCGTTGTGGCTGCTGATCCAGTCGAGGTACGCCGACGACGTATCGAGCTCGAAGATGACAACGGCATACTGCTTGAGCGGATCGAACCCGAGCAGCTGGCCCCGGCTGATGATTGCGGCTTCCGAGGTGAAATGGCCGGCGAACAGATCGTCCAGGAAGTCGCTGCGAATGCGTCTCTCGGCTTCGCTGATCGCCTGTCGCTTGGCGATCTCGAGCGCGCAGACCGCCGCCGCTCGGCCCGCCGCGACCCGGTCGATCTCGTCTAGCTCGTCGTCGCGGCCGATGATCGAGAGGAACGCCACCGGCGTGCCGCTGACAACGATCGGGGCGATGAAGCGCGCCCAGCCAGGAGCGGCCAGCGGCCAGCGTGCGATGGGGGGCGAGGTGCTCGAGAGCGACTGGCCCGCCAGCCACTCTTCCTTCGCAGACGGCTGGCGCAGCGCCGCCACGAGCTCGTCACGATTGATCGACCAGCGTGGCGGGCTGTGATAGAGCTCGAGCTCCCCGGAGCGATCCTCGACGGCGACCGGCTTCCCCGTGATCTCGGCAAGCGTTTCGATGATCGCTTCGATACCGCGGTTCTCGATCGTCTGCTGAGCCAATCGACGGTAGATCTGCACGCCGCGCTGCTCCAGCTCGGCACGGCGGTTGATGACGAGGCCAATCACCGATTTCTCGATCTCGGCGAGGCGGGCGTTCGCAGGCATGATCAGGAGTGGCGTCCCGATGGCATCGGCCAGCGCCTGTGCACCGGGTGGGACCGGGCCGGAGACCGCCAGGCCAGAGATGCCCCGTCCGGCGAGGGTCTGGAGGATACCGGCGAGCAGCGCGTGGGGACCTTCGCTCTGGACCGGCAGCGCGGCGAGCGCGAGCTCGCCAGCCTCGAGACGCTCAAAGGACGGGTAATCGAGGTGGATCAAGCGGGCCCAGGTCACGGCGCGGTCCAGCCCGCTGTCGCCGCCGACGACGGTCGTTCCCGCGGGCAAGGCCAGGCGCAGCACGTCACGCACGGTGACGGCTGGCCGGTTCTCGTCGAAAATCCCGTCGGGCATCTCAGCAGGGATCAGCGTTGAATCCAGGTTCACAGCAGCCGGCTTCCTCGACAGCTACAGTCGGTCCAGGGTAGAAACGGCTCGGAATCGGCCCGGGTTTGTTGCGCAAGCCCGGCCCACCCACGGAAGCTCCGCCCTGGCCCACGCGTAGGGTTGACACTTAACCCAAAGTCGCGTTTCAGTATAGCATCAAACACGGGAGGATCACGAAAGCACAACTCTCGGAGAATCGCGAACGTGGTACCACCGTGATTCCGGGGGATCCTTGCCGACGAGGGCGTGGTATAATTCATGCCAGGCAAGCGAGCAACGTATCTCGATGACCCGCAGCAGAGACTCGATGAGTTCTGATCTCTCGGCCAAGTGCACCGTGTCCACGCCCGGCACGCGCCGTCCGACGTCCCCAGACGGCGCGCCGCTCGCGCTTTCGCGTCGGCGTCTGCTTGCGCGCGTGGCCAGCCTGGCGGGGGTCGGCCTTGCCGGGCTGATCGCGGGAGGCTGCACGGCGCTGCCGCGGGTTCCTGCGCCCGACCTGTCGGCCCTGGCCCACGAGGTGGTGGGTCAGGCCCAGCAATCTGCGGGGGCCGCGCCTCCGCCGAGTGTCCTGCAGTGGTTTACCCCGATCGCCCCGCCAGCCCAGACGCTCGAGTCCGCACCGACCGGTAGTCCTTCCTGGAACGCGGCGATGGGCTGGAGCCAGATTCTCGAGCGATGGAAGGCATCTCACCCGGAGATCACACTGGTTCACCGTGTCGCGCCGCCGGATGATCTCACCCGGCAGGAGATCGCGGCAGCCAGGGCCGGCGAGGCCGGTGACGTCGCCTATACCGACTGGGGCTGTGTGCTCGGCGAGGCTCAGGTGGTCGATCCGCTTGACGTTAGCTCGCTGACCCGCAAGATCGTTCCGGTGGCGTTTACCCCTCACATCTTCCTCGACCAGGTCTACGCGCTGCCGATATTTCTCTCTTGTCTCGGCCTCTACCGTAATCAGCGGCGCTTTCAAGAGGGCGGGCTAAGCGTCGACGATACCCTTCGCGATTGGTCGACCTTCGAGACGGCTGCTCGGAAGCTAACCGATCGCACTCGCCAGCGCTTCGGATTCGACGTGTTCGGCAGCGGTTCCCCGCTGAGTGGCCAGATGCGATACGCGCCTTTCCTCTGGTCAGCCGGCGGGTCCTTCTTCAACGACACCGGCGATGAGGCGACCTGGAACCAGCCACCCGGGCTGAGCGCCATCAGCTACCTGGCGCGGCTCTCACAGAATTACGCGTCGGAGGGGGCGGCCACCGCCCCGGACTCGGTCCTGATCGATCACTGGCTCTCGGGCCAGACTGCCATGCTTCTCTTTGGGCCAGAGCTGAGCGTCACGGCCGATCAGAAAGGCTTGAGCTACACCGTGCAGTCGATACCCGCCTACATCCAGGAGCAGTCGTCGTCGCTCGCGATGAGCGCCGGGGCGGTTGGCCTGTTCGCAAAGTCTCGCCACAAAGACTGGGCGCTCGACTTCATCCACTACCTCGCCGACAAAGATGCGCAGGTGGCTGGCCTGGCCTATCTCCGGCTGCTGCCCGCCAACGTCGACGCGGGAGACAGTGCACCCGTCTTCCAGCACAGTCCGATCATGGGGCAGTTCCTCAGAATTCTGCGCGAGGATGACATTCACGCGTTCCCCCTGGCGCGCACCCGCAATGCCGACGTGCAGGCAATCTTCCGCGCCTATCTCGGCATCGCCCTGCAGGGGCTCGCTACCCCGGAGGCTGCCTGGAATACGTCCGCGCACCAGGCAACCGAGCTACTCAAGGCCGCGCTCACGCCCACCCCCAACAGATGATTCGTCTGGGGTGGTAAACGCTCGTCCGCCGCACGCGGTGGCTCGCGAATTCCCCTCGTGACGTCCGCGCTGGCATCCCCCGGATCGGAAATTGAAGACCGGCGACACGACCGCGGCGGAGCGGCAGTTCGAGAACGGCAGAGACCGGGATCCGAATCGTGGCGAGGCCATCGCTCAGCTGCAGGCACTCACGCCGACGGCAGCACCCGCGCCAGGTAAAACCAGCTCACATTATGTCGACCAACGGGAGCTGGCTTCAGATCCAAAGTCGTTCCTGGGCCAGAACATCTTACTTCAAGGACAGACGCTCACCGTTGAGCACCGAGATACCTATTCCTGGATTCAGGTCCAGGCCCGCGTCAGAGGGCGCGGCGTTGTCGAGACGGTCGTCGTCAGGTTCGAGCCGAAGGAGCCGAAGATTCTGAGTCGGGAGTGTTACCGCTTCTACGGCATTGTCGCCGGGACGGAGGATACCCAGCTGAAGTTTACGGGCGCGATCAACGAGGTGCCCCTCGTTCGAGGGTACGCGTGGGAGCCTGCCCCGGACGGTGAGTACGGGATTGGCTGCGCCGCCCCGTAATCGATCATCCTACCGCGTGCGCCCCGACTTCCCCTCTGGTTGCTGTCGATCGGCGGGGTCGGCGGATGTCACGCACCGACAGTTTCAACGGGCTTCTCCCTTTCGTCGGCCAGGCGCCTCACCGGCGTTCGCGCCGTTCGCCATCATTCCTCCCCGTTCGCGGCGCCTGGCCGCAGACCTCTCCACGCCTGGCACATCTTCTGCCCGCCCCTCGGTATCGGGCGAGGAGGGGAACGATGCAAAAGGAACAGTTTGCCCTGACACTCTACGACTATGGCCGCACGCACCAGTGGGTTCGCCTGATGGGCTGGAGCGACGACGAATTGCGCGCGGTACCGGTCCACTACGAGGCGACGTCCGCGAGCGAGTATCTGAACCTGGCCAACTTTGGCAACACCGCGCTGGGGGTCTCCTCGGTGAGCGGCGGCGGGACGAGCGCTGATACCCGCTCGATTCAGAACATCTACGTCTATCAGAGTGACACCCCACCCCACCTCTACGAGCGGCTGCAACGGCTGCTGGATCAAGAGGGGCCACCCGCGCACTCACCGGGCGTGTTTGAGCAATGAACGTGCGATCCCACCAGGGGGGCTCCACGACCGCGTGAGCAGGCCGGGTGGATGGAGAGGCTCGAGCGCCATCTTGCTATCTCGCCGAGCCGGGACAGTCAAAGGGGATGCTATAATCCGGCAGACGGCAGCGCTGCCGATCGATTGACTGTGAACCGTCAGGAGGATCAGACCGTGGCTTACCCCGTCCAGGCCCGGACCCTCGGCAACGGCTTGATGGTGATTACCCGCGAGGTCCACGACGCGCCGGTCGCGACGTTCTGGGTGTGGTATCGCGTTGGCTCGCGCAACGAGGTGGCCGGGATCACCGGCATCTCGCACTGGGTCGAGCATATGATGTTCAAGGGCACGCCATCTCTGGGCAAGGGCGAGATCTTTCGCCTGGTCTCGAAGAACGGCGGTACGCTGAATGGATTCACCTGGATCGACTACACCGCCTACTTTGAGACGCTGCCGAGCGACCGCCTCGACCTCGCCCTGCGGATCGAGGCGGATCGCATGGTCAACTCGACGTTCGATCCCCAGGAGGTCGCGAGTGAGCGCACCGTGATCATCTCCGAGCGCGAAGGAAGCGAGAACTTCCCCACGTTCCACCTAGACGAGGAAGTGACGGCCGCCGCGTTCAAAGTGCACCCATACGGCCAGGGAGTCATCGGCTGGAAGTGTGATCTTCTCTCGATCTCCCGCGAAGATCTGTACTCCTGGTACCGCTCGCACTACGCACCCAACAACGCGGTTGTCGTCGCCGTGGGCGATTTCGAGACCGAGGCGTTGCTCGGACGGATCGAGGAGCTTTTTGGGCCAATTCCCGCGGGCCCGTCGGTTCCAGCCGTCCGCTCCTGTGAGCCGCCTCAGGAGGGCGAGCGACGGGTCATCGTCCGACGGCCCGGCCCCACCTGCTACTTCACTGCGGCCTATCACGCGCCCGCGGCAAGCAATCCGGACGTCTACCCGCTGTTCGTCCTGGATGCGATCCTCTCGGGCGCCAAGCCCATGGGGCTATTCGCCGGGCGCGACACGACCATGGGACGAAGCTCGCGGCTCTATCGCCTGCTGGTGGATACCGGACTCTGTACCACGGCCAGCTCGTCCTTTGGGCTGACGCGCGATCCGTATCTGTTCGAGATCTCGGCCAGCCTCCGTCCTGCGACCAAGCTCGAAGAGGTCGAGCGCGCGATCTTCCTGGAGGTCGAGCGCATCACGCGCGAAGGGGTGCGCCCGGAGGAGGTGGAGAAGGCGGTAAAACAGGTCCGAGCGCAGTTCACCTACGCCTCGGAGGGGGTCACGAACCAGGCGTACTGGCTTGGGGATCTGGAGATGGTGAATCGCTATACCATGCTGGACGACTTCGTCGATCGTATCGCCGCGGTGAGCGCGGCCGACGTCCAGCGGGTGGCCCAGACCTATCTGACGCCGACCAACCGAACAGTCGGCTGGTTTGAACCGACGGAGACGAGCGGCGCAAACGACACGTCTGCCGCGACGGCGCGTGCCAGTCGTCCGTTCTTTCTCCCTCCTTACCACCCGGTGCCGGAGTGGGCGGGCGGACGACGCGGTAACCCGATGCGGGAGTCGTCCACGCCCCGTGTCGCCCCGTCAGGCGGCGCCGTGAGTGGAGGAACGACCCTGGCAATTCAGCGGGTACGCCTGCCCAGTGGCATCACGATTCTCGGACACGAGCGACCGCTGACACCAGCCGTCGTGATTCGGGCGAGCCTCCAGGCGGGAGCGATGTACGACCCGCCGGGGAAGGAAGGCCTGGCCTACGTCACCGCGCGGATGATGCAGCGCGGGACAAGCCACCATACGTTCCAGCAGATCAGCGAGATGACCGACCGTGTCGGCGCCTCGTTGAGCGTTGACGGGCAGGAGCACACCATCCAGATCAGCGGCCGCTGTCTGCGCGACGATCTGGACATGCTGATCGGCTTGATGGCGGAGGTCGTCCGCCAGCCAATCTTCCCGCCCCCGGAGCTGGAGAAGCTACGTGGAGAGGTGCTCGCCCGCCTGCGCGAGCAGCAGGACGATACCCGGAGCACCGCCGAGCGACACTTTCGCGAGCTCGCCTACCCCGCCGATCACCCCTACCACCACTGGGTCATGGGGAATGAAGCCTCGGTCGCGAGCCTGACGCGTGATGATCTGGCCAGCTTTCACGGGCGCTACGTTCAGCCGAATCGGATGAGCATCGCGGTCGCGGGCGACGTCAGCTTCGAAGAGTTCGTCCAGAAGATCGCACGAGCATTCACCGGCTGGAACGCGACTGGACCGTCCGCCCCCTTCGTCGTCCCGGACGTCGCGCCGCCGAACGGCGTGATTCGCCGCGACTTCCTCCTCCCGGGAAAGACCCAGACCGACATCGCACTGGGGCGCCCGTCGCTGAAGCGGTCCGACCCTGACTTCTATGCCTTGAGCATGGCCGATCTGATCCTCGGCGGCCTTGGCCTGTATGGACGCCTCGGCACGCGGGTGCGCGATGAGCAAGGGCTGGCCTATTACGTGTACAGTGACGTGGAGGCATCGCTGGGGCCCGCACCATGGCAGGTACGCGCGGGGGTCAATCCCGTCAACGTCGAGCGCGCGATCGAAAGCATCCTGGCCGAGGTCGACCGGATTCGCAGCCAGCCTGTCGGCGAGGACGAACTCGCCGATGGAAAGGCCTACCTCACCGGGGTTCTGCCCCTCTCGCTGGAGACCAATGGAGGAGTCGCCCAGATTCTTCAGAGCATCGAGATGTATGACCTCGGGCTAGATTACCTGGATCGGTACCCGGGCATTATCAACAGCATCACCATTGATCAGGTCCACGACGCGGCGGCACGCTATTTCAGTTCTGATCAGATCGTGGTGGTGACGGCCGGCCCGTAAGACGCGAGGCGCAAGATGTCCAACACAAAGCCTCCGGGTACAGTGCGATGGGCGGTGAATTGGAGCGGTGCCGGCATGCGAGCGGGCGACGGTCTGGAGACGGCCTGCGCGTGATTACCTTCTTCCGTTTCGCGTCTGACGTCTCACGCCTGACGCTTTCCGTTCCCCCTGCCTCTAATCCCGCTCTAACATAATTCTTTCGCCAGTCTTACTCGCGGTTCGTAGTATTCCAAGCTGCAACACTGCGGCCGAGAGTACAGCGATGGCCAGGCAACGTTCGCCGAATCACGACGTTCGGAGTGCAGCTGGTCGCCTGACCGATCAGGAAACGACCGAGCGGGGAGAGGCACACCGCTGCGCCAATTGCGACATCATCTTCGATTGGCTGCCAACGCGGGTCGGTCAAGCGGAATACTGCTGCTCGGGCTGCGCCGACGGCGGCCCGTGCTGCTGTGATTACGACAACCTCCCTCACTCTGCTCCGGACCGGCCAAGCCTGGCATCATCACCTGGCGTTCGGCCCGATGGTGATCACGAATACTGAGCAGTGAGTGCGGAGTCGTGGGGGCCGAGCTCCCTCCCCACCGCCCGGATCGGCGAACGCCTGGGGGAGCGGTCCAGGGTGAGTCCGACTGCGCCAGGCACGAGCTCGCCGCTCCCGGAGCAAGGCACGGCGGTGACTCGGCCCCTGACCCTCGGCACTCAGCACGGATGAGGAGAGGAGTGTCCATGGAGCTAAAGCCACTTGCAGATCGCGTCGTTGTAAAGCCAAAGACCCGCGAGGAGACGACCAAGGGCGGAATCGTCCTGCCCGACACCGCCAAGGAGAAGCCCCAGGAGGGGACCGTCGTGGCGACAGGGCCCGGACGAGTGCTCGAGGACGGCACCCGCGTTCCGCTGGATGTGAAGGTTGGAGACAGCGTCCTCTACGCGAAGTACGCGGGTACCGAGTATAAGATCGACAACGAAGAGCACCTGATTCTTCGCGAGTCCGATATCCTGGCGATCGTCGGCTAATGCTGTGCGCGCGACTCGCACTCTCGAATGAGCGTGCCAGGAATACAACGCTCACTACATCGTCAGCTACGATCTGTGCTCGTTCAGGTGAAGCTCGCGTAGGAAGGCACGCGCGACGGTGACCGCGCGCGGTGCATCTTTCATCGACGATTCTTTCTGACACACCATCCGAGAGGAGGAAATGAAGGGATGCCTGCCAAGCAGCTGGTTTTCGACGAAAAGGCACGCCATTCTCTAAAGAAGGGCGTCGACATCCTCGCCGAGGCGGTTAAGACCACGCTTGGCCCCAAGGGGCGCAACGTGGCGATCGGCAAGAAGTGGGGCTCTCCGACGGTCAGCCACGACGGCGTGACCGTGGCGAAAGAGGTTGAGCTACCGGATCCCTTCGAGAACATGGGCGCGCAGCTTCTGAAAGAAGCGGCGACCAAGACCAACGACGTCGCGGGCGATGGTACCACCACCGCGACCGTCCTCGCCCAGGCAATCGTCAACGAGGGGCTCCGGAACGTCGCTGCCGGCGCGAACCCAATGCTTCTGAAGCGGGGTATCGACCGGGCCTCCACCGCCGCGGTTGCACGAATCAAGGAGCTGGCTACCGCGATCAACGGCAAGGACGATATCGCGCACATCGCGACGATCTCGGCGGCGGACCCGGAGATTGGGAACCTGATCGCCGAGGTGATGGACAAGGTTGGCAAGGACGGGGTGATCACGGTCGAGGAGTCCAAGGGGC
>CADDYW010000126.1 GCA_902810745.1 Chloroflexota bacterium | reverse complement strand
CTACCGCACCGTCAGGCTCGCCGTGGGGCCAGGGTGCGGCGTGGCGCTGGGATCGATCGCGAGGTCGTAGGTCCCCGGGGGCAGGTTTCCCTGCACGCGGAGGGTCTTCCCCGGGTCGACGCTGCCAAGATTCTGCTGGTCCTCACCGCCGGTGACGCTGATGGTGTGCGCCTTCTGGCCGTGATTGACGATGTCGAACTCGATCAGGCCGGCTCGGGCCGTCAACGCGCTCGGCTGCACCGCGGAATCGCTCACCGTGATCGATAGGCGCTGGGCGCCGCCTCCCTCGCCGCCTTCACCGCCTTCACCTTCTTCGCTGGCTTCACCGCCCTCGCGCTCACCACCCGAACGCGCCGCGCTGAGCTGTGAGATCGGATTCGATGCGCTGGTCCGCGCACTCGGCGTCGCGGGCACCACGGGATTGCTGGCCCTGGCCGAGCAGCCGACGACCAGCAGTGCAATCGAGAGCATCAGGGCCGCGCCCCAGCGCGACCACGTCGTCATTCGTATCATCGTCATTCGCATCATCATCGAGTCTCTCTTCCAGAATCAGCAAAGCGCAAGACGCAATGCAGGCTCGTTTGGGCGGGTGGGCTTTGCGTTTTGCGTTTTGCGCATTACGGCTTCCTGACGCCCGTCCCCGCTAGAGACTTCCTTCTCCGTTCGACGGGAGCCGGCGGAATTCGCCGGGCGCCAGCCCCTGCCGCTGGCCCGAGAACGTGCTCATGTAGGCAGCCAGATCGGCGAGATCGGCATCGCTGATCTGGTCCTGACTGTAGGCCGGCATGCCGCGCCGTCCTCGTCGCACCGCCTCGTCGACCTCGCGCGCTCCAAACAGGCCAAGCTCGCCCGGCGCGTTCCCCACGGCACCGTGGCAGGTGTGACAGCCGGCCGCGTAATAGACCGCCGCTCCTCGCTCGACCGCGCTCCCCGATGGATCCGCCATCGCCAGCTGCTCGCTCGTCGGCGTCGGCACCGCGATCGCTTGCGACTGGCCGTTCTGCAGGGCACGGATGTAGGCGACGAGCGCCCAGATCTGCTGATCGTCGTACTGATCGCCGAACCCGGGCATGCCAGTGAAGCTCAGTCCGTTCTTGGTAATCCAGAACAGCTCCGCGTCGGTCTTTTCCTTCGCGTCGTGGCTCGTGAGATCGGTCGCCTGCGGGTAGGTCGCCTGGCCGAAGACGCCGCGCCCATCGCCTTTGGCGCCGTGGCATTGCGCGCAGGACCCGGTGTAGGCCTCGCGACCAGTAACCATCGCGCGCCGGTTCCCGGCGACCGGGTTCTGCTCATGACCCGCGCTGAGACGGGCAACCATCGAGACGGCGTAGTTGCCGTAGAGCCGCTCCAGGGGAAGATCGTTCCGATGGGCGATGATCAGAGGGCCACCGACGACCAGCCCGATGCCAATCACCGTGACGACGCCGACGACGATACCCAGCAGCAAAGGCCGCCACGATCCAGCAAACCCGCCCGATGACGGCCCGGTGCTTCCCCCCGATCGTCCCGTAATATCGCCGGTGCGCTGCATCAGATTGCTCACACTTGGTCTCCCTTATCGAAGGCAATACGCGGGTATCCCGCGCTCGTCTCGGGACAATCGTAGCGGAGAAAGATTGGAAATTGATGAGAATCTCCGACTCGACGTTCTGCCTTTTCCGCGAGGACGTGGCGTCAGCGCCGCCAGCCTGGTCCGCGTACCACCCGTCCCGGCGTCGCCCCGGTGTGCTCGCCGTCTTTGAGCACCTGCTGCCCGTTCACGAAGACGTGCTGGACGCCGGTGGCGTACTGGTGCGGACGATCGAAGGTAGCGTGATCCTGGATCGTCGCCGGATCGAATACGACTACGTCGGCGAAGTAGCCCGGCCGTAGCATGCCCCGACGGTCGAGCCGCAGGTTCTGGGCGGGAAGCGCGGCCAGGCGGCGGACTGCTTCTTCGAGGGGAATGATCTTCTCGTCGCGCACGTACCGCCCAAGGAGCCGCGCGAAGCTGCCGTAGGCGCGCGGGTGCGGATTCGACTTCAGAAAGACACCCTCCGGGGCCAGCGAGGGCGAGTCCGAGCAGAAGCTGACCCAGGGAAGGGCGATCTCTTTGCGCACGTTCTCCTCGGACATCATGAAGTACACCGTGTCGACGCGGCTATCGTCTTCGACGACCAGGTCCATGGCAGCCTCCTCGGGCGAGGTACCGCGCAGCGCCGCGACCTCGGCCAGGGTCTTGCCGGTCAGCGCCTTCAGCGCCTCGCTCTTGAAGCCGACGAGCAGCACGTTCTCCGCCGAGCCGGCCGCGAGGTATAGATTCTCCCAGGCGTCGCTGGGCGTCGACATCTCGCGCCTGACCCGCTCGCGGATGGCCGGATCTTTCAGGCGCTCGACCCAGGCACGGTGCCCGCCTTCCTGCACCCAGGGCGGCATCGCCGCGTCGAGCCCGGTCGCGCTGGCGGCGTAGGTGTACATGTCCGCGGTGATCCGGAGCCCCGCGGCCCGCGCCGCCTCGATCTTCTCGATCGCCGCGTCGAGCTTGTGCCAGTTCTGCTGTCCCGCCGCCTTGAAGTGATAGACCTCGGCGGCGACGCCGGTCGCCCGCGCGACCGCGATGAGCTCGTCGAGCGCTTCGAGCAGGCGGTTGCCCTCGCTCCGCAGGTGTGAGATGTAGAGACCGCCGTACTCCGCGGCGACCTCGGCCAGCGCGGTCAGCTCCGACGGACCGGCGTAGAAGGCAGGCGCGTAGATCAGCGACGAGGCGAGTCCGACTGCCCCTTCTTCCATCGCCTGGCGCACCAGCCCACGCATCCGATCGAGCTCGGGCGGCGTCGGCGGGCGATCTTCGTAGCCGAGCACGTTGATCCGAACGGTCGTCGCCCCCACGAACGAGGCGACATTCGGCGAAATACCGCGCGCGACGAGGTAATCCAGGTACTCGCCGAGCGTCGTCCAGCGTACCTCGTACCTGATATCGCCCTGATGCGCGACGATCTCTTGCTTCATCTCTTCGGTCAGCGGCCCTTCCGACCATCCCTCGCCGAAGACCTCGAGCGTGACCCCCTGGCGAATGTCGCTCTGCGATCGGCCATCCGCGATCAGCGACACGGTCGCCCAGCTCAGCATGTTGACGAACCCCGGCGCTACCGCCAGCCCGGTCACGTCAGCGTCGATTTGCCCGCGCGCCTGACTCAGCTCGCCCACGGCCGCGATCGAGTCTCCGACGATGCCGACGTCTCCGACGAATCCGGGTCGCCCGCTGCCATCGTAGATCGTGCCGCCCCGAAGGACGACGTCGTAATCCATCCGATTCCTCCCTGGCCACAGCCGAATATTGCAAATCCCAGTCATTCGTATTACTGTCAACTTAAGGAGACCGTACGTGGTGCGGAGGACCTCCTCGCCCCCCTCGCGACGCGCCCACCGCCATCCGGCCCGTCGCGGGTCTACATCGCACCCATCGCCCTTTCGCGCCGCGACCGGTCACACCGCGCATCAGATCCAGACACGTGGCAGGCCAACGGTGCCGCCCTTAGTCAAGGAGGACTGACGACAATGCTTGAGGATCTCTCGGTCTGGAACGGTCTGAAAGTGCGGCCGTCCGGCGACGTACTGGCCTTCATCGCCGAGGAAATCTGGCGACGCACGAAGGCGCCATTCTTTGCAGCCGAGCGTGCACGTGCCATGCTCGTCGCTGCCCGCGCCGCGACGCCAGAGGAGCGGCAGAAAGCGCTGGCCCAGCTCACGGCAATCCACGAGGCCGAGCTCGCGGAGAGTCGGCGTCAGGCCGCGCTGGTGAGCCAGGCACTCGCCGAGACAGCCCCCGAGGCGTATGAAGCGTGGTGCCGTGCGGCGATGGAGTGGCTGAGACTCGCGCCAATGGGCGAAGCCGAAGCCGACGAGTGCCGGGCGACCGCCGCGCGTGTCTACGACGAGATCCTTCATCCCGCGAGCCCGGCGCCAAATGGCGACGCGCCAGCCCCGGCCCGCTCTGCGGCCTGAATGCCGCGCGGCCGCGATACCTGCGCCGGGGAGGCAGTGGTGACCCGCGTCTCGATTTGTCACTTCCCCTGCCACGCCGGCTTGCGCTTCTCGAGGAACGCGCGGACGCCCTCGCGAAAATCCTCGCTCATGTAGGCCTTGAGGACGAGATCCTCGGCGCGGGGCAGGCGGCGATGGGCCTGGATCCGTCGGATCGCCTCCTTGGTCACCTGGATCGTCAGCGGCGCGTGGCTGGCGATCTGCTCGGCGACCTCCTGGACGCGGCTCTCGAGCTTTTCCGGCGCGACGATCTCGTTCGCCAGGCCAATCGCCTTCAGCTCATCCGCCTCGATCATCTTGGCAAGGAAGATCAGCTCCTTCGCCCGCGCCGGTCCGATGAGGTCGATCAGGCGCGCGTAGTTGGTCATCGAGAGGCAGTTGCCCAGGGTACGCGCGATCGGCACGCCCAGACGCGCATCCGGCGTACAGAAGCGCATATCACAGGCGAGGGCCATGCTCGCGCCGCCGCCGACGGCGTAGCCGCGAATCGCCGCGATCGTCGGTCGGGCGAGCGCCTCGAGCCGACCAATGACCCCGTCCAGATGCTCCTCGTAGGCGAGCGCGTGCTGCGGATCGGTGAACGTCTGGAACTGGCTGATGTCAGTCCCCGCGACGAACGCCTTATCCCCCGCGCCGGTCAGCACGAGCACGCGGACCGCGGGATCGGCCTCGACCGCGTCGCAGATCTCCTTGAGCCGATCGTACATCGCAAAGGTCATCGCGTTGCGGGACCGCGGGCGGTTGAACGTCACCCACGCCACCGGTCCGCGTCGCTCGAAGAGCACGTCAGAAGTGCCCGTTTCCATCTCTTCTCCTAAGATCTTGTCTGGCGTCAAACGTCAGCCGTGAAACGTGAAACGGAAAGCGTAATGGTGCATGACGGAGATCGGCTCCCGAATCGCTAGGTCTGTGATTCGCACGGACGCCTTACGTTTCACGTTTTGCGTTTTGCCTTTTACGCCTTACGTTTTCCGCTTAACGAATGACTTTCAATTCGCGCAGACGGGTCAAATCCGCGTCTCCAAAGCCAATCTCGCGCAGGATCTCGTCGGTGTGCTGGCCGAGAAGCGGTGGCACGCGGTCCACCACGCCGGGCGTCTGGCTCAGCTTGACCGGGAGCCCCAGGAGCCGAACCGTGCCCATCGTCGGGTGGTCGCGCTCGACGACCATCTGGCGGTGGCGCACCTGCGGATGCTCCAGCGCTTGATCCATCGCGTAGATCGGGCCACAGGGAATGCCGTTCGCATTGAAAATCTGCTCCCACTCGTCCGAGGTGTGGGCGCCGAGCTTCTCCTCGATCACCTCGGCGAGCACGTACCGATTTTCGTGGCGAGCGCCGTTGGTCGCGAATCGCGGATCGTCGATCCATTCCGGGGCGCCCAGCAGGTGGCAGAACGTGCGCCAGCGCTTGTCACCGGTCGCGCCGAGCGTAATGTAGCCATCCCGCGTCCGGTAGACGCCGTACGGCGCATTGATCGGGTGATGGTTGCCGGCCGGAGGCGGCACACCTCCGCCATTCAGGTAGCGGACCGCCTGGAAAGAGAGCATGCCGACCATGCTCTCGAGAAGCGAGGTGTTCACGACCTGACCGCGACCGGTGCGCTCGCGTGCCTGCAGCGCGGCGAGAATGCCGTACGCCCCGAACAGACCGGTCAGCAGATCGGCGATCGGGATGCCGACGCGCACCGGCGGACTGCCCTCGAAACCGGTGACGCTCATCAAGCCACTCGTGCCTTGGATAATCTGATCGAGGCCCGGGCGCTCGGCGAGCGGCCCGTCGGCACCATAGCCAGAGATCGAGCAGTAGATAATGCGCGGGTTCCGCTCCGCCATGGCAGCGTACCCGATGCCAAGCGCATCCATCACGCCCGGGCGGAAGTTCTCTACCACGACGTCGGCAGCTTCGGCCAGCCGGCGGAAGATCTCCTGCCCCTCGGGTCGCTTGATGTCCAGCGCCAACGAGCGCTTATTGCGGTTCGCCGACAGGAAGAACGCGCTCTCTCCATTGAAGAAGGGGGGGCCGGAGCTCCGACCATCCTCGCCCTGCTCGGGGTTCTCGATCTTGATGACGTCAGCTCCGAGGTCGCCCAGCCACATCGCACAGGTCGGCCCGGCCAGGTGCCGCCCGAGATCGAGGACGCGAATTCCGCGCAGCGGCGGAGTTAGCCCCTGCTGTCCGATAGACATCCGCCAAGTACCTCCCGGTCGACGTCAGGCCATGGGGCGCGGCACCGGGCTCATCAGGCAACGATACCGGGGAAGCCGTCAGGTGGACCGCGCTTCGGGCTCGACTGAGCACTATTATAGCGAGGGCCCGACGATTGGGCGTTGGATTCGACCGGCGAGCACGAACATCGGCAGTCCGCTCCGCACCGGTGACCGAGGACGTATCGCTCCTGACGTGGCCGAGCACAATTGATCGCTCGATCGCGGCTTTTGATCCCGACCGAGATCATCAGTTGAAGGGGAGGCCCATCACCTTGATGTACTCGTCACCGAGGAGCTCGAGCTGAACCCGGTATGTTCGCAGAGGAACAGTGGTTCCTGGCACGAAGCCATCGCGATCATACTCCGGGTGGTACTGGAACACTGCCGCCTGGAAGCGCTGCGTCCAGAGGCCATCGCGGAGCTTCGGCTCCTCTTTGGGATAGCCGAATGCCGCGACGCCGCCGTGGCTGTCGAAATAGTCTTTGAAATAGATCGGCTGCCCGGTCCGCGTGTAGTTCGCGACGAAGTGACCCAGGCCGGTCGGTCGATCCGGCGAGTACGGGAAGTACTGCGATGGGCCTGGCGGCGCATCGTCGGGGCTGATCGGCGGATCGGCGCCGGGATAGAGAAGATCACCCAGGAGGCGCCGCTGGATCCGGAAGCCCGGCGGATTCTCCGGGTGATATTCCAGCACCGCGCGCTGGAAGTACTGGACACGCTGGCCCGGGCTGAGCGGATCGTCGACCGCGTCACTTCGGGGTAATCCGAAGTTGTCGACGTTGCCGTGACTGCGAACGAAGCTCAGCCAGTCGCCGCTGACGACGTGACCAGTGGGAGCCAGCCAGGTCAAGGGAGCCAGGTTCGTCGCCGTGGCAGGCGCGGTGACTGGCGTAGTCACCGGCGCGGGAGAGCTGCTTCCAGGCGCGCCCGCTGCAGGCGCTGACGGCGCCTGATATGATGAGGTCAGGCTGATACCCGGCCGATCGCCAAACTCCTGGACCCAGTAGTTGCCGTAGACAGAGCCCGGAAGGCTGACGTAGCCGACGCCAATCTCGTGAACGTGTGACGAGAGGATGTTTGCGCGGTGCTCGGGGCTCGCCATCCAGGCATCGACGACCTGCTGGGGACTCGTCTGGCCGGCCGCCAGATTCTCCTCCAGGTAATCCCAATCCCGATAACCGGCTGCCTCGACCCGGGAGATGAAGGTCGACCCATCGGGCGCGGTGTGGCTGAAGAAGCGGCCCGCCGCCATCGCCGCCGCGTAGGACTCCGCCGCCCTGGTCAGCTCCGCCGAGACAATGAGCGGAGGCAGACCACGCTGGACACGCTGTGCGTTGACCAGATCGAGTACCTGCTGCTCGGGGCTGTCCGCGTAGGCCGTTCTGCCGCCGAGCAGCGTCAAGGCACTGACCAGCACGAGAGCACACATGAGGGATCGTCGCACGGTGTCACACCTCGGGAGATCTACGCTCGTGAGTCGCCTGATCTCAGGCTACGTCACTCCCCCGGGGCCCAACATCGCCCGACTTGGCTACCTGGAGTAGGACATAAGTGGATAGACCGAGGGTCCTACTCCCACGTAGGTACCTGTCGGCTCTCACCGCGGGGCTCGCGCGACGCCGCGCGGCAGGTGGGACGAATCTACCGCGCCACGGCGGGATCATGTGCGCGCGTAAGCCATCCTGACGGTTGCACCATTCGTCGTATCTGCTACAATGACTCGGCCGGTACCTCCCCCGCTCCACTGCCGGTCCAGCGCTGTCCAGCTGTTGGTTCGATCCGCCGCTCGGACGCGTGACGATCCCGATCACCGGTTACCTCGGGTCGGGCTACCGGATACTCGCGCCACCGCCAAACCGGCTCATCCCGACGGATTGGCAGACCTGTTTCGCCTGGAGGTCCCTTCGCCGTGATTCGTGTCCGCTCGTCGCTGCTACAGCTTTCGACGGCCCTTCTTCTGGCCGCGTCTTTCCTGATGCCCCGCGCGCCGGTCGCTCACGCCGACGACTCGTCGGTCCAGTTTGGAATCGACGAGGGCTACAAGGCGCCAGATCTCTTCAAACAGTCCGGTGCGACCTGGGATCGGATCAACTTCCACTGGAACGCGATTCAGCCAGATGGTCCGGATGATTGGAAGAGCAACGACGATTCGACAGACGCGGATATCGCTCGAGACCTGGCCAACGGAATCTCGGTCGTCGGGGTCATCACGAATCCGCCGGCCTGGGCAACACGCAACGGCTCGGTGCCATCCAACCTCTCGGCACCGGTGAGCGATCCGTCGAACTACTGGGCCGCGTTCACCCGCCGACTGGCAAGCACCTACGCCGGGCGCATCGACAATTGGATCATCTGGAACGAGCCCGACATCGATCCGGGGCGACCGGGCAGCACCTGGGCCGGTACCGAGGATGAGTTCTATCTGCTGATCAAGGATGCGAGCCTCGCGATGAAGTCAGTCAATCCGCGAGCGCGCATCATCTTCGCCGGAACGACCTACTGGTCCGATGCTCTGCAGAATCGCAAGCTGTTCCTCGAGCGCGTCCTGGATGCCGGAACACGGATCGATCCGACTGCCGCGGCCAACGGCTACTATTTCGACGCGGTCGACATCCACATCTACAGCTCGCCATATCAGATCTACCAGATTCCCCAGGCTTATCGCGAAGCCATGGCGCGGTACAACCTCTCCAAGCCCATCTGGGTGAGCGAGATGAATATCGTCCCGTGGGACGACCGCGAGTCGACCGTTCCGCGAGGTGGCTTCCGTGCTTCGCTCGACGAGCAGGCGGCGTACATGATCGAAGCCGTCGCGATGGCCAAGGTCTCGGGGATCCAGCGTGCTGCCGTCTACAAGATGATCGACGGCAACATCATCGGCGGTGAGCCGTTCGGACTGGTTCGCAACGATCTGAGCTGGCGACCGGCCTACCGTGCCTTCCAGGTCGCGATGCAATATCTGAACGTGCCAGGCACCGCTACCCTCCAGACCCAGGGCGACGCGCGGATCGTGACCATCGCGAATGGGAGCCGGCGAACCATCGTCGCCTGGAGCGCGGCGCCGACGGCGCTGGATATCCCCGTAACTCCACAGGGAACGTCGGCACGGCTGGTGACTAAGCTGGGGCAGGTGACCAGCCTCGGCCTGCCCACGGATCCCACGCAGCCAAACTACGTGCTGCACCTCGCGCCCGCGACTGATAACACCGACGACGGTAACCCCAACGATTACATCGTCGGCGGGGACCCGGTCATCCTCGTCGAAGATGGCATCGGGCAGGGCCTCATGATCGGTAACAGCCTGTATTTCCCCAACACGGGCTTTGCCATCTCCGGCGCCTTCCTTGACTACTTTCAGCACCGGGGCGGCCTGCGGACCTTCGGCTATCCGATCTCGCGTCCATTCCTGTTCAAGGGCAGTCAGGTCCAGTTTTTCCAGCGGCGCGTCCTTCAGCTGCAACCTGACGGCACGGTTGGCCAGCTAAATCTGCTCGATCCGGGACTTATGCCCTACACGCGGATCAACAGCGCCACGTTCCCGGCGCCCGATCTCACCCTGACGCACCAGCTCCCGACGCCGGGGAAGCCTGACTACATCAGGCAGGTTCTGCAGTACGTCAAGATGACCGCGCCGAACCAGTGGGATGGCATCCCGGTGAACTTCCAGACAACCTTTACCACGTCGGTCTCGCTCCAGGAGGCGTTTCCCAACGGGCGCGCGCAGCCGTCACTGCTACCGGGCATCAATCTCGAGCTATGGGGCGTCCCGACGAGCCTGCCAGCCGTCGATCCGAACAATCATAACTTCATCTACCAGCGGTTCCAGCGCGGCATCATGCACTACGATCGGACGACTGGCGTAACCCAGGGGCTGCTGCTGGCCGACTACTTCAAGGCGATCATCACCGGGCGGGGCCTCCCGTCCGACCTGAGCGCCGAGGCCCAGAACAGTCCTTTCTTCAAGCAGTATGATCCCAGCAAGCCACACTGGGTGGCCCGGCCAGATCAGCTTCCGAACACGGATCTGACCTTCGCCTTCGAGCGTCAGCCTGCACCAACCGGACCGATCGCGCTCCCGACCTCGACGCCGCCGGCCACGGGGACGGCGGGTGCTACCTCGGTACCGACCGTGTCAGCCCCGTCGGTCACGCCCACCGTACCCATCGGGACGCCGACGTCGTCAGCCCCCCTGCCGACGACGGTACCTGCCAGCCAGACGCCAACCCCATCCGCCACGGTGCCAGCGCCGGTCGCTACGGCGCCGGTGACGGTGACGCCCACGCCGACCCTGTCGGTTGGTGGACACCCATCGTTCTAGTGTCTTCGCCAGGGAGATGTCTGGGACCTGGAGCACTCTCCTGATCCTGGACGAGGGGAGGCGCCACGACCGGGGGAATTCGGGAGGCGGCGAGGGACGACGACCTGGCGCTGGTCGCTGAGGCTCGGCCATCGTGCGCTCACGCGACGGGATGGTAGCTGGGTGGGTACGCGTCAGGAGTGATCGTCGCGGGACAGCGTGCAGCCCGTACCTCACGTAGGGGGTGCCTTGGTCACGCGGACCGTGGCGCTCGGCAGCACTCCCAGGACGGTCGGGAGTGAATGCATCAATTATGTGGCAGGCAGGTTGGTTGCTAGACAATAAGTGAGACTGGCATGCTACCTTTTGCTTGCTGAGAGCGAAAGGAGGCCAGTCTCACCGATGCGGATAGAGATCACCCGCGTGATTGATGTACCAGACGAACTGGTTGGCGTCAATGCGTTGGAGGCAGTCGTGCGCGAAGAGGGCTTTGCGCTGATGCGTGAGCTCTTGGGCACGCTCGGGCAGCGTTTCCAGGCGCTGCACTGGCATTGCCCAAAGTGCGGTAGTCGCGAGGTCGAGAGCGCTGGAGAGAAGACCTTTGACCTCTTGACCGCTTTCGGGAAGGTCGACTTGCCCCGCCAGCGGCTTGAGTGTCAGCAGTGTGGCGCGATTGCCAAACCGCTGGATGATTGGCTTCGAGCGTTGGGGGAGCATCGAGCCACCTGGTTGGTGCAGGAGCTGACTTGCCTGGCCGGGGCGAGTTGGCCCTTATGAAGCAGCCGAAACCATCGTGGAGCGAGTGCTCTTGGGACCGATCAGCCACGAGCAAGTTCGCCAGGTTTCTACTGCCGAAGGGGAGCGCGTGGCGACGCAGTTGGCCAAAGAGGCCCAGGCCGTGCTGGAGGCTCCCATGATGGACAAAGGCGCGGAGGACCCCCAGGGCATCAACGTGGTCGTGGATGGCGATTGGGTTCGCAGTCGGGACAACCCCGAAGGAATGGAGGGCAAGGTGGGGGTCGTCTCCCTGGGGAGTGGCCAGCTTTCGGGGGCTTAACAATAAGCGAGGCAGTTGATAGGCTGTTCCCATCTTTGAACATCCAGGGGGACAGCCATGACTGCCTCGCAGATAGGCTACGGGAACATTTACGCATGGGTCAAGTCCTATTTG
>CADDYW010000125.1 GCA_902810745.1 Chloroflexota bacterium | reverse complement strand
AAAAAGCCCGTCTCGAGTGGCGACTGCTGGGCGGCGCGGCCGAGCTCCGCGCCATCGCGCAACAGACCATCGCGCGGCGCGCGAGCCTGCGCCCGGAGGGCGAGCGCGCGCTCGCCCTGCTGGCCCAGGCCGAGGCGGACGCGGTAGCGGTTGGGTGAGTCTCGGGGGGGCGTTGCCTCACTCCTGACTATGCAGCATCCCGAACTTTGTATTGGAACGCCCGGAGACGTTCACCACGGAGGCGTCCACGAGGTGATGAGTGATGGGTGATGAGTCAAAGACGACGCTCGGACCCTGCTCATCACTCGTCACTCGCGGTGTCTCGGTGGTGAGCGTCCCCCGGTCCCACCACTGCAGAAATTCGGGATGCCTCATGGAGAAGGAACGGACAGCGCAGGATAATCCGTCGCGGAATGGTCGACTTCTCTATCTCTATGAGCAACTCACGCGCTAAACTGCGGAAGTTGGGTTAACGCTGTTTGTCGGCCTCCAGATCGCGGCGCTTGCGCGAGGGCAGCGACTGGATTGCGGCTGCTCCGGACTGCTCGTGCGTGGGCCAGTCCGACGGTTTACCGTGACGCGAGATACGGTCCTCGCCCTCGCGGCACTGGGGATCGCGTTCGTCGGCCACCAAGCCGGATCGGGCACGGACTTCCGAAAGATCGCCCTCGTCAGAAAGGCCCAGTCCTTTCTAACGAGGGCGATCGGTGCATTGGGACAAATTTGGTTCTGCTCGCGTGGCTTCCCGCCCATTGCATTCTCTGCTCCATCGGGCGACGCGCAGCGCGTGTGCCCGATGTCCGTCTTCCGTCAACGGATCGTTTCCGCGAGGCGGATAAGCTCCGCGAGGCTCAGACCGGTGTTGTCTTCCTGCAGGAAAAACGTGGTGTTTTCCGCCTGCCAGGAGAGTGTCTGGAGATCG
Organism: Chloroflexota bacterium; assembly: GCA_902810745.1. Lineage (GTDB taxonomy): Bacteria > Chloroflexota > UBA6077 > FW602-bin22 > CADDYW01 > CADDYW01. Next base: position 11,486 of record CADDYW010000125.1, on the reverse strand, counting down.
GCGTCGGGATCCCACGTTGAATCGGACGACCAGGAGCCGTGGATATAGGTCGCGGAAGCTCCGTTGATCGCGACACTCCTGACCTGACTAGCGGGGAATGCGTAGGGAGTTGTTGCAGCGCCCTGCAGTTCGGTAATGCCGATCGCACCGCCGGAATGACCCCCTCGACTCCTGGCGCTATAGTACTGCACCCGTATCTCCCGCGGATTGACGACCCTCGCCCCCGCCAGGGCATAATCAGCGGGTACTCGCGACGGCAACCGAATCGGAATGGTGAGCTGGGACCGAGCCTGGTCGAGCGGCACGTAGTGGACCGCGCGCACCATGCCAGACGTCTCAGCTGCGGGTCGCGAGTATTCGGTCGCCGACGCGGGCGATCGCGTCGGCGACGAGGTTAGCCCGGAACCCAGGATGACCCCATCGCGGACGCGCATGATCCAACCCGACACCTCCACTTGAGCTCCGGGGGTTGTAGTCACAAGCAGGCCGAGAGCGATGACGATCGCCGGCGCGGAAAGAACAGCCGCATGGACCCGCCGACGGGAGGATGGGATCCCGTGACGCGGGCGCGGTTGCAGGCCCCGGTCGCGCAGCCTTGGCCAGAGGTCCAGCGTTTCGGGAATCGCTTCCGCGGCGTCGGCGCGCAAGAGGTGCGCAACGGTGTCCTTACTCATGCGGATTCCCTCCTGAAGTTCGGAATCATCGGTCGACCCACGCACCGGTTTCGGGCGCGTTCGCGGTCGTGTCGTGAAGTCGAAGCAACCTCCGAAGGCGGCTGCGGGCGTCGTGGAGGCGGCGCTTGATCGTGCCCTTCGGGCAGCCTTCCGCTTCGGCCATCTCCGCCTCCGACAGATCGTAGAAGTACCGCATGACCACCGCGGCCCGTAGCTGCGGGCTCAGAGCATCAATGGCCGCCCGGATCTCGGCGCGCGTCTGAGCCGCCTCAAGCAATTCTTCCGGGGATAGCTCGGGAGCAGCGAGACTTTCCGCAAGCTCCTCGGCCCCTTCCACGGTGTCAGCGATCAGATAAATTCGCCACCCAGCCGGGGAAAGTGATCAAGTAATTCCCCACCCACGTGTTCACGAAATTCCCCACCCCCGAGCGCACGGCACCCTCGAATATGGCACCGTAGGTCCGACTACCTTGGAAGGAGTTGGGCCTGTGGGCAGAAGGAGTTTCGCTGTGCGCGATATCGCGGAAATCCTAGAACATTGGCATGCGGGCCGGCCGATCCAGGCCATCGCCCGCAGCTTGGGCGTAGACCGCAAGACTATCCGCAAGTATGTCACCCTTGCCGAGGCGGCCGGCTTTCATCCCAATGACGGGCAAGGCCCGCCCGAGGGCTGGGGCATCTGGCTAGATCAAACTTGCCCTAGCTTGCATGAACGCGCTCGGCATGGGCCCGCGGTGGACGAGTCGGCCGCCCTCCATGACGAGATCGTCAGAGCTCTCCACGATGCTAAGCCGACCACCGTCTGGCGGCGATGGCACCGCGCTGGGAAGCTGCGTGCCTCCCTCGACAGCTTTCGTCGCTATCTCCACCATTCGCTGCCTGAAATGACGGCCAAGCCCCAGATCACCATTCGCCGTCCCAAGCCGCCACCGGGCGAGGAAGCGCAAGTCGACTACGGCTTCCTCGGCATGTGGCTCAATCCCTTGACCCAAAGGCGTCAGGCCGTCAACGTCTTCACCCTCGTGCTTTCCCACAGCCGCCACGTCTTCGCGCGCTGTCTGTCGCATGGATCAGCAGGCTTGGCTGGAAAACCATGTCGCCGGCCTCCAGTTCTTCGGCGGTGCCCCACGCCGCCTCGTGCCGGATAACCTCAAGGCCGGTGTGCTCAAGCCCGACCTCTACGATCCGGCCTTCAACCGCGGCTACGAGGAACTGGCCCGCTACTACGGCTTCCTGATCGATCCGGCCCGCGCGGCAAGGCCCACCGATAAGCCCCGCGTCGAGAGGGTGGTGCCTTTCATCCGCGCCGACTTCTGGCAAGGCCGCTCGTTTTCCAGCATCGCCGAGATCAACGCCGCCCTCCAAGAATGGTGCCTCGAGATCGCCGGCTAGCGCATCCATGGCACTACCCGCCAACGCCCAATCGAGGTCTTCCGCGCTGTGGAGCAGCCGGCACTGCGACCCTTGCCGGCGACTCCTTTCGAGCTGGCCATCTGGGATCAGGCCAAGGTGGCACGCGACTGTCACATCCAAGCCGCTGGCGCATGGTACTCCGTGCCCTACCAGCATTGCGGCAAGACGCTGGCCGTGCGCCTTACCTCGCGACTCGTCCAATGCTACCTCGGCTACAATCTCATCAAGACCCACCTTCGTGTGCCCAAAGGGCAGCGCAGCACCGACGGGGACGATTACCCTCCGGAAAACGCGGTCTTCTTCCGCCGCACCCCGGATTGGTGTCGCCAGCAGGCCAGCGAACTCGGGCCGGCAGTGAGCGAGGTCATCGCGGCGGTGCTCGAAGTGCAGGTCCTCCATCACCTGCGCCAGGCCCAGGGCATCCTTCGGCTGGCCGAAAAGTATGATCGGGCGCGCCTCAATGCCGCCTGTACCCGCGCTATGGCCTTCGGCGATCCCAGCTATCGCACGATCAAGAGCATCCTCGAACGAGGTCTGGATCAACAAGCGGAGCCGCCGCCAGTGCAGCAGCGCTTGGCCGGCGCCTTTCTGCGTGGCCCGAAGGCCTTCCTCACCTCGCTCGTTGAGCAGGTGGTGTCGCTATGAACGGCTTTCATCACCTGCAAAGCAAGCTGAAAGCGCTGCGGCTGGGCGGAATGATCGATAGTCTGGAGCACCGCCTCAGGCAGGCCGAGGGCGAGCATCTCGGTTTCATTGATTTCCTTGAGCTGCTCTTGGAGGACGAGATCCAACGGCGCGCGCAGCACACCTTGGCCAGTCGTGTCAGCCGTGCCCACTTCGAGGCGGTGAAGACCTTCGAGGAGTTCGACTTTGGCGCCGATCCCGGCCTACCCGTGCAACAGATCCGGGATCTGGCGAACTGCCACTTCCGTGATGCGCACGCCTCGGTGCTGATCTGCGGGCCGGTCGGCGCTGGCAAGACGCACATCTGGAGGACGTCTACGAGCTGATCGATGGGCGGGTCGGCCGCAGCTCGCTGGTGGTCACCTCGAGTCGCAGCCCGGAGGACTGGTATCCACTTTTCCCCAAGCCGGTGCTGGCGGAGAGTGCCCGCGACCGGCTGGTGAACGCCGCGCACCATTTGACGCTGCAGAGTCAGAGCTACCGCCCGCGGCTGCGTCCCGGACAAGCTTAGAGCATTGCCAAGGAGGTGAGAGTGCGCTAACATCATCGAAGCGCTCAGGGCGTGGGGAATTATTCTGAACACATGCGTGGGGAATTGACCTGACGCATGACACATCACTGTGGGCATCAGAACGCCGCTACCCCGCCGGATCTCTCGACGGGGCAGCGAAGTCTCTGGCGTTCAGACGCCATTATCGGGGTCCCGAGGGCTTTCAGGGGTAGGTATTTGGGGATTGAGCGAGTAAGGAAGCCTTGGTGAGACGGAAGGGACTTGGCGAGACGTTGCGGCATCGGGCATTCTGGGGATATTCCGCGCCCCAGACCGCCAGCGAGGTGCCGCATGTCCCGCCAGATTGCAGTCTACCCGCAGGAGTGGACCGCCGAAGTTCAGGCAGCGCTGCCCCATTTGAGCAAACCCCAGGCGGCTGCCCTGGCGTTGTTCAGTTTGGGGATGGTCTTCGCGCGCTCGTGCGCGGTCAGTGCCGTCGCCGCCGTCCTGGCCGTCGCTTTGGATCAGTCCGTCAATACCGTGCGTCAGCGCCTGCGGGAGTTCGCTTGGGACGCCGAAGCCAAGGCCGGCGAGAAACGGCGCGAGATCGAGATCGAGACCTGCTTCGTCCCGTTGCTGCGGTGGATATTGAGCCGCTGGCATGGGACCCAACTGGCGCTCGCCCTCGATGCCACGACGTTGGGCGATCGCTTCGTCGTGCTGGCGCTCAGCGTCGTCTATCGGGGCTGCGCGATCCCGGTCGCTTGGACGATCCTTCCAGCCGGCGAAAAACATGCCTGGCGGCGGGAATGGCTGCGCATGCTCCGTCTGCTGTCCCCGGCGGTCCCGCCGACCTGGACCGTGCTGGTCCTGGCCCGGCCCAAGGGGCGCCCCAGCCTGTATGCGCGCTGGCTGTTTCGGCGGATTGTCCGCCTGGGCTGACATCCCTTCCTGCGGATCAATCGTGGTGGGACGTTTCGTCCGACGGGCAAGGCGCGCTTCGTCGCGCTGAGTACCTTCGCCCCTCAGCCCGGCACCAGTTGGTGCGGGGAGGGCACAGCCTTTAAGACTCCCGCGTCGCGTCTTCCCTGCACCTTGCTCGCCCGCTGGGAGGTGGACCATCAGGATCCCTGGCTGATCCTCACCGATCTGCCGCCCGCATCCTGCGATCCGTGCTGGTACGGGCTGCGGATGTGGATCGAGGAGGTGTACCTGAAAGATTACCAGACCTTCGCCGAGGCGCAGGCTGATCTTGCTCGGCTGAGTGCGCCGACGGAGGAGGTTCTCCACTTATCCACCGGATCCACAAGAGAAGAAAGAAAGGAGCAAAGAAAGAAGAGAACGGCTGCTCCTACGTCTGCCATCATCGGGCAGACATACTGGTCTGGTCAAAGGGGTGCACCCCAGCCAATCGGCCGTGAATCTGGAGGAGATTATGAGCACCAAGGGTAGGACCTGGGTAGAGGGTACGCGCAGCCGGTCGTCTGTCGTCACGTGGATCCCGGCTCCTCCGGAAGAAGTCTTCTCCTACGTGGCCGACATGACGCGCCACCACGAGTGGGCGTTGGATGAGATCACTGTCACGCCGGTCACCCCGGGGCCGGTGCGCCTGGGAAGCCGGTTCACGTCGGTTGGGAAGCAGCTTGGCAAGGAGTGGCCGTCCCAGCTCGAGGTTACCGCCTACGAGCCTCCGCGCCGCTTCGAGTTCACCGCGACCGGCGGCCCGCTGCCCAGTCCGGAAGGCGATCCTCACCGTCACGAGTTCCTCCTGACCGCCGAGAACGGCGGGACCCGCCTGGAGCTCCGCCGCACAGATCCGGCGCCGCCGAGCTGGCCAGGCTGGGTCGCGCGCCTCGTGGCGCCACTCGTCGTTCGTTCGACACTGGGCAAGCGCATTCAAACGGTCGAGCGGCTCCGGGAGAAGCTGGAGCAATTGGCGAAAGAGGCTTGAGTGCTACGAAGGTCGTGTTTGCACGCTCGGGTCGCCGCCTTGAAAAGCAGGTAGAGGGTGGGCTTTATTCTTGGGGAGTAAGCCCAAAAGGTGGCTACTCCGCAAGGATTGCCTACCTCCCACTTCACGACTGACAAAGCACTGGTCGACGGTGGGTCGCGACAATGCGTGGCGGAGGAGCGAGAATGACGCGTCGTGGATCATGGTTCGTTTTGCTGCTCGTCGGGCTGCTCGCACTCGGGGGGGGTGGGTTGGCTTTCCCGGCAGAAGGGGCGCCTGCCTCCGTTGCCGCAGACGGTGCAACGCGAGCTCGGGGCCTGAACGGCTCGGAGTTGCAAGCCTTCGTCGATCCCTACGTCGCCCAGAGTATGGCCGCCGCCCACGTCCCCGGCGCGGCCGTCGTCTTCGTCAAGGACGGCAAAATCCTCTACGCACGCGGCTACGGCTTCGCGGATCTCGCACGACGAACGCCGGTGGATCCGGAGAGGACCGTCTTCCGAGTCGCCTCGGTGTCCAAGCTGGTGACCGCGTCGGCGGTCATGCAACTGGTGGACCGCGGCCAGGTCCGGCTCGATGCAGACGTCAACCACTACCTGCGTGGATTCCAGGTGCCTGCGACCTATCCCCAGCCGGTGACGCTTTCCGACCTTCTCACTCACACGGCTGGCTTCGAGGACCGGAACATCGGACGCGCGACGCTGACATCAGCCAATTTTCCCTCGCTGCAGACCTACCTCGCGACGCGCACGCCTCAACGGGTGACGCCTCCCGGGACCCTGTACAGCTACTCCAATTATGGGTTCGCCCTGGCGGGGTACGTCGTCGAGGCAGCCACGGGTCAACCCTTCGACCAGTACGTGGCGAAAGAGGTGTTCCACCCTCTGGGAATGGAGCACAGCTCCTTCGCGCAGCCTCTGCCCTCGACCCTGGCCGATTCCCTGGCGACTGGCTACGACGTCAGTGGAACGAATCCGGTACCGGCTCCCTTCGAGTATCTCGCTGATGCCCCCGCGGAGGCGATGAGCACGACCGCGGAGGACATGGCACGCTTCATGATCTTCCAGCTCGGCGAGGGGACGGGCGCAGGACGCGTCCTGTCGCCACGAGCGCTCGCCGACTTGCAGGCCCTCCACTTTCGCGCGTCGCCCGACGCCGACGTCAACGGAATGGCCTACGGCTACAGCCGTTACCAGCGCAATGGAGTCCTGATCCTCTCGAAAGAGGGTGATGTCCGCGGCTTCGCGAGCTACCTCGCCTTGTTCCCCGATCAGCACCTCGGCGTGTTCGTCGTAGCCAACACGAGCGATAACGCCTGGATACAAGACCTCGAGCGCCGGCTGGTCAACCAATTCTTCCCAATTCCCGCTGCCACGCCGCCAGTCACTCCTTCCGCTCTGCGTGGCTCCCTGGCGCAATTCGCCGGGACGTACGTTCCCAACCGCTCCTCGCGAACCACGATCGAGAAGCTCCGCACCCTGACCCAGCAGGTCCGGATCGACGATCTCGGGGACGGTCGGATCCTGGTGTCGTACCCAGATGGCAGCGCCGTTCGGTTGACCCGCGTCGGTCCGCTGGCGTTTGCGAACGTGTACGAAGGGGTGACCTATCGCTGGGCGTTTCTGGCCGAGGCGGATGGCCGAGTCGCGCACTTCCTGATCGGGAACGACGTCTACAACCGAGTCGAGTGGTACGACGCGCGATCGATTCAGCTGGGAATCGCGGTTGCCTTGGCGCTGCTCTTCCTCGTCGGCTTCGGCTCCGGCATGGCACCCGCGCTCGCTCGCCTACAGAGCAGCCAAAAGGCTCCTGACGCGCCCTCCGTCCGCCAGTCGAATCGCGCCAGCCTCGCGCGAGCGCTTGGCTGCGTCCTGTGCGGGTTGAATCTGCTCTTCATCGCCGCAGGTGCGGCGCTCCTGGACAGCGCGACGGCGACCCAAGGTCTGGACTATTCCTGGCTCACCTACGGCACCCCGACGATCGTGTACGCGTTGCTATGCCTCCCGCTCGTCACGACGGTCCTCGCATTCGGACTGCTGGCCAGCACCGTCCTGGCCTGGCGGTCCCATGCCTGGCACGGTGCCGAATACCGATACGTGGCACTCGCGACGCTGGCTCAGATCGCCTTCATCCCATTCCTCCTCCACTGGAACCTGTTCGGCTTCCACGTCTGATACCGTTTTCGGGTTCCTGGCGAAAGGCGTCTGAGATGCTTCCGTCAAATATCCCTTTCGGGCGACGCCCCCGACGCTCGCCCACGGTACCGTCGAGTCAAATCGACTGTAGCGGCGATCGCGCAGCAGGTGACCGCCGAGTTGCGCGCGGCTTTGTCGGACAGGGCGATTCGGTTGTGTTACATGTACGAATACATCATGTTTCCGCTGGTCGTCGCGCTGATGGTGATGAAGCCCTTCTGATACGACGAGCACGCCGCCGCGGCGCCTTGCCCTGCTCGCAGGCGAGGCAAAAGCTGCCGGTGCTCGGAGGAGTGACGTTGTCCAGCCAACCGCTTGATCCCGCGGCCATCCTCGCCACGCTTGGCGTCTCCGACGTCGCGGGAGTCACGCCGGTCTCCGGTGGCTGGGATACTAGGCTCTGGAAGGTTGATGCTGGCGGACGCGCGTACGCGCTGCGGGTGTTCCCCCCTGGGCGCGAGCGGTCGGCACAGCAGGAAGTCGATGTGATGCGCGCGGTGGCCGAGAGCGGGCTACCGGTGCCGCGCATCCACGCCGACGGCATCTGGCGCGACCGACCGGCGCTCCTCCTTTCCTGGTGCGAGGGACGGACGCTCCTGGCCGAGCTGTCCGCGCGTCCCTGGCGCGTCTGGCCCCTGGGAACCGCGTTTGGGCAGATGCACGCGCGGGTTCACCAGGTAAAGGCGCCAGGCGTCCTGCTGCGGCGGCGAGGTGCCTGGATCGGCTGGGCGGGCCCGGAGAAGGAGGCTCTGCAAGCCCGGCTGCACGCTCTCTCCGGCAGCGCCGATGCTCTCCTTCACCTCGATTATCATCCGCTGAACGTGATGACCGACGGCACGCGCATCACCGGCGTGCTGGACTGGGCCAACGCACTGGCCGGCGACCCTCGGGCGGACCTCGCCCGCACCTACACTATCATTCGGGTGCTACCCACCTCGCCAGGGTCGCCACGCGTGCGCACCTACGCTCTCAAGGCTCTACTCGAGTGTGCCTGGCGCCGTGGCTACGAGCAGGTGGCCGGGCCACCCGGGGACCTGTCCCTCTTCTACGTCTGGGCAGGAGCCGTGATGGTCCGCGACCTCGCGCCGAAGATCGGTCAACCGGGCGTCTGGCTCGAAGAACGCCACTTCGCCCAGATTCAACGCTGGACTGACGAGTGGAGACGGCGAGCGGGACTGACCTAGTGCTGTGTTACTCCTGAGTTGATTGTCCGGTTAGGGATGGGTATCCTTCACGGTATGCGCAAGCGATCCATTGTCCCTCTGACCAAAGCGGAACGGGAACAACTGGAACGGCTGATCGCGGCCGGGACCGCCGCCGCCCGTACGCTGATGCGGGCTCGGATCCTGCTCAAGGCCGACCAAGGGCCCGCTGGACCGGGCTGGGGGGACCAGGCGATCGCCGAAGCGCTCGAGGTGAGCCCAGTCACGGTCGCGCGCGCGTCGGCAATCTGGGGAGGAGGGCTTGGAGGCAGCCCGGAATCGCCGACCGCCGCAGCGGGAGGACCGGTGCAAGCTCGCTGGCGCGCCGGAGGCGCCTCTCATCGCGCGGCGCGCGAGCCTGCGCCCGGAGGCCGAGCACGCGCTCGCCCTGCTGGCCCAGGCCGAGGCCGACGCGGCGCAGGCTTTCTGAGGCAGGTGCAATCAGCCTCCCCCGTATGTACCCTCTTTCCCCTTCCTGGTCGCCACACCGATCGAGCCGAGACATAGCGTGTGTGCTATACTACGCGTGCGAAGTATAGCCCATGAATCACCAAGAGTACGTCGCCGAGCGAGAAGCTCGGGAGCCGGCATTCCGGGAAGCGCGGCAAGCTCTGCGCCCCCACTATGAGTTTCGCCGCGCTCTGATCGCCGCCCGCTTGCGCTCTGGGCTGAGTCAAGCTCAGCTAGCCGAGCGGCTGGGAACGACACAGAGCGCGATCGCCCGCTTAGAGACCGGTCAAAGCACACCCAAGATCGAGACCCTCTGCAAGCTCGCTAGAGTGCTTGATATTCGCTTCGAGATCACCCCGAACGGTCTAACTATCGCCGCCTGAACTCTTCGAAATTCCATATGCATCGACGATCGACGCGGCAAGCCCGCGCGTCAGGCCAGGTGGGTCCATCCGGCAGCCGCCTTAACTGGTGGCTGGCCTGCTATCATAGTAGCAGGACCGAGATTCAGGGAGCCTGGAATGAAAACGCTTGCGCAGGTTCGGGCCATGCTGCCACCGTTCGCGGGGCTGGTCGGTATCGAGATCGTCGACGCCACGCCGGAGAGGATCGTCGGCGAGCTGACGGTCCGCGAGGACCTCTGCATCGGCTCGGGGATCATGCACGGCGGCGCGATTATGTCCTTCGCCGATACGCTCGGCGCTCTCGGCACGATCGTCAACCTGCCCGAGGGCGCGAGCACGACCACGATCGAGAGCAAGACGAACTTCATCGCGCCCGCGCCGCGCGGAGCGCGCCTGATCGCCGAGGCCACGCCGCTGCACCGGGGCAGGCGCACCATGGTCTGGCAGACCCGCATTGCCACGTCGGAGGGCCGGCTGGTCGCGGTCGTCACCCAGACTCAGCTCGTGCTGTGAGGATTTGGTGGACGCTCTCCTCGCGCTCGACGAGCCCTCGCTACATTTCAGGATTCGAACGGAATTGCTTGGCGAAAGCCCGTCCAGTCTGGCAGTTGTCGAAGCGCTGAATGCCATACCAGGCTCGACGCGCGTGCGCCGGCTCTTGTCCGAGCGGCGCGGCGATGGGACGATTCCTGGCCACCCCTACGCCAAGTGGACCGGCGCTCACTGGGTCCTGGTAGCGCTCGCCGAACTGGGCTACCCTCCGGGCGATGCAACGCTCGTTCCGCTTCGCGAGCAGGTCCTCGCCTGGCTCTTCTCCAGCGATCACCTCGTCGGCGCGATCCAGAAACGCACGATCGGCGGGCTGGTGCGCGCTCACGCCTCGTTCGAGGGGAACGCGATCTACGCGCTACTCGCGCTCGGCCTGGCCGATGCGCGCGTCGAGGAGCTGGCGGAGCGATTGCTCTCGTGGCAGTGGCCGGACGGGGGCTGGAATTGCGACCTGAAGGCGGGCGCGCACACTTCGTCCTTCACCGAGACACTTGTCCCGTTGCGCGGCCTCGCCCGATACAGCCAGCAAACCGGCGACCCACGGGCACGGCGTGCCGTGGAGCGCGCCGCCGAGGTCTTTCTCGAGCGTCGCCTTTTCCTCCGCCGAGCGACCGGCACTCCGATCGCCGACAGCTTCGTTCGTCTCCATTTCCCCTGCTACTGGCACTACGACGTATTGTTCGGTCTGACCGTCCTGGGCGAAGCGGGATTTCTCGCCGACCCGCGCTGCCGCGCCGCCCTCGACCTGCTCGAATCCAAGCGTCTCCCCGACGGCGGTTTCCCGGCCGAAGAGCGCTTCTACCAGACGAGAGATCCTCGTCTTAGCGGATACTCACGCGTCGATTGGGGTGGTACGAGCGTCAAGCAAATGAATCCTTTCGTCACGGTTCGGGCGCTCGCGGTGCTGCGACGCGCATAGGCGCTGGGGAGTAAGTTGACGCGGCGCGAAGTGCGGTAAATCAAGGCAGCAGGCGGAAGGTCGATCTCCGTAGCGCCGGCGATCTGAGCCGGCATTTTCGTCAGACCGTCGTCGGCGAGGCGGAGGTGCTTTACGCGGGAGGCTGACCGAATCCGTCTCCCGCGGATGCGTGAAGCTGCGCGGGAAGCCATGAATTTCGCTGCCGCTCACGAGCGGGAGGACCAGATCATCGCTGAGTGATCTCCAGACTTCGCAGATCCCCGAGCTGATGCCGCTTCCGGGCGGCTCGTCTCAGTTGTCACTCAGCCAGGGATCGGCCCTGACCAGGACGTACCCCGATATGACGGAACCACCGAGACACCGAGAACACCGAGGATAGGGAAAGAAATGCCTACCAGTTTTCCGAGCTCCTCGATGCCCTCGGTGGCTCCGTGGTGAGCTCCGGTAACGTCCCCGTGCCCGCATGGTATTACCCCTGCCGTGGCGGCAGGCGTGGCGGCGCGAGGCTCGGGCGATCCGCTACCCTGGGCCGGTGCGGCGGCCGCGCCGGCCCAGGGA
>CADDYW010000124.1 GCA_902810745.1 Chloroflexota bacterium | reverse complement strand
CCCGATGACTGCGCCTCAAGTGTATCCTACTCCACGGGCCTGTCAAGCGATGAACGAGCGATCGCTATCTGCCAGCCGCGGTCGGATCGGCGCGTCACCAGCCAGGAGCGCATCCCCCGGCATCCCCTCATTCCCGTGCTCCCAACAGGGACACCTCTCGAGGTGAAGGGAAATGTCCCCACGGAGTCGCCAGGGGAGTTCCTCACGCCCCACTCGTCCTAGCTCGATCGCCACTCTGCACCGGAGCTCGCTCCCGGCGGAACGTGCCGAGAACGCGGGGAAGTCCGCGCCTCTCTGGGGATGCCACCCTCGTAGCGGGTCCCGAGGCTCATCCCCCTACGCGTCGGGTGTCGCCAGGCCGCCGCGTCAGGACGTGCAAGCGAGAGATCGATCCCTGCCGGGCAGCAGCCGGACGCGGGGACCTTCTCGCGCGCTCGACCGTTCAGCACGTCGCCCCACCAGGCACCAGCCGATCGTCGATCGGATCGCGCGATAACGGCAGCCCCGTCGCGACGCGCTCCTAGCCGATTCGGTACTGCTCGACGGATTGCGCGTTCAGAATCACGCCGATCCCGGGCTGGTCCGGCACGCGAATCATCCCGTTCACCACGGCAAGACGGTTCTCCGGATCGATCAGCCGCTCGAAGTTGTAGATGTCCTCGTCGAGGTGAAAGTACTCGACGGTCAGGCCATTCGGCACCGCCGCGACCAGGTGCGCGTGCACGTTCGCATTCCAGTGCGGCGCGACCGGAAAATCGTGGGCTGCTGCCAGGTGGGCCACCTTGATCCACTCGGTGATCCCGCCGAGCACGACCGCATCAGGCTGGAGGATCTGCGCGGCGCCGGCCTGGATGATGTCGCGGAAGCCCCAGCGCGTCGCCTCGATCTCGCCGGTCGCGACCGGCATCGGCGCGGACGCGGCGATCTTCGCGCTGTTGGGGAGCGAGTCGGGGTAGGTCGGCTCCTCGAACCACCAGATGTCGTACGGGGCGAACGCCTCGGCCGCGCGCAGCGCCGTCGCGACGTCGTTGTAGGCGTTGTTCGCGTCGAGCGCCAGCCGGGCTTTCGGACCAATAACCTCGCGGGCCAGACGCACCCGCTCCCGGTCCTCGGCGATGGACCGGCCCCCGACCTTGATCTTGAAGTCGCTGAAGCCCCGCGCGACGTAGCGGCTCATCTCGCCCTCGATCTCCTTCAGCGGATCGATGTCCGGGCGGTAGTAGCCGCCGCTGGCGTAGGCCGGCACCTCATCGCGATACGCCCCCAGCAGGCGATAGAGCGGCTCGCCGCGCCACTTGCCGAGCGCATCCCAAAGCGCGAGGTCGACCGCGCCGATCGCACGCATCATCGCGCCGCGCCGACCGACGAGCAGCGTCTCCTTGAACATGCGGTCCCAGAGCCGCTCGGTGTAGCGGGCATCCTCTCCGACGAGGATGCCCCCGAGGACGGTCTCGACGCAGGCCTGGACGACGCGACCGCCGAGGGTACCGGCGTAGGTATAGCCCAGCCCCTCGATCCCCGCGTCGGTCTCCAGCCAGGCGAGCACGAACTCGCGCACCGCGAGCTGCCGCGTCGAGATGGCCGTGGGCCGCTTCACCGGAATCGCCACCGTCGCGGCACGAACGCCCGTGATCTTCATCTATCCTCCTCGTGGAGTAGCACCTTCTGCGCAAAGCCCGCGCGGCACATGACGCCTACGTCTTCCCACGCCGTGCGCGCTGCGTTTGACGTCTTCGCCGTCCAGACAGCGTACTATTCTAACGCGCGTGACGCGCTCGAGCGAGACCAATCGAGATCGCGCCGCTCGGTGCCGTGAGACCACGAGCCACCGGGATGGGAAGACAGTCGTGGCCCGCGGACGCTCGGGATCACACTGCATCGCGCCTCCGCCGAAGTCCGCATCCTCGCGACTGCCCCCGCCACGGTCGGACCAGCGTGGACGAAAGCTTCGGTGCGGCTGCTCTCAACAGTTCAGCTCAAATGTTGAGACATTTCTAGCTACGACGACATTCGCCGCACCCGCGACGTTCTCAGCTACTACGGCGGGGCGCAGAAGCGTATCGGCATCATCGTCGACGAGTGGGGGACCTGGTACGAGCAGGCCAGAAACGACGCCGGCCTCGAGCAGCAGAACACCATGCAGGATGCGATCATCGCGGCCGGCACGCTCAATCTGTTCAACCGCTGGGCCGACTGGCTCACGATGGCGAACCTCGCCCAGACGGTCAACGTGCTTCAATGCGTCATCCAGACCGCCGAGGAGAAGCTCTGGCTCACGCCGACCTACCACGTCTTCCGCATGTACGCGGCGCACCTGGGGAACCTCTCCCTGCAGGATGAGCTGGCAGGCCCGGAGTACGAGGTACCCGCGACGAGCGGGCCGGCGAAGCGGCTGCCGCTGGTCGACGTCTCGGCATCGCGCCGGCCGTCCGACGGCGGCCTCGTGCTGACGCTGGTGAATCGCCACCTGAGCGAGGCGATCGAGTGCGTCGTGCAGGTGCATGGCAGCCTCGCCGTCGCCGAGGGGAAGCTCCAGCAGCTCCAGGGAGACGACGTGCGGGCGCGAAACGGCGCCGATGCGCCCGGCCGCGTCCAGCCGACCGCGTGCCACTTTACCCCACGGGGCAACGAGTTCGCGCTGACGCTTCCGCCGCATTCGGTCTCGGCCCTGCAGGTGGCCCTGCGCTAAACCCGCGCGTCAGGCGGAGCGGTCGGGTCCCGGGCCGACGCGGGAGCACCGGGGCTCGACCACCCTGCTTGCTGATCGCGCGGGAGAGCGCGACCACGGCGAGCCAGGTGGACTGAATAAAATTCCAGTTGTCACTTTCAGGACGAATTCTCTAAAATGTCTTCTATGACTCCCACTGGCGGTCGGGACTCTCGCGTTACCGGGCGCGAGAGGTGATGGCCGTTCACCCCGCGGAGACTGGTGTTCGTACCGAGCAGACGGGTTCGATCCGCGGGAGGTCGCGCGGCGAATCTGCTGATGGCGCGCCCAGCGGTCGCGCTGGCTGGTCGGGAGTGCAGGTCGGAAGAGCAGGAGTAACAGTGCCTTCAGGGTTCATCCCGGCACGCGCGGGCAAGAGGCGGATCAGCATGGCCGACGTCGCACGCGAGGCGGGTGTGTCCATCTCGGCGGTGTCGTTGGTCGCGAACGCGCGCGAGGGCATCTCGGAACAAACGCGCGACCGGGTGCTCTCCGCGATGCATCGCCTCGGCTACGTCCCGAAAGGCAGTAACGGGAGCCGCGGGCTCAAGCTCTTCAGTCTGCTGATCGAGCAGCTTCCTCTGCCGGTCCTCTCCGACGTCTTCTACGCAGAGGTGATTCACGGGATCCAGGAGGAAGCCCAGCGCCTGGGATACGCCGTGATTCTGCAGATCTACGGTGGCCAGCTCTCCGAAGAGGAGCTCCTGCGCCAGATCACGCGCGAGGAGATCGTCGGGTTGCTGGTCGCCGCCGGTGGCGACATCAGCGACGCGATGATCGAGCACCTGGCGGCAACCGGCCTGCCGGTCGTCCTGGTCGAGACTCTCGTGCGCAGCGACAAGTTCCACTGCGTCGTCGCCGACAACATCAACGCCGGCTACCTGGCCACGTCGCACCTGATCCAGCTCGGTCACCGGCGCATCGGCGCGCTCTCCGGTCCGACGAAATACTCCAGCCTGGTCGACCGGCTGCGCGGCTACTACGCCGCCCTGGGCGAGGCCGGCATCGCCCCGCGGCCGGAGTACGTGCCGCCGCCAAAATCCGGAACCCCGAAGAAGGGCTACCTCCAGATGAAGCAGCTCCTCGCCCTCGACGAGCCGCCCACGGCGGTGTTCGCGGTGAGCGACAAGACCGCCTTTGGCGCGCTGGACGCGATTCGCGAGGCCGGGCTGCGCGTTCCGAACGACGTCGCCATCGTCAGCATCGACAACGTCGCCGAAAGCGCCCACACCGAGCCACCGCTGACGACGGTGCACGTCCCCAAGCGCGAGATCGGCATCCTTGCTGCCCGCCGCCTCCACGAGCTGGTGGTGGGGGGAGATGCGCCACCCACCAAGACGCTGGTGTACTCGGACCTGATCGTGCGCGCCTCCTGCGGCGCCCGACAATCCACGGCCGACCTGGCGCCATCCGGGGACGTCGATCAGACCTGATCGGACGTCGTCTCAGTACGCGGGGCTCAGCAAACGGACCGGTCTGGCCGGATCAGGGCCGGCCAGGGATCTGCCCCGATCCGTCGGCGCGGCCGGAATCGGCCGATCGCCACGCCGCCGGCCCGTTTGTTCTGCCCCGACGGATCAGGACGGCTCCCCCTAGCCGCCGGATGCCGTTCGCTCCGGTCCTACCCGTTTCCCCAGACGGCGCGGGCCGTCCGCGCGACGATCTCGAGCTTGCGGCGCTGGATCTCGGGCGAGATGCGGTTCCCTTCCCAGGTCGAGGCGAAGCCGCACTGCGGGCTGAGGGCAAGCCGCTCCAGTGGCACGATTCTCGCGGCCTGCTCGATCCGCCGCTCCAGCTCCTCCTGCGTCTCCAGCCGCGGCTTCTTGGTCGTCACCAGCCCCAGCACCACGACGCGGTCCTCGGGAATGAAGCGCAGCGGCTCGAACGTCCCGGACCGCTCGTCGTCGTACTCGAGGAGGAAACGGTGGAAGCGGGTCTTGCGGAACACCCGCTCGGCGATCGGGTCGTAGCCGCCGCTGGCGTAGAACATGCTCTGGTTGTTGCCGCGGCAGATGTGCAGGCCGAAGGTGACGCCCTGCCGATCGAAGCCCTCGATCACGGCGTTATCCATCTCGATCGTGCGGTCGATCATCTCGTCCACGTCGCTACCACGCTGGCGGTAGCCCTCGCGCATCTGCGGATCCAGCAGCGCGCCGTACTGGGGCGCGTCGATCTGGATGTAGGTGCAGCCCAGGCGGATCAGCTCGGCGATCTCGCGCCGGGTCAGATCGACCAGATCGGCGAGGTAGGCATCGCGCGTCGGGTAGGCGCCGGCCGAGCGCTGGGGATCGTAGTAGGCGGCCGCCTGCTGGGTGCTGAGCAGCGTCACCTTGGCGGGATGCGTCGTGCGGGCGCGCAGGTAGGTAAACTCCTCGGCGCACATCCCCCGACGCCAGCGCAGCTTCTCCACCACGACCGGTCGCTTGTAGACAAGCTCGTGGCCCTGTTCGTCGCGGAATGGGATCGCCCAGCCGCCGAACTTGTCGAAACCCTCGAGCGCCTCGACCAGATGACCGAAGAACGCGTAGCGGCGCTGCTCGCCATCGGTCAGGACATCGAGCCCCGCCTCCTCCTGCAATCGGATCGCTTCGTCGACCGCGCGATCTTCGATCTGTTTGAAGGCAGGCGGGCCGATCTCGCCCGCCTCGAGCTGCTGACGGGCACGAATGAGATAGTCGGGACGCAGCAGACTGCCGACGACGTCGCTCCGAAACATCGCTCTCCCTCCTGCCGGGGGCGGGTGCCTGGATCAGTGCGAATCCCCCGGTGCACGCCCATCGTATCATACTGACCCGAAAGGAACGCTTCGTACAGAATCGTGCTAAAATGTACAAACAATAGCACCGGGAGGACATGTGAGCGAGCAGGAGCCGAAGACGCGGGTTCTGAAAGCCTCGGAAGCGCGTCAGAACTTCAGCCAGATCCTGAATGAGGTTTTCCGGGGGGAGACCCGGGTGATTGTCGAGAAGAGCGGAATTCCCGTCGCGGCAATCATCTCGGCCGCCGACCTGCGCCAGCTCGAGCAGTGGGAGGCCGAGCGCGCCAGGCGCTTCAAGGTGCTGGAGGAAAGCTGGCAGGCGTTCAAGGATGTTCCGGTCGAGGAGATCGAGGCAGAAGTTGGCCGGGCAGTCGCGGCGGCCCGTCGGAAGGCTCGTGAGGAATCACAACGTCCTGCTAAGGCCTCGTGATCCACGCGGTCCTGGACACGAACGTGCTGGCGTCAGGCTTCGTTCGACCGGAGCCGGTGCCCGGACAGCTTCTTCTCCTCTGGCAAGCGGAGAAGTACATCCTCGTCGTCTCCGAGCACATCCTGACTGAGCTCGCCCGGACGTTCGAGGAGCCGTATTTTGCTCGTCATCTGACACCGGAGCAGCGAGCGAGCAATGTCGCACTCCTTCGTCGCGAGGCACTGGTGGTCCCGCTCACCGCGCGGGTATCGGGAATCGCGACCCATCCCGAGGACGACCGCATTCTGGCCACGGCGGTATCGGCGCACGCGGACTACCCGGTCACCGGAGACGCCCAGCTCCAGAAGCTCGGCGAGTACGAAGACGTGAAGATCGTCAGCCCTCGCCAGTTTCTGGAGCTTCTGGGCGAGGAGGATCAGCAGGCGTAGTCGACGTCGAGATAGCGCGTCGCGTACTGGACCAGCGTGATCGGGCCGCCGGTGAACGACCTCTGCGAGCACAGGCTGCTCGCGCTCGCGAGACTCCGCGCCCCGGCGAGCCACAGCGGAACGCCGGGCTCATAGCTCGCGCCGACGATGGTCTGCCACATCGAGCGCACCGAGTAGACGCCGATCGTCGCGCCGTCGACCTCTTGCTGGAAGAAGTCGATCGCGCCCTGAATCACCCGCGCGTTGAGCGATCGGTCGGGCGACCAGTAGTTCATGATCTCGATATCCATCCACCAGGTCGTCGGATCTTCCGATACGCCCAGCGACTGCAGCGTCTGGAGGGTGTACTGGTAGGCGTCCTGCGCGGCGCTCCAGCCGTAGTTGTAGTGCAGGCACGTCGCGTCGTCGGACAGGCAGCCAGTCCTGGCTGCCACCTGACTATCGATCGTGGTCGTTCCCCGGGGCGAGTTCAGGTTCATGACGTAGCCGATGGACAGCCCTTGCGCGGCGGCGTACTGGTATTCGCTGGCCAGACAGCGATTCTGAGTAAACGCTCGGCCGTTGTTGACGCCGAGGATGGCGAACTCATACGGCGCGCCGATCGCGATCTTGTCTGGAATCGTCACGTCCTGGCACTGCGGGAAGGAGATGTCGAAGCCGGTCCAGCCGGAGGTGTAGAGGTCGCTCGCCAGCGCCGACTGCCCGGGACCGAAGACGACCAGGGCGAGCGCCGCGAGAAGAGGCGCAAGGGTGCGACGTGCGATGGCGCGGTGAGTGTGATGGAGCGCGGTCACGCTTTCCCCCTTCGAGCAGGTGATTGGAGAGAGACCGAGGGTGCCAGCCGCGGCAATCGTAAAGGGGGCGACCGAAGAATCTGTTAGGAAGATGCTAATTTATTGTAAAGTTCACCACGGTGGGGATCGGCTCCGAAAGCGGCTCACCGCGGAGACAACGCAAGCGATGAGTGATGCGTGATGAGGGGAAAGCGTGGGTCGGGCGACACGGCGACGCAGGGACACGGAGAAGGAGCGGCCTGGAAGATTGGAGTCGGGGTCAGGGACCAGGGACCGGGGATCTGGTCTGGAGGTCACGCCGGGCGCGGCCTCCGGTGCCTGACACCGGTCCAGCGATTCCGCTCAGCGCTGTACAGGAGTCGATCGGCCCGGTCGCGTGGCCACTGCACACGACCTCCGACTCCCCGGTGGACCCAGGCCGGGGCTACGAATCACGCACGACGAGAAAGGCCAGCTCGTTCGGAAAGATGAATCGACGCGCCGCCAGGCCACGGCGCTCGACGTACTCGAGGAATCGCATCTCGTAGGTTCGACCGAAGCCCTTCCGGCCCCCGCCCAGCGCGTGGAGGGGAAATGAGACCAGCAGGCGCTGCGCCTCGATCGCGTCGAGGAGCCGATCTCCCGCGCCCGGCTCGAGCTGATCGAGACAGGGCAGGGTCTTCAGGAGCAGCACGAGATCGGCCGGCCGCCTGACGCGCTCCGGCGCGAGGACGACATCGCGGAGCTCGGCGTGTCCGTTGACGCCCAGGAGCGGGAAGACCGCGTTCAGGAAGTCGATCAGGTCGCCGAGGACGTCGTAGGCGACGTATTCGAGATGCGGTGGCACGTCCAGCAGGGCCAGCGAGAGCGGGTTCAGGCCACATCCGATGTCGACGACGGTGCGGATGCCGGACCAGTCGGGGATCGTCGTCGCGTAGAACTCGCGCAGAAATGGCAGGCGCTCGCGCGTCGAGGCGTGTCCGCGCATGGCGTCGCGGCAGGCCTCGATCAGCGCCGCCCGGTCGCCGGCGCTCGCGGCGCTCCGGATTCGACGCAGCCAGCGATCGTAGCTCGGGGCTGGCTCCAGGTAGGCGAAGGCCACCTGGTGAATCTTGCTCCGCGCGAGCTTGACCTTCTCCTCCGGGCGGCCGGGCCGTCCGGCGAGCGTCTGGACGACGTGCGCGACGAGGTCGCGCGAGACCGACCGGTACTTCCGCCCCGCGATCACGGCGTCGACGAGCCGCTCGACCTCGTCAGTCATCGGGAGTCCCGCGCAGCAGCCGCGTGACCTGAGCCATGAAGGTGAGGTTGTGGATTGTCGCCAGGCGCATGTACAGCGCGTCCCGGTTGACGAAGAGATGGCGCAGGTAGGCAAGCGAGTACTGTCGGCAGGTGTAGCACGGGCATCCCTCGTAGACACCTCCGCGCGCCTTGGTGTGCCGGGCATCGGCGACGTAGACGTAGCGAAACCAGTCGGTGGACGCGTGGAGGTCGCGGGCCGACGGCGGCGCGGTAAAGCCGTAGAGACGGCCGTCGCGGGCGTCGCGCGTCGGCAGCGCGCTGTCGAAGAGATCGTAGCCGAGCGCGGCGGTGGTGACGACGTGCAGCGGATGGCCGATGCCCAGCGCGTGCAGGGGGATGCCGCGCGGCACCAGCTCGCGCGTGTAGGCCAGCACGTCGACGAGGAGCTCGCCGCTCCCCGAGAACGGCCAGCCGCCGAATCCGAAGCCGTCGAACCCGATCTCCAGTAGCTCCTCGGCGCAGCGCTTGCGCAGCGCGCGCGAGACCCCGCCCTGGATCACCGCGAAGATCAGCGGTCGCGCGTCGTCTCGTCCAGCGCGCTGCTCCAGCAAGCGCGCGAGCTCGGCCTTCCCCTGTCGCGCCCAGCGGATCGTCCGCTCGACCGACTCGGCCTGCACGCTCTCCGGCTCGTCGGGGTGCCGGCAGTCGTCGAGACAGATCACGAGATCGCTGCCAAAGCCAACCTGGAGCTGAATCGTCTTTTCGGCCGTCAGGTGAAAGGGTCGGGAGGCGCCCTCCGGCCGAAAGGTGATCCCTTTCGACGAGAGCGTGCCGTGGCGGGGATTCTCCCGGATCAGCGAGTACGCCTGGAATCCGCCGGAGTCGGTGACGATCGGGCGCGGCCAGGCGGCCATCCGGTGGAGGCCGCCGAGCGCCTTCACCGTGCTCGAGCCTGGGTTCTGCATCAGGTGAAACGTGCTCATCACGACCGCCGGGACGTCGCAGCGCTCGAGGTCGGCGCTATCGACCGTGCGCACGAAGCCGCGGGTCGCGTCTGGCAGGAACGCGGGCAGGCAGACGCAGCCGTGGGCAAGACGGAGCTCAGTCGGCATCGTCGTCACCTTCGCGTCCAGCGTCGTCGTCCTCGGCGGCGGCCGGCTCGGATCTGGCGGTCGGAGCGCCGGCGATCACCACGGTGTACTCGCCAAGCAGCTTCGACCCCGCGAGCCGCGCGATCATCTCCGAGAGCAGCCCGCGCTGTACCGACTCGAAGCGCTTGGTGAGATCGTTCGCGATCGCGCAGCGACGATCGCCGAGGACGGCGAGGCAATCCTCGAGCATCGCCACCAGCCGGTGGGGACTTTCGTAGAAGATCAGCGTGTGCGGCGATTCGCGGTCGACCGCGAGGAAGCGGCGCCGCGGACCGGGACGGCGCGGGGGAAAGCCGCGAAAGGTGAAGCTATGGACCGGCAGACCGGAGAGCACGACCGCCATGATCAGCGCGGTTGGTCCGGGGATCATCGTCAGCGGAAGGTCGGCTTCGATCACACTCCGGACGAGCGTGAACCCGGGATCGCTGATCCCCGGCGTACCGGCGCTGGTGACCAGCGCGAGCGACTTTCCCTCGCGGAGCAGCGCGAGGATGCGCGGGAGGACGGCAGCCTCGTTGTGCTCGTGGAACGACATCTGGCGGGCGGAGATACCGTAATGCTTGAGCAGCAGGCCCGTCTTGCGGGTATCCTCGCTGACGACGAGATCGACCGACCTGAGGGTCTCCAGCGCCCGCAGGGAAATATCGGCAAGGTTGCCGATCGGCGTCGCGACGAGGTAGAGCATGGCACGGGAGATCTTAGCACAGCGGCGCATCCCGTCCCAGGGTCGCGGCGGAGGCGTGGGACCACTCGCAGGCGGTGCCGGGTGTCGAGCGCCTGCGTACCGCCTTGGATCCGATCGCACTGACTGCTGCGCCAATCGCGCCCTAGCTTCAGGCTGCTGGTGTCGACGTCGGCCGCGTCCAGATAAGGCTCACCGCGCTCGAGGGGCTATTGGGCGGCGAAGGTGTGAGATATTCTGCCGAGCCCACCGCCATCGGCCTAGCGCACGCGTCTGGCACGAGCAGCCGTCCTCGAGCTGGGTCTCCCACGTCGATGGTCTCGGCTCAGTGCGCGCGCTCACCGACGCGAATGGCAACGTCATCCAGGCCTGCCAGTCCGACGCGTTCGGCAACCCGACCCAGACCCAGGGCGGGATCAGCCAGCCGTTCCAGTACACCGGGCAGCAGCGCGATGCCGAGAGCGGGCTGTATTATCTGCGGGCGCGGATGTATGACCCGACGAGCGAGCGGTTTGTGAGCCGGGATCCGTTGTTTGGTTTTGCACCTGTTCCCCTCACCCTCAACCGGTTCGGGTATGCTGCGAACAATCCCACGACCCGCATAGACCCCAGCGGGTTTTCTTCAAACCGCGTCACGACGAGTGGCTCAACCGACAACCCCTGCTTCACCAGCGCTAGCGGCCAACTGGGCGGCAACGTAATCTCTGCTGCCTGTCTCAACACCTCCTTCGGCATGCAGGGTTTCGCCCTCGTCCGGACCCCGAGTGGGGACATAGAGGTTGTCCCCTTCGTTGTCTTTGCCAAGCCGCCGCAAGGCGGTGGCGGATCCGGCAGGACGACCGAAGACGGGGTCCCCGTGGGAAGGCTCAAGAAGCTGTCTCAGACGCTGCTGGATTGGCTCGGAGGCGAGAATTACACTGGCCCTATCAAGAAAGCCGTCGGCAAGAGCCGCGTTAATTTGGTGTATGATCCAGATACGGGACGGGCCTACACCGTTCCGACGCAGAAAGGGGCTGCCGGCGCGCCTCAGTGGGTTGACACTCTTCCGGAAGGGTGGCAGGACCATGTCGGTCGGTGATCGTGGGTCCAGGTGCGGTGCCAAGCCTGCGTGGAGATCGCGAACCTAGGTGGATCGGTGGATCCGCGGGACGCTAGGAGCAAGGTATGACCGACAACAAGCTGCAATGCTTTGATCCCTTTGGGCAGACCAACGCGCGTCAATGCGCGAATGTGCACGAGCCAGTTGCGCAACCGATGACTCTTGTATTCCAGTACGCTACAGCCGGTGAGATGGCTCAGGGTCCGAGCAGTGTGTTGGTGAGGCATCTCCAGGATGGCAACGAGTACGGTTTCGAGCGAATCTTTCGACTGCTCGTTCGTGTACCGAACAAACGCGTGGAGTCGTGGGCGCTGTATCGACGTGCGCGCGAGTGGGATGAGACGGACGACATCGACCCTGGATGCGTGCTTCGCCACGTCGTATGGGATGCGGCCGTCGACATGGCGAACCAAACCTGGCTCGTTGGCGCCGGACCCACCCTGGCGGCAGTAACCCGATACGTGAATGCGGCGGAATGCGTCGATTTTGGTCGGCTGTTCGGTCCTTTGGATCGCGCTCTCGTCAACGGCTTCGTCCTCTCGAATCGTCCTAGGACGCAGATGCCTACGTGGCAGGAAATCTCCTTGTGGCGGTCCCGTGACTGGGGTTTGATCGACCTGGCGTGGCACAGCACTATGGAGAATGCTGCTGCCGAAGCCGCTGGGTTTGACGTGGCGGGCGGAATCGAAGGAGCGCTACGGAGGTCCGAGACCGCGGGCACGCTCGTCCAGACGATGAAAATGGTCTACCCAGCGACGCCATACCTGGTCCTGTCCTGACGTCTGCCTTACGGCGAAAGACGGTCACACAAGGCGATCGGCCGCACGAGGGGCTAGGTCAACGATGTCGACGTGCCCCTGCCCCGCGTGCTGGCCGACGGCAAGTTGAAAAGCCTGTGCGAGAGCGGACCTGCCTACCACAGCCTGGCGATCAAGAACGACGGGACCACCTGGACCTGGGGCTACAACAGCAACGGGCAACTGGGCAACGGGACGACGACCAACAGTTCCACACCGATCCAGGTGAGCGGGCCGAGGGGGATTACCAGCCTCGCGGGCGGGGGCTGGCACTCCCTGGCCAACGCCCAAATCCAGCCGAGCCCCACCCTGACAACGACCTACGGGTACGACACGCTGTACCGCCTGACGAGCGTCGACCACAACGCGACCAGCTACACCGGCCGCACAAGTCACACACCACCGTATCCCCGCCAACCGGGCCGTCGATCATCTGCGATGACCCGAATTCAGGTAGACTGATAGGG
>CADDYW010000123.1 GCA_902810745.1 Chloroflexota bacterium | reverse complement strand
CCTATGGGCTGGGGGTCGAGGATAAGAGCATCGGGGATGAATCTCTCGGTTTTGGTTCGATGATAGCTTCGCGGCCGCTGATAGCCTCTGACACCGGCGGGATATCGCAGCCAGGCTCCTGACCCTCGATCCCCTATCGAAACAGGTCTCGTTCGCGATCCATGATCAGGTCCCGGGCGGTGCCGGGCTCGCCTTCCCACCAGAAGCCGCGGATGATCGCCACCGGGCGCCGGGCAAGCTTCCCCATCACGAGCTCGGCCGCCGACGCCAGCTCATCGGCGATGGCCAGGACACTCGCCCGCAGCTCGTAGCCATTCGGATCGTGCTGACCACGGTAGTCAGCAAAAGGCGGCAACCCGCTCAGGCCAATCGCGACGTTCACGACACCGTTCCGCCAGGTCCGGCCGAACGAGTCGGTGATGATGACCCCTACGCTCACGTCAAGACGCGCCTGGAGGCCTTCCCGAATGCGCCGCGCCGAGGCATCCGGATCGAGGGGCTGAAGACAGACGACGTTAGCTCCATCGACGTTCGACGCGTCAACCCCGGCGTTCGCGCAGACGAAGCCGTGACGCGTCTCGCTAATGATCAGTCCACGATCCATCCGAACGATCCGCGCGCTCTCGCGCAAGATGACCTCGTAATGGCGCGGATCCCGGTTCGTGACGGCGGCAAGCTGATAAGCAAACGGCGACGGCTCGACGTCATTCAAGTTGACGAGACGGCCCTCGGCCTTCGAGACGACCTTGTGCGTGACGACCAGAACGTCGCCACTCTGCAGTTTGGCCTCACTGGCCCGAAGCGCGCCGACGATGAGCTCCACCACGTCGTCGCCCGGTCGGACCTCGGGGATGCCATCCAGCCCAAAGATCTGGACTGCGTTCGCACGATCCATGCGCTCAGAGACCACCACTTACCACGTGAGCGATTGGTATGCGGATCGTCACGCGATCCTGCGTCTCACAATCGGCAATCCCGTCACCATCGAGCAGATGCACCGCCGCCTGCTGGAGCCGGCCACCCGGCGCGATCGTCGCCAGAACGCCAGACCGCGCTTCTTCGAGAGAGCGCCGGGCCCTGTCGCCGAGGATACTCATTCGCCCACTCCCACGGGATCAGCGGATCGAGGACTCATTCGAGGATTCTATCACAGATGGATCCGCGCGTTTTTGTGCAACCCGCAGCACCTTCCTTCGCCGACTGCCGCCGGCCGCCAGGACCCGCGCCGCCGTGGTGATTGACCCGGCTGAGTGCGTGGGCTATCCTCGGTGAACGCTTAAGTCTGAGCCTGGATGGAAAGGACTACCGATCATGCCCGAACCTCTCCGCTGGGGTATTCTTGGCACCGCCCGGATCAACCACCGCATCCTTCCCGCGATTCGCGCCGCCGGCGATCTCCTGACGATCGTCGGCAGCCGTGACCTCGACCGTGCCCGCGCTGCCGCCGCCGAGTACGGCGCCCAACGGGGTGGCACCTACGAAGACGTCCTCGCCGCTCCGGACGTGGATGCCATCTACATCTCCCTGCCCAACAGCCTGCACGCCCCCTGGGCGATCCGCGCGGCCGAGGCCGGCAAGCACGTCCTCTGTGAGAAGCCCCTCGCCCCCAGTGTTGACGATTGCGCGGCGATGGTCGCGGCTGCACAGCGGCACCGAGTCCACCTCGTCGAAGCTTTCATGTACCGCTATCACCCGCAGTGGAAGCTGGTACGAGACACGATCGACGCGGGGAAGATCGGCGCGGTGCGATTTCTCCGCGCGACGTTCACCTTTCGCCTGCGTGACCGGCAGAATATCCGCCTGTCGGCTGACCTCAAAGGCGGCGCCCTCCAGGACGTGGGCTGTTACTGCGTCAACGTGGCGCGCTGGCTCCTGGGCGAGCCGACCGGCGTGCGCGGCGTGGCGCTGGACCTGCAGGGCTCGGGCGTCGATACCCACGGCGCCGCCGTCCTGGAGTACGCCTCGGGCGCCCTCGCGGTGCTAACCTGCAGCTTCGAGGCGGCGAGCCAGCAGGTGGTGGAGATTGTCGGCGAGACCGGTCGAATCGAGGTGCAGACGGCGTTTGTCACCCTCGGCGATGCCCGGGTGCGGATCGTCGACGCTGACGGCGACCGCACCGAGATCATCCCCGCGACCGACAGCTACGCGCTGGAGGTGGCCGCGATGGACCGTCTGATCCGCAGCGGCGAGCCGGTGCTCACGCCCGCGACGGACGCGACGCTGACCCAGGCCGTCATCGCGGCGTGGCGAGGTGGCTAGCCAGCAATCCGCAGGTTTTGCCTGGCCGATCCTTCCGCCGGGTGACGCATCGTCGCCCACTCACGCTCTCGAATCTGCCCTCCAGCTCTTGTTATCTACGCGGCCGGCCGTGACGCCAGCCGGGATCAGCTGACGCTGGTCCAGGGAGCCGGGCTGCCCGCGCCTGGACGTCAGCACCCGGATGTTGTCAAAAATAGATGATTGTTGATCGAGAATCTGTATAATGGAGTGCAGGCAAACCCCAGTCTTGGTTCGATGGAGGAGATCCATGGCACTGTTCGTCATCCGCCACCAGCATCCTGCCGAGCGCTGCCCGGCGAAAGATCCTCAGATGGGGCAGATGCTGCTGAATCATCTGAGCGAGTCCAACGCCGCAGCGCACGGCGTTTCGATCCAGGGCGAAGCGGTCATCGACGGACAGCACACGCTCTTTGTGATCGCGCAGGCGGAGGACCGATCCAGGATCGACGAGTTCATGAAGCCGTTCGGCATGGCCGGGACTGTCGAGGTCTGGCCGGCGTCGAGCTGCGCGGCGGTCGTCGAGCGACGAGGCTGCAGCGGCTAGTCACAACTGCTCCTCCTGCTGGCCCATCAGCCCGCGCCACCTGATCCATTGACGCGTCGCCGGGAAGGCTGAGCGGCCAGGCGAGATAGTACCAGGCAAGCAAGAGATAGCATGGAAGCCACCGGACCCCGATCGGGTATAATTGGCTTCCGTGCTGACCAGACCAGAGATCGGCGACGAGACTATCGTCACGTGCCTGCGCGATCACTTCGGACTGCGGATCATCCACGTTGCCTTTCTGCCGATCGGCGCGGACGTCAATAGCGCCGCGTTCCGCGTCACTGCCCGGGACGGTGCGCCATACTTCCTGAAGCTGCGGCGGGAGAACTTCCGCGAGATCGCCGTCGCCCTTCCGACCTTTCTCCGCCGGCACGGCATCCGGCGCGTCATGGCCCCTCTCGCGACCCCCACGAATCAGCTATGGGTGCACGCGTGCGGCTTCAGCTGGATCCTCTACCCGTACTTCGACGGAAGCAATGGCTTCGAGACCACCCTGTCGCGCGCGCAGTGGTTCGCCCTGGGTGAGAGCCTGAAGGCGGTTCACACGACGATCCTGCCTCCCGAGCTGGCGGAGCGTGTGCGACGGGAGGACTTCGCGCCCCGCTTGCGAAGGGCCGTGAAGGCGTTCGATCAACAGATTCACCAGGGCGTCTTCGACGATCCCATCGCGGCGAGATTCGCCGCCTTCTGGAACACCCGGCGTGACGAGATCACCTGCATCGTCGATCGCGCCGATCAGCTCGCCCGGGCACTCCAGAGCCGCGCCGTCGACCTCGTCCCGTGTCATTCGGACCTCCACGGTGGCAACGTCCTGGTGGGAGCGAACGACGAGCTAGCGATCGTCGACTGGGAGGAGCCGATCCTGGCGCCCAAAGAGCGCGACTTGATGTTCATCGGCGGTGGCATCGGTGGCGTCTGGAACCATGCCCAGGAATCGGCGTGGTTTTATGCAGGATATGGCCACGCCGTGGTTGATCCGGTTGCACTCGCCTACTACCGCTACGAGCGGATCGTAGCCGATCTCGCCGCGTACGCTGACCAGATCCTCGGCGTGCACGGGAGCGCCGAAGATCGCGACAATGGGCTGCGCGAGCAGATGGGGCAATTCCTTCCCGGCGGCGTGGTCGAGATCGCGCACCGGACGTACGCGCACCTCCAATGACCGGAGCTTCGTCTTATGAGAGATGGATTCTGGGTATCCAGCCGGGAACGCGCCAACGGTAGGCCTGCCACTCCTCGCCAAACTCGGCCGCCAGCGCCTCGTCCTCGTGCCGAGCACGGATCACGAGGACCGGTACGTGAACCGCCATGAACAGCAGCGTCCAGGTGCGATAGATCAGCACTCCTCCCAGCGCGGCGAGCAGCGCTCCCAGGTACATCGGATGGCGCACGATCGCGTACGGACCGCTGGTCACGAGGCGATGGTCGGCAAACAGCTCGGCGCCGAAGGCGCTCGAGACGTTGTACATCTCGCCCAGCGCCTGTCGCCCCCAGAGGATCAGCCCGATCCCCGGGAAGTAGAGCAACACACCAATAGCCAGAGCCATGCCCCGGGCAAGCCATGACGGCCGCGGCAGCACAGGTCGCCACAGGAGCACGCATGCTGCCAGGTAGACGACGCTGATCACGAAGTAAACCGGTAACGGAATCGTCCGATATCCCCGCCCGACCGTTCGTCCCCTGGGGCGCTTCAGCCCTTCCCGTAATCCCAGCAGAACGACTCCGGTCATTCCGAGTGCTGCTGCCGCGCCTGCCCACCGTACCCATCGCTCGGCGGAGCTCACGAAAGATTCGGAGTCGAATGCGCTCACCGGTTCGCTCATCCCACTCCTTGCCTGGCACCATCGCGTGTGAGCGATGGTGCCATCGCATCAGCCCATTTCCAGCGCGTCCTCACCCCCCTCGCCGGCGCGCGAGGTACTGTGAGTATCGCCATCCCGCTCCCTCTCGGCGGCGCCGAAAGTGCCACTCGCGAACGCTTACCGTGGTTCGATTCCGGGGCGATGGGCGACGGCTCGATCGGGTGGACCGTGGTCGGCACCCTGGCGAACATCGTGACGAAGCCGGGAGAATCCCGGGCTTTCGCGGAGCGGTATCAGGTCAACGCTGCGGGAAGTATCCCTTGCCGCGAAAGCGGCTGGGGCCCGGAACGGCTCACCACGGCGACGCCCCGCGTGACGAGTCCGGAAGGCTAGGTGGTGAGGGGAAACGCCTAACGTCTCCGACCCATCACCCGTGACGCCTCCGACAGATCGGCGGTGAGCATGCCCCGGCGTGCCGTGGCAAAGCCCTGGATGCTTCCTCCCGCAGAATCCACCTTCGGCCGGAGATCTGATCACGTCAGATACTTTCCGAACCAGTCCAGCGTCTTCTGCCAGGCATCGTAGGCGGCCTGCTCGTTCCAGTTCGGGCCGGTGTCGTTGTGGAAGGCGTGATTCGCGCCGGGGTAGATGATCTTCTCGAACGTCTTGTTATTCTTCTTCATCGCGTCTTCGATCGACGGAATCGTCGCGTCGACTCGCGTGTCATTCCCACCATAGATTCCCAGCACGGCTGCCTTGATCTTCGGCACATCTTCCAGCGGCGGTGGGGTGCCGTAGAACGGGACAACCGCCTTTAGCTCGGGAATCGCCGTCGCGACGCGCCAGGCGATGCCGCCACCGTAGCAGAAGCCGACCATGCCGATCGCGTTTTTCTTGACCACGGAGAGTGACTGGAGATAGCGGAAGGCTGCCTGGAAGTCAGCCACCTTCTGTGCCGGGTCGGCGGTCAGCTTGGCACCCATCTGAGTCGGGGGAACTTTCGCCGTGCCGCCGTCGCGCGAGAGCAGGTCGGGGGCGAGCGCGACGTAGCCCGCCTTGGCGAAGCGACGGGTCACGTCGCGGATGTGCTCGGAAAGACCGAAGATCTCGTGGCACACCAGCACGCCCGGAAATGGGCCGCTGCCGCTGCTCGGCTGCGCCAGGTACCCCATCAGCGTGGCGCCCTCTCCCGGGAAGGTCACATCCTGGGCCTTGATCGCCGGATCGCTGGCTGTGACCGAGAACCTGCTCCTGGCTTGCGGTGTGGGCGACAGGCTGGTCGCGCCAGACGGTGCCGTCGTCGGCGAGGGCGCGGTAGTGGGCTGCACGTTCGGCGACGGCGCCGAGGTTGGAGATGTGGCCGCCGTTGGAGATGGAGCCGTCGTCGGCGGCTGGGTCGGAGCCTGGGTTAGCGCCGCTGCCGTCGGCGCAGCAGTCGGCGTTGCCGCCGAGGGTGCGCAGCCAAGAGCCAGTAGGATCGAGGCCGTCGCCGCGGCACTGCCGGTGATCGCGAGCACGCGCTGGATCATCTCGCGGCGGCTCATCAGCCCTTCGTGGTAATGCTCGACGAATTCCTCGATCGCATAGGTTTGCAGGTCATTCAGGCGAAACGGCATCAGTGCGACACCTCCATCGTTGGACGTAGGCTCAAGGGTAGCACACTACCGCCTTCCAGTACATTTCAAGGTTTAAGGATAGTGATCTGGTAGACGTACTGGGCTGTCTTCCAGAATCGAGGACTGAATTGACGACGGAACTGGCGGAACTTAAGATAATCAACGCGAACACGCTGAACCCCTTCCTCCCCTTCTCACTCGACCGGACCGACAACGGACGCCGCGATCAATGCTACCGCGACGATAGAAGCAACAATCGACGTCAATGATGGCAACCCCCGAGGAGGCAAGAATGACTACGAGTGATCCTCGCGACTGGGTTGAGACTGACGACATCAGTTCCGAGCTGGAAGAGCTGCACGTCGAAGCCTTGCGGCTGATCCTGGTCGTCGTGGCCGCGCTAGCCATCTACACGCATTACTTCATCAGCGCCGCCGCCAACGGCGTCAACCCAACGCACTTCGGCTTCATGTGGGCTGTTATCGGAGCGGCTGGACTGGCATACTGGACCCTGCGATTCGGTTCAACGCCCGCGACAATCATCCTCGTCGCTGGGCTAGCGGCGATCCTCGCCACGGCGCTGCTCGTGTTCCACGCGGGCTTGCTGGCCTTCTGGTTCTCGCCAATTGTCATCGTCGCAGGCGTCCTGGTCGGCTGGCGCTCCGCGGTTGCCAGTGCCGTGCTGGCCAGTACGGTTATCTTGATCAACCAGACCGGACCGGTCCCGACGTCTGGTGACATTGCCGTTGGGTCGCTGCTCCTGACCTGGGTCAGCCTGCTCCTCTGCTGGCTGCTCTCGCATCCGACCCACACAGCACTCGATTGGGCCTGGCACAGCTACGTGCGCGCCATGCACGTCGCCGAGGAGCTCCGTGATCACCAGGAGCAGCTCGAGCGCACCGTCAAGAGCCTGAATGCGGCATACCGGCGCCTCGAGCAGCTGAATGTCGAGCTAGCGCGAGCACGCCAGGCTGCCGAGCAGGCGCGTCGCCTCAAGAGTGAGTTCGCGGCAGCGATCAGCCACGAGCTGCGCACGCCGCTCAATCTGATCATCGGCTTCAGCGAGATGATGGTGACAGCCC
The DNA here is from genome assembly GCA_902810745.1 of Chloroflexota bacterium. Taxonomy (GTDB): domain Bacteria; phylum Chloroflexota; class UBA6077; order FW602-bin22; family CADDYW01; genus CADDYW01. The sequence continues at coordinate 5,386 of CADDYW010000123.1, read as the reverse complement.
CTCAGGCCTATCGCGGCCAGGTGCTGCCTGACGTCTACCGGGGAGATCTCGAGGCGATCTACCGCAACGCGTGCCACCTCTCGAACCTGGTCGACGATGTTCTGGATCTCAGCCAGATCGAGGCAGATCGGATGGGCCTCCAGAAGGAGCAGGTTCGCCTCGCGCCGGTCGTCGACGAAGCCGTCACGACGATCGCTCGGCTCTTCACCGCCAAGGGCCTCAGTCTCACCACCGCGGTGCCGCTGGATCTGCCCGCGGTCTACGCTGATCGTACCCGCATCCGCCAGATCCTGATCAATCTGCTGAACAACGCGGCGCGCTTCACCAGCGTGGGCGGCGTAACAATCCGTGCCTGGAGCGAGGGATCGGACGTGATCGTGGCCGTTACCGATACCGGCCTCGGCATCCCGCCCGAGCACCTGGAGGCTGTCTTCGAAGAGTTCCGGCAGGTCCACGTTCTCGGGGAGCGCCGAACCGTGGGAAGCGGGCTTGGCCTCGCGGTGAGCAAGCGTTTCGTCGAGCTGCATGGCGGATCCATGTGGGTCGAGAGTCAGCTCGGCGAGGGTAGTACGTTCTACTTCAGTCTTCCGTCCTGCGAAAGTGTGATTACCGCCTCAAGCCACCCCAGGAGCGATCGCTGGATGTCACCAGCGCAGGGATCCGACGAAGGTGATCGTACGATCCTGGTGATCGATCGCGACGGCGAAGCCGCGCGACTGTTTGGGCGCCACCTTGACGGCTACCACGTTCTCGCGGCGCGGGGGATCGAGTCGGCGCGCCGGCTCGGTGGCGAGACCGTCATCCGGGCCGCGGTCGTAGTCGGCCCGAGCGGGGCACCGGACTGGGCAACGGTCCGACGGGTCGGCGAGGTCTTTCCCGAGGTACCCGTCGTCGCGTGTGCACTCACCACGCGCCGGGTAACAGCGCGCGAGCTAGGTGTCGCCGACTGCCTGGCGAAGCCGGTCGGGCGCGAGCAGATTCGCCTCGCGCTGCGGCGTCTCGGCAGGGGCGTGCGGACGGTACTGATCGTGGACGACGACCCGGAGATGATTCGGCTTTTGGGACGTCTGGTACGCCTCACGTCGCGGCGCTACGTGATCCGGGAGGCGCAAACCGGGCAGGAAGCGCTCGCGCTGCTGGAATCGGAGCGACCGGACGCGGTGCTTCTTGACCTGGTCTTGCCCGACCTGAGCGGTGACGAAATTCTACGACGAATGCGGGAGTCGCCGAGACTGCGGGAGATTCCAGTAATTCTCGTGACCGGGCACGGGCTCACCGACGAGACAGTCACCGCCGAGTTTTTCGGAATCACCCAGCACGGCGGCCTTTCCGTGCGGGAGCTGATGCGCTGCCTGCGGACGAGTCTGGAGGCTGTTCACCGACCTCAAGCCACAGTGCTCCAGCACCTCCAGCAGGGCCTTTCGGCTGACGGGCTTGGGCAGGAAGTAGGAAGCGCCCATCGTCAGCGCGAGTGTCCGCTCATGGACGACGGAGCAGACGACGATCGGGATGTCGCGCGTTGCGCCGTCACGCTTGAGAGCCTGTAGCAGGTCCCAGCCGTCGCGAAACGGCATCATTAAATCGAGGGTAATCAGGTGGGGATGGGCTTCGTGCGCGAACTGCAGTGCCTGCTCGGCGCTCGTCGCCTGGATGAGTCGGTAGCTGGTCGACTGCAGGTACCGCTGGAACAGGCGCAGGATGTCCGGATTATCATCGACCACCAGGACCGTTGGCACCTTGGCCGATGGAAGGCGCAAGCACAGGCAGATCTCGTGGGCCGTGCTTTGCTGGACGTCCAGCCGACCACCTTGCATCTCGAGCAGTCTGCGACTGAGGGCGAGCCGCGAGCCATCGTCCGCGTCTGCCACGGCGCTCCTTTGTCGTCCAAGAGATCGCAGGCTGAGATCCACGCCGGACGGAACGTTGTTGGCTGCAATCACAACAAATCCACCGGCGCTGGTTTCGATGATCCAGCTTAGAGAGCTGAGGAGAGCCTGACGGAGTGCCATCTGGTTGATCGACACGGGTGACAGCGTTTCGGCGATGGCAAGCTCAATCCGAACGCCCAGACGGTCAGCCAGCTTCTGGATCACCGGCATGACTCCCTGGATCGTCTCGTCGATTCGGAACGGCTCGTCTGGTGGGAGTGAGCCGATGCGCCGGAGCTCGTCTTCCACCGAAGCGTCATCGGTATCGCGCCGGTGATCAGGGATAACCCCCTCGGGGCGAGCTGGTGGAGGCTCGATCTGATGAACCTGGCAGTAACGCGCCCAGAGGAAGTCGCCAAGATCCTCGATTGCCTGGTGGTGATCGCGCCGTGCCTGCCGCTCGCTGATCCCTTGCTCCCTGGCAATCTCTTCGAAGCTCTTGCCTTCGAGGTAGAACTGGAACAGAGATCGATAGCGGCGCCATGGGGGAGCCTGGTACGCCGCGGTGTGGGGTGGACGAAGCTGCTGCATCACCTCGAGGAGAAGCTGCTTCAGGGCCGCCCCACGGCTGGCAACCGGCAGGTCCGGTAAGAGCAGTCCGGCCAGAGGGTGGATCTGAAGCAGCGACTCCTGGTAGAGCTTCCCAAGCGCGTCACGTGCGTAGGCAAGGAGAGTTGCGCGGTCCACGGTAGCCCCGGTCCTCGATCGACTTGGCGACCCAGCACCGCCAGATTACTCGATCACGCTAACGCTTGTCAAAAATGTGTCCAAAATCTGTCACAGAAGATGTTGCCGCGTGGTGAGCACGGGCTATGATACCGTCGTCAGGTCGCACCTCTCTTTCGCACCCTCTCGACGATAGACGTACGGTCACGGCAGCCTGCGCGCCCCTCGCACCCAGGCGTAATCCAGGTGTGCGCGACCGGATGAAAAACCACCTCTTCAGGGGGAGGTACAAGGATGGGCTCACTCTCGATGCTTGGTTCGCAACCAGTCTCCCGGCGTCGTCTTCTGGTTGGTGGCTTAACCCTTAGCACGCTGCTGGTCGCCGCGTGTACTCAGCAAGCTGGACCATCCCCAACATCCGCTCCGGCGCCGGCGCCCGCGGCTCCGACGCAGGCTCCGGCGCCAACACAGGCCGCCGCCGCGCCAACGGCGACTCCTGCCAACGCACCTGCGGGTTCCACTGCGACAGCACAGCCAACGGTTCAGATAGCAACACAAGCGACGAACAGCGCGCCGGTCGTGCCGCTGTTTAAGATAAGTACCGGTAGCTTGCCTTTCTTTAAAACGGCAGTCGAAACCTTCCAAAAGCAGCACCCCGACATACCGGTGCAGCCGGTGTACGTGAATGGGGACGAATACGATACAAAGGCCGACCTCATGGTCGCGGCGGGTAATCCACCATCCCTCTTCTACCCCGCCTGGAGTCGCTGTTACCGTTATTACGCTTCACGAGATCTCATTCTTAACCTGGAACCTCTGGTCACCCGTGATCACTATGCGTTGGACGACTTCATCGAGAACACTCTAGCCGGTTGCAAATGGAAGGGATCACTATTGGCGTTGCCGAAGTCCCACTCGGCCTGGGTCCTCTTCTACAATAAGACCGCGTTCGATAAGGCGAAGGTTGCCTATCCGCCGACTGACTGGCGTGATCCGAACTGGACGTGGGAGAAATTCTTAGAGACTGCCAAAGCGCTGACTGTTAAGAACGGCAGCAAGGTCACCCAGTACGGAGCAGGGAGCGACTTCGGGACCGGCTGGACATCAGGCTGGTCACACGGTGGTTGGTGGTTCAACCATGATTGGGTAGACACGGGCTGGATCACGAAGTTCACTGCGCCCGACGACCCAGCAACCATCGAAGCGGTCCAGTTCTGGGCTGACCTCCAGAATAAGTATCACTACGCTCCGACTGCTGCGGAAACCCAGGGAGTTCAAGCTGGCGCGCCGAACCTGTTCATGACTGGTCTGATCGGGATGTACCTGGAGTACACCGGTTTCCTGAGCCAGTACGCCAAGATCACCGACTTCGACTGGGGTATCGCGGTCTGGCCGCACGCGCCGAAGGACCAGTATCCGACGCATCATGGCGCGTGGATCGATCAGTGGTCAATCTTCAAGGCCGCAAAGAACGTTGAAGGATCATGGGAGTTCTTGAAGTTCGTGGCCAGTCCCGACGGAGAGCGCATTACCGACATTCAGCGCGGTTCTCCCTCCAGCCGGAAGTCGATGGGACAAGCTTGGATCGATCAGTGGAAATCTCAGCTCCCGAAGGTCGAAACGAAACAGTTGCAGGTCGTCACCGACGCCATGGCCCTTGATAACCTGACCCCCGATAACTGGAGCGTGAACTTCTCCCCAGTCGACGAAAAGGCGCTCGAGCCTGCCCTGGATAAAGTGTTCTTGGGCCAGCAGACTGCTGCGGACGCGATCAAGAGGATGAAGCCGCAAGTCGACCAGGCTATCGCGGACAGCCTGAAGAGCATGGGCTACACCGGTTGACGTGGCCCCTTGGCTGTTTCGCAACACGGGCGGGTTCGAATCGTGGTCGCCCGTGCGTTAACCTGCTCCGTTGCTTGAATGATTCGGATGTGTTCATGAGTAGAGTAGCCCTACGCATTGCTCCCGCTTCGCGGCGCGGTCCTCTGGCGAGACGCGAGGAGATTGCGTTCTATCTCTTTGCTAGTCCCTGGTTAATTGGCTTTCTGTTGTGGACAGCTGGGCCAATGGTCGGCTCGTTGGCGCTTAGCATGACCCACTACGATGTGATCACCCCGCCAGAGTTCACCGGGCTGCGCAACTTCACAATGCTCGCTGGTGACGCACTCGTCTGGCAGGCACTGAAGGTCACGCTACTTTATGTACTAGGTGCCGTACCGCTGGGGCTCGTCGGATCGCTGTTACTCGCACTCTTAATGAACCAGCGGATTCGCGGAATAGCCCTGTTTCGGACAATCTATTACATGCCGTCGTTGATTTCCGTGGTCCCGGTCGCGCTGCTCTGGCTGTGGATCTTCAACCCGGAGTTCGGCATCATCAACGGTGCTCTGGCCAGCGTCGGGATCGACGGTCCGAAGTGGCTATTCAGTGAGACTTGGGTCATCCCGGCGTTCGTGATCATGAGTGTTTGGAACCTCGGTGCTCCGATGATCATCTACCTCGCTGGCCTCCAGGGCATTCCTCAACACCTCTACGAAGCCGCCGAGATCGATGGGGCGGGACCCTGGGCAAAGTTCGCTAACGTCACACTCCCAATGATCTCCCCGATCATCTTCTTTAACACTGTCATGGGGATCATCGCCTCGTTTCAGATTTTCACGCCCGCGTATGTTATGACGAAGGGAGGGCCGAACAACGCAAGTCTCTTCATCGGCCTCTATCTATACAACAATGCTTTCAAGTTCTTCCAGATGGGCTATGCCGCAGCTATTGCCTGGCTCGTCTTCCTAATC
>CADDYW010000122.1 GCA_902810745.1 Chloroflexota bacterium | reverse complement strand
GGACGAACAGGCCATCCATCACGTCGACGTGCAGGCGGTCCACGTCGCCCGCGCGCTCGACCTCCTGCACCTGCTCGGCCAGCCGACCGAAATCCGCCGCCAGAATCGACGGCGCGAGTTTGATTATTCGCAAACAGTCATCACCCGGGTGTCGCAAACTGCGCAGGGCTCATCGGTAGAACCGCGCGAGAGACAATCGCCTGACGTGGCGTTTCCGCGGCACGGCTGCAAATTCTACCGCCGGCCAGCGGTAGCGTCAAACCGTGGGAGAGACAAGCGTTTTCATCCTGGTACCCCATCAGGGTGGCGGCAGGATTCCCGGAGACTGGCCGTGATTCCCTTGCCCCACGTCCTCTCTCCGGCTCCCTTGAGATTGGGCCAGCATCTCGGGGCAGCGCGACGCCGGATGAGACGCGCGCGGTCGGCGCATTTTCCCCCATTCTCCCGCGTGGCGAGAAGGCACACGGGGATGAGGGAGCCGGGCCGCTCTGGGAAAAGGAGGCCGCTCGGCGGGAGAAGACCCGCCCTGGGGATTTGACCCGCTCTGCTCCCTTGTAGTATAGTGCGGTTCGGGATTGTGCAACCAGCCCCGGTTGGCGCTGGGCCGCTGGCTTCACCTGGCCACACTCAAGAGCGAGGAAATCGTACCGTGCTGGCTCCGGTCGTGGAGTTCGTGCGCTACCGCGAGCTGATCCGCAACCTGGTCGCACGCGACCTGAAGGTTCGCTACCGCAACTCGATTCTCGGCTTCATCTGGTGCCTGCTGAATCCGCTGCTGATGACCGGCGTGTTTACCTTCGTCTTCACCGTCTTGATGAAGAGCGATATCCCGAACTATCCAGTCTTCATCCTCATCGGCATGCTCGCCTGGAACTTCCACGCGGCGGCGACGACGGGATCGATCAGCAGCATCGTCGGGAACGCGGGTTTGATCATGAAAGTGTACTTCCCGCGCGAGGTGCTCCCGATTTCCGCGGTGCTGTCGAACGCCGTCAACTTCGTCCTGGCGCTGATCGCGCTCTTTGCGATGATCTTCGCATTCCGGATCCAGCTGAGCGCCAGTTTGTTCCTCCTGCCGATCGTGCTGCTCGTCCAGATCGTCTTCGCGTCGGGGCTCGCGCTCATCCTGGCCGCGCTGACCGTCTTCTACCGCGACGTCGAGATCATCATGGAGACGATACTGCTCGCCTGGTTCTTTCTCTCGCCAGTGATCTACCGCATGCAGGATCTCTTTCCGGCGTACAGCCGGTTGATGTACATTGCGAACCCGATGGCCTCGATCATCGAAGCATACCGCGACATCCTCTATAAGGGCGGAATGCCCGGGCTGGATTTTCTGGGCCGAACCTTCGTCCAGTCGCTGCTGCTGCTCGTCGTCGGGTACGCATTCTTTCGACGCTCGGCGCGGCACTTCGGCGAGGAGCTGTGATGTCGGCAGTCGTCACGCTTGACCGAGTTTCGAAAAAGTTCACCCTGCAGCACCACAAAGCGCGGTCCTTCCAGGAGGCGCTCGTCAACTTCGTTCACCGCAGGAACGGTTCCGTCGAAGAGTTCTGGGCGCTGAAAGACGTGAGCTTCGACGTTCAGCCAGGCGAGACCCTGGGAATCGTTGGCGAGAACGGGTCTGGGAAGAGCACGATTCTGAAGCTGATCACGCGCATTCTGGAGCCGACCGAGGGCAGAGTAACGGTCAAAGGGCGGGTGTCGGCGCTGATCGAGCTCGGCGCGGGCTTTCATCCCGACCTTACTGGCCGCGAGAACATCTACCTGAACGGGTCGATCCTGGGCTTCAGTCGGAAAGACATGAGCCGAAAGTTCGACGAGATCGTCGCCTTCTCCGAGCTCGAGCGCTTCATCGACACGCCAGTCAAACACTATTCGTCAGGAATGTACGCACGCCTCGGTTTCTCGGTGGCGATCAGCGTCGACCCAGATATCCTGATCATCGACGAGGTCCTGGCGGTGGGCGACGAGGTGTTTCAGCGGAAGTGTCTGGATCGGATCAACGCCTTTCGTCGTCGGGGAAAGACGATCCTCTTCGTCTCGCACAACCCATCCGTCATCGAGCAGCTTTGCGATCGAGTTCTCTGGATGGCTCACGGACAGATCCAGGATCAGGGAGCATCAGCCCGCGTGCTCCGGAATTACCTGGCGGCGCTGCAGCGACACGACGAAGAAAATCGGGAGCAGGCGCAGCAGGCTGCGGGCGCAGTTTCGGCAGGGCCTCCCACCGTGGAGCGTGCAGGCACCCGAATCGTGGGGATCAAGCTTTTCTCCGAAGACCGCGCCGAGAGATACAGCTTCAGCACCGGTGAGGGCCTCGTCGTCCGAGTGGACTACCGGATCGCCGAGCCGGCGGATAAGTATGCCATCGGCCTGGAGCTGCGGCGGAGCGACGGCCTGCTGATTCACCGAAGCTCACGACGACTGGCGTACCCGCTGCCCACGGACGCCAATGATCGCGGCTCGATCGAGTTGGAGATCGAGAGTCTTCCACTACTCGCCGGGACCTACGAGATCGCGTCGATCCTCGGCCCGGTCGGCGGTACACCAACACCAGGTCCTGACGATCCGCGCTGTAGCTTCTCGGTGTGGAGCGACGTAGAGCAGGCAGGAATCGTGGCGTTAAGTTGCCAGATCAGGCAGTCAGACCGAAGCTTCTTCACCCTGCCGAGCGAAGTCACCATATCATCGCCTCCTTGCCGCTGACGGCCAGCGGGCCGATCACCGCGACTGTGTCCCCAAACTACCCGCGCGCGGTACAGACTGCATTTCTACAGTGGCCCGTGAATCCTAGCACGGATCATTCGCGACCTCGCGCAAGGGCTTCTCCCCTGCCTGGTGCTACGAGCGTGGTATAGCTCAGCTCGCCACCGGAGTTGGGCTGCCCAGGAGCTGACGAAAGGCGCGAGTTGGCAGAAAGCCGTCGGCCAAATCCACGCTGGTCGCGCGAGCCGGACCCTGCGGTCGGTTCATGAACCAGCAGGAATCATCCGTCTCCCCTGGGCAAACCTCGCTCGACGCCAGCGTGCATCGCCACACGCGATGGCGGCTGAACCGGTATGCACCAGCGTTTATCTACGAATGAAGGAAAGCGGGCGGTAGGCAAAGGAGGCTCACTCTGCTACGCCGGTCGCTTGGCAATGCAGAGAATCGACTGGCCAAACGGCGGCCGCACGGCTCCCTCGAACCGGATGAAGAAGGGGGCGAGTAGGTTAAACAGCCGTAGGAGCCCGCGAGGCGGAGCCTCGCGGCGCAGGATACGGCTGCTCACAAACCAGCCTGGAATTCCTGCGATATTCATATATGCGGCTTCGACAATCTCGAAGCCCTGCGACTCGACCAGCGCGAGTAGAGGCGCTAGAGTGTACCGACGATAGTGGCCAAGGGCTCTGTCCAGACTACCGTAGAGGTACTGGCCAGCCGGCACGAATAGAATCAGCTTTCCTCCCGGAATGAGGACCTCCTTCATGTTGCGTAAAGCTATCGCGTCATTCTGGATGTGCTCCAACACGTTGATACACACGACTGTATCGTAGGAACGCGCACCCAGTTGGTCAACCACTGTTGAAGCCTCGATATCCGCCGTCAGTACACGTACATGAGGGAGTCCCTCTGACTGCTTCTTGACAACAGCAACTGACTCCGGGAGCACGTCGATCGCGGTCACCGTCTCAGCCCCGAGGAAAAACGGAGTCATGTTCCCAATTCCACACCCCACCTCCAGCACACGATCGCCGATGTGGCGGGCGATACTGGCGAATATCCATTTATTGTACCGATCTACACTTGCCATGCGCCGAAGTGTTTCGACACCCGGACTCTGGGACCACGAATCAGCCGGGATCCCCAACCTACCGTCCGCGTTATCCACCCTAGGCTCTCCTTACACTAACATTGATTTAGAGGGGTCGGCCATGCCCGCAACGCTGCTAAAGCAGCTATAGGCCGGGAAATCGGTTGGTAATTGTGCACGCCACTTGGCCAGCATCTACGATCGGCTCTGGCGGCCAGAAATCCGCCTGTGCAGAGTCGCCCGAACTCACCTTGTGACATCATTGACTGCCAGGCGATCGAATCCGCTCTCGCACGCCCGGTAACACGCGAGGGCGGCCCGACGGTCGACGACCAAGGAACGTAATTATAGCAACAGGCCACCGCAGGCCAGCCTGCAGTATCTCAGGCCATCTGACCCCGTGAGCTCGATGCATTGATTAGGTGCGCTTCCGCCCCGCACCTAGCGGACGAGGAGGCCTCTGGGGCCTGGACGTGCGCCCCCACGGAGCGGAGGCAAGAGACGAGCACCACGCTAGCACCGAGGAACGCCACGGCGCTGGCCACTTGAACCAGTAACAGGACACGTGAGTGATAGATGACGAACGCGAAAGCCGGGACGAAGTGCCCGGACAGGAAGATGCGTGCTTGTAGGTAGATCGGCGAGTACGCGGGTTCCCAGAGCGACTCGGCGAATGCCTCCGCGGAGCCACCCAGTACCTGGTAGTAGGCATCGAACGGCACGACCACCGATACAATTTGGATGAAAGCGCTAACAGCAAAGCAGACGGCAATCGCGAATCGCGTCCGGCTGGCACGCGCCTCCTCCACAAGTGGTACTGCACCGAGCAGCAAAAGCGGGATAACCGGGACGAGGAACCGAGGACCCCAGACACCACCACCCCACCACTGAAACCACAGGCTATAGAGGATAATGTATGTCCCGGCCACGGACGCAGCCAGCCAGACAGCTGGCGTTCGCCACCAGGTCCGATTCCAGAATACGACGCCACCAACGAGGGCCAGAATTAAAGCTGGGTTGTACTCAAGAACCCCGCGACCCGGGCTGAGCAGTAGCCCGTACGCCCCGGTCAGCAACGGGGTGTTGAACATAAATGCAACACGCCCATAGCCCGACTCCAGAGCGCTCCCAAATCGCGCATAGTTGTAATACCCGATAACACCCGCCCATGCAAGCACGGGAAAAAACCAGATCGTGATAGACCGTAACATCTTCCGCGGGTCTTGGCGCCCCGTGAGGAGCAGGTACACTAGGAAGGGGATGACTAGGATAGCATTCATGCTCCGTGTTGCGACCGCCATCCCCAGAGCAAAGCCGGAGGCCGCGAGTCGTATGCGCCCGGCTCTGCGCGAATACGTAACAAGTGCATAGATCGACACTATGATGCCCAGGCCTGTCAGCGGCTCGGAGAGGAACATGGTCGAGTAGTGCCAGATCATGGTTCCAACGCCGAGGACAATCCCGAGGAAGGCCGCAGTTCTCTGAGAGCCGCCTAGCTCTACGACGACCAACAGAAAAGTTGCGCAGATCGAGGCAGATACAGCCGCATTCAAGAGGAACAGTGCGAAGGTGCTCGACGACGTCCGGACGTTGCCGTACTTGTCGACCACGGGCACGGTGTCGATCAGTGGCGCCGTGATCTTACCAAGGGCGTAGAATGGGATTGCCGCGAGGGACTGGCCGATTCCAAACCAGGAGTACCGCCTGCCATCTCGACCGACGATGCCTGGTACCATTGCATTCGCCGGTCCGGCCAGCGGCATAGAGAAGTCGCCGCGCTCCACAATCGACTGCGCGACGTAGTACATCTGAATATCATCGCCGTACACGAAGTAAGCCCGTGCCGTCGCCACATATAGGAAAAAGAGGGTTGCCATCAGCGCTGCTGCGGTCTGGACTGTCCTCACGGCCCCTTTCTCACAAGATATTTCACATCTCGCTGGGCTCTGAATAGCATTGCGACTTGTTTTCCGTGGCGGGCGTAGGGACCGCTGCGATGCACGGCAGTCAGGCGCCTCCTGCGCGGCCGGCATTATACGGCGCCACTGACCGGGGCGTCAACTCTATCCGTGATCGATCGAGCGCCGACGGCGCCGCAGAGTCGATCTGACATCCGTGCAGAGGTTAGGAGACATGGTGTCAGTTGGGACCGAGGGCGGCCAAAATCTCTGGTGGAAAGGCGCAATGCTGCACGATTTCATTGGGGAGAGCGGCGCTGCAGGTCCGATGATCGAGCAAGCGATGCAGGCCGCGGGTGAAAATGACCCTCCCCCGCAGGTGGCTCGGACGAAACTCGCGACCCCTAAGCGGCCCGCAAGACGGGACTTCGGTTCAGGGCCCCCGGTCTAGGTCGGGGGCCTCACAGCCCAACGAATGAGGTGCCCATCGAACCGGATCGAGCGCACATATCTCCTACCGTTCAGTTGCGCCCGCGTCCGCATTGTGTTATCGTGATTCAGCTTACCGGGCCCTTGCCGAGGATTACCACCAATGGGATACCGGTCGGCTCCAGATCGGCGGCTCGCGGGATCCGGCATGGACGGTTTGAAGAGGGACTCTCGGTCTATGGTCCAGGTCGTGACCGCCCTTTGAACTTCGCGCTAGTAACCTCGCCGACCAATCATCAGCGGTAGGCTTTTCCGCGATCGGGCCTGCGCCGATTGCGGGAGAGGTCAAGATGTCCCGTGTTCTATTCGCAAAGTTTCCGAGCGCGTCGCTCGTGCTCACACCTTGCCTCGTCACCCTCGTCGCGACCCTTTGGCCGGTGGTCGCTGGCGGCCAGCTTCCGTACTCCTATGACTTCGTGCTAGAGTTCTATCCCATCGCCGCCTTTAGCCACCGCGCCTGGACAAGTGGGCAGATCCCTTTCTGGAATCCGTATGAGGCATCCGGCACTCCATTTCTCGGCGACCCGACTGCCGCAGTGCTCTATCCCCCAAACGCACTTTTGTTTGCCCTGTTGGATGCAGCAAGTGCTCTACGAGTGTACATTGTCTTTCACGTCATAGTCGCGTACGTCGCGGCTTACTACTTCCTTCGCCAGATTGGCGTCGGAAGGTTGGGAGCTGTCTACGGAGCACTATCGTACTCTTTCGGGGGATACGTACTGTCCAGAATCGTTTGGCCTAACTATTTGGCTGCCTTTGCTATTCTGCCCCTCGCCTTTTCCTTCGCAGAGAGGGCAGGGGTTTCGCGTACCCCTGGTGCTGCAGTCCGTTCCAGCTCCGCCGCTGGCCTTTTCTTGGGTTGCTTCCTCATGGCAGGCACGCCACAACTCGCGTTTTATGTTGTCCCGGCCCTCGGTGCATACCTCGTTTGGCGTAGTACCCTCCTAAAGGCAGTTCTGTGCAGAGGAGTTCCCACCGAGAAGGTAATCAGTTCATCCCTAAGTGTTCTTCTTCCACTTGTGATTGGTTTTGCGGCCGCTTCGGTGCAGTTGTTGCCCCAGATCGAGTTTGTTCTGCTGAGCAATCGTTCTGCTGCCTACCAGGGACAGGCCATGGGGGGGTTAAACCCTTCGGACCTTTGGCTACTCCTTTTTGGTGGAGCGCCCGGCGAAACGATCTCAACCTACCTCGGAGCAGGGTCCGTGCTCTTCGCCGTGTTTGCATGCCTCTATCGTCCTTCGGGCCATGTGCGGTACTTCGCCGTCGTCTCGCTCGTTACGTTGCCGCTGGCGCTAACGAGACCCCCGTTGCCGTGGGCGCTACTTCAGTACGTACCTGGCTTCTCGTTGTTCGGCTCACACATGCCCGAGCGAGTCCTCGGCCTAACCGCATTTTCCGTCTGCGTGCTTAGCGGTGTTGGGATCGACCGTGTGTTCTCGAAGCAGCCCTGCGGGCTGAACACAGCGGGCCCCTTTGCAGTCTGCACCTCTGCGGTTGGCCTGGTCTTCGCCTTCCCCTTAGCAGTCGGGATCTTGCCGCTGCCCGACGAAGCGAGGATGCTGGTCTTTCTAGTGGCCACAATTGCTCTGGTCCACGCGTCATTTGTGGCATCCCGTGGGAAGATTCTTGTTCAAACAGCTCTGGTGGGCCTGCTCGTAGCCGACTTAACTTTGCACTTTCGAGCGATGCCCTTCCAGTACTCCGATCTCGCCCGTCACTTCGCATCATCCCCGACCGCACCACTTGTCAGTAGGTACAGTGTGTACGACCTGGCACGTATTGTCGGAGTCGACCCATCACAACCTTGGAACGGGTACGACTCGCTTCCATCCTCTGTAGGCCTCGTCACAGGAAACTCCGGTTGGGTGTACGGATTGTACGACCCACAGGGATACAACCCGCTGCATATCAACCAATATTGGAGCTTCCTGCAGGCCCTTAACGCTGGTCTACCGATCGACTACCACCTCTTATTGACTGCTAATCCCGCATCGAACCTCTTGAAGCTCCTCAATGTCCGTTACATCGTTGCGCCCTCGGATACGACCACCCTGACATCGGTCCTAGCTGCAGGCATCACTCTAACTGAAACCAACCGAGAGTGGGCGGGACCATCTGGCAACCCCTGGCCCATTGACAATCTGGTTATCATCTCCTCGTTGGCAAATTCGGTTCCGGTCCCCCAAGGCCGGGCCATTGGTCGCGTTGTCCTTCAGTCGACAGATGGTAGGATCCTTAGCTGGCCGATTCGGGCAGGGATCGATACCGCCGAGTGGGCGTACGACCGACCAGATGTACGCGCTGTCGTCAGGCATACCCGCGCGAAGATCTATAAGTCGGATGTCACCAACAGTGGCTTCGCCGCGCACACCTACATGACTACCTTTGCCATTTCCAGACCAGTCGTTATCCAGACACTCCGCCTCGAACTCCAGTCAACCCCTGAAGCCCCGGACCTTGTCTGGAGCATCGTTGCAGTACAGGCTCCACAACCGATTGATAGTTATGCTCGCCAGATCAACGATCGGGGCGGCTATCGCATCTGGGAAATGAAGAGTTATATCCCCCGCGCATTTTTAGCCGGGGCGATAAAACTGCTTGGAAGCGATGGTGAAGTCCTGGAACGGATGAGAGACCCAAGCTTCGACCCGTTGCAGGAAGCACTGGTTGTCGAACCCGCTCCAGGCCAACAACTAGGCCCAACCACCGGCCAATTGCCCGAATCGCAGGTACGAGATCGTCGCATTGTCAAAATCGTCAGCTATGAGCCGAATCGCGTCCAGGTTGACACCCGTTCCACGGCACCCGGGATGCTTGTTCTCGCTGACACCTATTACCCGGCCTGGCGCGCCACCATCGACGGCCGCCCAACGCGCGTTTATCGCGTGGACCAAGTCTTCAGAGGGGTGGCGGTACCCTCAGGGGTTCATTCGGTGGTCTTTTACTATCAGGACCCGTGGTTCGTCGCGGGCGCATGTATATCTTCGCTGGCGTTGACCGTCGTGGCGGCCACGGTCATCGTCCCGATCGCAGTGCGGAAGTGGCGCGAGCGCGATACACCACGGTCGGTGTACCCTAACATTTAACTGCGGCCCTGCGTCTCCATCTGAGCGCCAACCGTATCCACTAGCCAGCCCGCCACGGTGCGCGGGTACTCATTGGAAGAGGGAGGATTCGCTTTCCAGTCGGCGGACTGGAGTCACCTGACCAGATGAGTTCATCGATGCCCGCGACGTAACGAGCGATGAGTCCGCTAGTCCGCCAATGCACGCCAGTAGTCGCACCGACTCGCGCCCTACCGAAGCGATTCCTCTCCGATCAGCCCACTGGAAAGCTCACCAAACAATTCCGTAACGGCAGTCGCGGCTAACCTGCTCACCACCCGGGCTGGCCAAGCCGCCTCAACAAAACGTCGCGCGTCCCAAGCCTGCGTGCGGTAGTTCGTGCCCTGATTCCCCAGGGCGCGTGCTAGGATCCCACCAGTGAAGTTGATATAAGCACCAGCGGTTGAACTCGGCGTGCGGTGCTCCACTGCGTACGCTCGCCCGGCGCCTCCGAGACAGGAGCGCATCCCTTCATCCGCCGCCAGCTCGCGAAGGGCGAAGTACAGCTCCTTCTCTTCCGTCGAGTCGACCGGAATCTTTCGGCAGCACGCATCTGGAAGCTCTGCGAAGGAGCCCACATCCGACACGATGGCCGGGATCCCCGCTGCCATGATCCGGAGAAGGGTCGCCGACGTCTCGCCAGCCGTGGGGTAACGCAGGTTGACGCAAACGTCGGTCGCGGCGATGTACTGCTGGAACTTCTCGAAAGGAACGGCACCGGTCAGGACAACCGCGTCGCCGAGATCCAGGTCTGCGATCAACCCGTCGAGCCAGCCCGGTGGGTTCACCTGGCCGACGATGATCAAGCGCGCGAGTGGCATCTGTGCATGCAGACGGGAAAAGGCGCGAAGCGCGACGTCGAGACGCTTCGGCGGGGTCGCGTGGCCGAAGGCGCCGATCACGATCGCATCCGATGGCACGCCCAGCTCGGCCCGAGCACGGATGCGTTCGGCGGTCGTCAGCGCCGACGGCGCGGCGACGGGGGCCGGCACCACCGCGACCTCCACCGGCGCACGGGCAAGCACCTGCTGGCGTGCGTATTCACTGTGGACGATGATCCCGAGGCTGGCACGTGCGATCCGGTCGATCAGCGGGTAGTCGAAAAATGGCGGTGGCTGCTCACCACGCAGTACGGCGATGCCAAGCTCGATCCCCCTCGGTCCCCCAGCGTACGCCATCTCACGAAGGTAGACCGAAGGGTCTCGATCTCTCCGGGCAAGCTCCAGGAAGAAGTGATGCAGGACCACGTCGTGGAGCACGACGATCCCCGGGTAGCGTAGGGCCATCCGATAGATCGCGGCGTGATGGAGACTGTTTCCCATCTGATAGAGATTGACGTCATATCGCCGCTCGGCGTCGCGCTCCGGAAACTCTGCCACGTCGTAGATGGCGAATCGCTCGCGGATAGCGGGATTGCTCGGGGTGTAGCCGTCGACAAACAGGTCGATGGCGGCCAGCCCGGCAAGGGCTGGCAGGAGCTCTTCGCTATAGTCGCTGATTCCAGTGTTTCGAGGATTCAGCGGGCTGAAGTAGGCGATGCGCACGTTCCATCCACTCCGTCTAGACGTCGTCTATGCCCCCAGCAGTCGATCGATCACGTTATCCCAGGAAATGTCTTTGATCCGCTCCAGTCCGGCCAGGCCCAGGCGCTTGGCGAGCGAGCAGTTCGACCAGAGCTCGTCGATCCGCGCCGCGATACTCTCCGGGGAGCTCTCGGCGACACGGCCGGTCACGCCATCTTCGACAAACTCCAAGGCGCCACCGGAGTCCGCGGCGGTGATCACGGCCTTGCCCGACGCGAATGCCTCGAGCGTCACGTAGCCATAGTCTTCGTCGAACGGAACGTACGCCACGACACGACAGCGAGCATACAAAGAGATCAGCTCCTCGTCCGAGACGTACCCGAGCAGCCTCACCCGATCGGTCAGCCCCAGCTGCTCGACGAGGCGGGAGAGAGCGTCGCGCTCGGGTCCGGTTCCCGCGATAAGAAGCCGGGCGCGGGGCGTCACCCGCGCCATGGCCTGAATCAGCAGGTCCAGCCGCTTCGCACGGTCGAGCCGGCTGACCGTGAAGAGGTAATCCCCGTACTCCTCGTTGCGGTATCGCCCGTGGAGCTTCGGCGGGTGGTACAGCGGCTCGGCGACGATCCCATTGAACCGCGCGAGCCGGCGGGCCGTGTTCCGCGAGATTGTCAGGATCCGGCGGGACTCCCGGAGGACCCGGTTATCCAGCGCGATGATCGCGTCGCGGTAGGCGAGATCTTCCGAACTGGTACCGAAGTCGCTCAACGCGGTACCGAACTGGTCGTACACCTGCCGAAACTGGTGGATCAGCCACACGACCTTGTTCGGATGCTTCACGACGTACGAGGGGAACTTGGTCCCGATGACGAGGTCGATGGGCTCGCCGTCGCTTTCGCTGAGGTCCAGGAGGCGCCACGCGAGACAGTTTTTCAAGATCTGAGCGCGCGGGTACCACTTGAACGGGATCTGAACGATCTCGGCACGGTAGCCCCGTCGCACGAGCTCGCGGTGGAGCGACGCGACGTGAATCTCGGCGCCGCCCGACCGGAACGGAACCTGACTTGCGCAGATTGCGATCGTTCGGATCGTGGTCATGGAGTGGCAAGCAAATCGCGGCGCGCGGCCGTCGAGGCCAGTCTCTCCGGCCAGGCGAATTTGCGTGCCGCGACGTAGTAATCCTGATAACCGTAAAGAAAATCGTTCAGGCGATCAACGTTCTCGTTCAGGATCGGCAACCACGCTTGCTCGGTCGGCGAGGGCGTATCCGTCGCGGGAACCCGCTTCAGGCGCGTCTCGTCAGGAACCGGCTCGGAAAAGTGGATCGCCACGTCGCGAAACCCCGCGCTCAGGAGCAGGAAACGCATGACCTCCGGGTGGATCGGCCGAACGTGGGACAGATCCATCAGGTAATGCGTCGTAAGGGCAAGCAGACACATCGGATTGATCGTCTCGGCGACAAAGTACGCATCCGGCTTGAGCTTCCGGTGCGCGACGTGAACCAGCTTCACCAGAACCGGGGGAGGCAGATGCTCGACAACCTGGCCCAGGAAGATCCCGCCGAGGGAGCTGTCGTCGACCTGCGCGAGGTAATGCGACAGGTCTGCCATCTCGACAGGCAGCCCGTTCTGTCGGCAGTAATCGACCATGTCCGGATCGAGCTCGACGCCGCGCGCGGAAATACCATGCTCGATCAGAAGCTTCAAAAACTCACCTCGGCCGCAGCCCAGATCAAGCACTTCGCCACCTGCCCGGAAGTACTGGAGATACTTCTCGTGGCGTTCCTTGATCACATCAGGGCTACCACGGTAGCGCATCTCGAAGAGGAAATAGTCGATACCGCCATCCAGCCCATCGCTCGCGTTGCTGGTGCTCACGCCATCCTGTTCTGCGCCAGTGCCCGGAATGCTCGATTCGACTCGACGGCCACGCCGCAGGTCGGCGACCAGCCCGAAGATATCGTCGCTCTGCGCGCGAAGGCGCGCGATCTCGTGCCGAAGCTGCTCCACCGTCG
>CADDYW010000121.1 GCA_902810745.1 Chloroflexota bacterium | reverse complement strand
CTGAAAGATATTCTTCGATCCAGCATCGCCAACCTGACCTAAGGCGTTCCAGAACCGTCGATCCGTTTGAGGATGCTGAAAGGCCGAGCAGGAACCAGCAAGCATCCCGCGCGATGCCATGTTCCAGAACCGTCGATTCGCTTGAGGATGCTGAAAGTGGCTACGTCGCGGCGGGCAATGCCTCGAGCCGGGCGAGTTCCAGAACCGTCGATCCGTTTGAGGATGCTGAAAGTCTACTCCTACCTCAAATCTCACACGCGCTCAATCCAGTTCCAGAACCGTCGATCCGTTTGAGGATGCTGAAAGCGCAATCCGTGAGTTTTATTGTACCGGCGAACAGTAGTTCCAGAACCGTCGATCCGTTTGAGGATGCTGAAAGCCACGATGGGATGGCGGAGTAATCGACCGTGCCATCGTTCCAGAACCGTCGATCCGTTTGAGGTGAATGTTGTCTTCCTCGGCGGTGCAGATTTCGATTTTCCGCCGCCCTTGCGCGACACTGGCCGATCCCGCTACGTCAAGCTGGAGACTCTCGAGGAGGCAAAGGCGCCGGAAATCCGTGAGTGGATCGAGCAGGCAGGACGCGTGCCAGGCTGGCAGCGGTCCACGTCCACGGGTGCGGCACACCGGTATTGCAAAGTCAAGAGGGAATCGGGGACATTTAAGGAGTGGCTCATGCCCGTCTGGGCACCACCAGGGGATGAAAACCGGTTTTCACAGGAGGTCCAGCCATGCGCCGCGTTGCGCCTGTTCTGGTGCTGCTGCTGCTCTCGCCAGTCGTCGGCGAGGTGCTCAGTGGCTCCACCCCGCTCGCTCAGTTTTTCACCCCCGTCAGCTTCTTTTTCGATGTTGGGCTGTACGGCGCGGGCGCCGTACTCATTCGCGAACTGGTGCGGCGGGGTGGCCTGGGCTGGCCGGAGGTCGTCTGGCTGGGCGTAGCCTACGGCATGGTCGAGGAGGGCCTGCAGGTCCAGAGCTTCTTTAACCCGCATCACGCCGATTTGGGCATCCTGGCCGTCTATGGCCGCGCGCTGGGTGTCAACTGGGTCTGGGCCGAGCATCTGATCGGCTTCCACGCCGTCTGGAGCATCACGATTCCCATCATCCTGACCGAACTGCTCTTCCCCGCGCAGCGCGCCACCCCGTGGCTGGGCAATCGTGCTCTCAAGTGGGTAGCCTGGTTTTGGGGGATGGATGTTCTGCTGGGCTTTGTATTCTGGACCCTGCTTTTTCATCAGAGCTTTGGCTATACCCCGCCGCCCATCCCCTATCTGGTCACGCTGGGAACCATCATAGCTATCACCATCCTGGCCTTGAAGCGTCCCGCCCGGCCTGATCGCCGTTCGTCCCGACCCCTCGTGCCGGAAGCACCGGGGCCCGCGCCGCGCCCCTGGCTGCTGTGCCTCTTCAGCTTTGGCGCGGGGCTGGCTTGGTTTCTCATCTTCGATGGCCTGCCCAACACCGCGCTGCCCGCGCCAGTTCCTATACTGCTGGGGGCACTGCTGGCCTGGGCCGTCTGGCGGCTGATTAGTCGCTGGTCCAGCACGTGCTGCTTTGATGACCGCCACCTACTGGCGCTGGCAACCGGTCCACTGATTCTGGGCGCGCTCTGGTCCATCTTTCTCCTGCCCAGCGCCCGGGTTCTCGGCAAAGACTTTACCGGGCACTGGCTGGTGGGCATCGCCACGGTTGTCTTCTTGGTACTGCTCTCCTGGCAAGTCAACCGGCGTATCGCGTCTCAGAACCGTCGATCCGTTTGAGGATGCTGAAAGGTCGCCCTGTCGCCGCGTCTCTCCATCGCCGCGTCGCTGTCTCGGAACCGTCGATCCGTTTGTGGGTGCTGAAAGCGTAACGCGTAAGACGTAAAAGTTTCAGAAGCGCGGATCCGTTTGACGACGCGGAA
This sequence comes from Chloroflexota bacterium, assembly GCA_902810745.1. Lineage (GTDB taxonomy): Bacteria > Chloroflexota > UBA6077 > FW602-bin22 > CADDYW01 > CADDYW01. Next base: position 11,119 of record CADDYW010000121.1, on the reverse strand, counting down.
AGCGACGAGCGACGGGATGCGTGACGTCCCTGCTCCCGGTTTCCGTGTCCCAGAACGCCGCGTCATCACGCGGTCCAGAACCACTCCCGGCAATCCCACGCGGGTGCCCTCGGGGCCAAGCATGTCGCCCTGCCGCGTCCGAGATTCCTCGCTGACGCCCGCGATGACCGCGAGGGCGAATCGATCCCTCTGGACCGCGATCTGGGATCAGCAGCATCGCTCCGATCCGGGCTACCGCGGGTGAATCCGGTTCGCGTGGCCTCTCGCTCGCGACCTGACGCGTGTTGACGCGCGCCGCCGGGTTAGCTATAGTCGCCATCAGAGCGACCCCGCGGCACGCGGGGCCGGTGCTCGTGGGACCAAGGAGTGAGGAAAGTGAGAGAACGGACGAACCTTCCCAGCGTGACGGGCCTCCGGATGACCCGCCGAGCGCATCTGCGCTGGCTCACGGCCGCCGGCGCGATGACGATTGCTGCCACGGCGATCGGAGCCTGTGGCGGCGGCACGGCCAGCCCGACACCAGCGCCCACGCAGCCGGCGCAGCAGGCAGCGCCAACCACCGCTCCGACTGCCGCCCCCCCCGCGGCGACCCCGACGACCGCCGCTGCTGCCGCGACGCCGACGACCGCGGCGACCGCCAGTGCACAGACGACCCCGGCCGCTCAGAGCGCGCCGATGGGTAACCCGCTCACCGTGGACACCAAGGCGTCCGGTAAGCTCGAGATCTTCTCGTGGTGGACCAACGGCGGCGAGGTCGAGGCGCTCAACGCCAGCTACAGCGTCTATAAGAAGTACTTCCCGAACGTTCAGATCATCAACGCCGCGCTGGCCGGCGGGGCCGGTGCTGGCGGAAACATGAAGGCGGTCCTCAAGACCCGCATGCTCGGGGGCGATCCCCCGGACTCGTTCCAGGTTCACCTGGGCCACGAGCTCATCGATACCTGGGCGCTGCCCGGCAAGATGGAGCCGCTCGACGATCTCTACAAGTCCGAGGGCTGGACGGAGGTATTCCCGAAGCAGCTCCTGGACGTCGCGTCGGCCCAGGGCCACCAGTGGTCGGTGCCGTGGAATATTCACCGCGCTAACATCCTCTGGTACAACAAGACGATTCTCAAGGAGAACGGGATCGATCCGCCGAAGACCTTCGACGATTTCTTCGTCGCCGCCGACAAGCTCAAGGCGAAGGGTATTCCCGCGCTCGCGGTCGGCGAAAGCGCGCCCTTCCACACCGCGCACATGTTCGAAACCGTGCTCATTGGCAAGCTCGGCGCCGAGGGCTACAAGGGCCTCTGGACCGGCCAGACGCCGTGGACCGACCCGAAGGTGACCGATGCCTTGAACACCCTGAAGAAGTACCTGGATTACGCTAACCCCGATTACCTCAGCGTCGCGGCCGGTGACACGGCGACCCTGGTCGTCAAGGGCAAGGCGGCGATGGTGATCAACGGCGACTGGAACGACGGCCAGTTCAAGTCGGAGAAGTTCGCCGACTACGGCTGGGTGCCAACTCCGAATACCGATGGCATCTACGATACGCTCGCGGACTCGTTTGGGCTGCCGAAGGGGGCGAAGGATCGCGACAACACGATCAACTGGCTGCGGGTTGGCGGGTCAAAGGAGGGATCTGACGCGTTCAATCCGCTCAAGGGCTCGATCCCGGCCCGCGTCGACGCCGACCGCTCGAAGTACGGCGAGTACCAGCAGTGGGCGATGGATCAGTGGAAGACCAATCAGATCGTTCCGAGCTGCGTCCACGGGTTCGCTGCGAAGGAAAGCTGGGTCACCGACTTCGTCAACACGATGAACGTCTTCGCAACCAAGAAGGACGTCGCGGCGACCCAGAAGCAGCTTGCCCAGATCTGCCAGGACGCGGGCGTGTGCAAGTAAGTTGAGGCAGCAGGTCGGGGACGGCGTCACCGTCGCCCTTCCGGCGACGCGTCGACGGGCTCGCTGGATCAGGACCGACACGATCCTTTCGATTCTGGTCCTGAGCCCGTCGATCATCGCGGTCGCCGTGTTCGTGTACGGCTTTATCGCGTGGACCGGCTACATCTCGCTCGTTCGCTGGAACGACGTGCTGCCGGACTATTCCTTCGTGGGTCTGAGCAACTTCGAGCGCCTATTCCAGACCGATCGCTTCCTGATCGATCTCGGAAATATCCTGCTTTTCACCGTCCTCTTTCTGACCGAGTCGATCGTCGCGGGCTTCCTCCTGGCCGTTTTCCTGGACCAGAGGGTGAAGGCAGAGGCGGTGTTCCGTACTGTCTACCTGCTCCCGTTCGCGGTGTCGGCGATCGTCACCGGCGTTGCCTGGAGATGGCTGATGAACCCCGGCTCGGGGATCAACCTTCTGTTTGCCAAGGTTGGCCTCGGCTTCATCCACTCGAACTGGTTCGCCGACCCGAAATTCGGGATCATGGCGGTGACCATCGCGGCGTCCTGGCAGATGTCGGGGTACGTCATGGCGCTGTATCTGGCCGGTTTACGGGGGATTCCGGCCGAGCTCCGGGAAGCGGCACAGATTGACGGTGCCGGGCCGCTTGCCCTCTACCGCTACGTCATCGTCCCCCTGCTCACGCCAGTCACGCTCACCGCCCTGGTGATCCTGGGTAATATCGCCTTTCGGCTTTTCGATCTGACCGCCTCGATGACCTCGAGCGGACCCGCGTACGCCGACGACACGCCCGCCTTCTTCATGCTCCAGACGACCTTCCAGAGCAATCACTTCGCCCAGGGCGCGGCCATCGCCGTGGTGATGCTGATCATGTCCGGGTGCCTGATCGTGCCGTATCTCCTCGGCATGCGCTCGGAGGTCGAGTCGTGACCCGCGTCTGGACCCGCACGGGCATCTACTTCGTCCTCGTCGCCTTTGCGCTGTTCTACCTCATGCCCATCTACGTGCTCTTCGTGACGGGCCTGAAGCCGTACAAGGATGTCTCTGTCCTGACGATGTGGGATCTGCCGAATGGTCTCTACTTCGGGAGCTTCACCGAGGCATGGGCGAAGGTATCTCCAAACTTCTGGAACAGCGTCCAGATCACCGTCCCGGCCGCGATTATCTCCTCGCTGCTCGGCTCGATCAACGGCTACGTCTTCGCGAAGTGGCGGTTCCGAGGCTCCGGCACCCTCTTCATGCTCGTGCTTTTTGGCCTCTTCCTCCCGTACCAGGGAATTCTGATCCCCCTGGTCGAAACACTCCAGCGCATTGGCCTCTACGGCTCGATTCCCGGCTTGATCTTCGTCCACTGCGTCTTTGGGATTCCGATCACCGCGCTCATCTTCCGCAGCTACTTCGCGGGGATTCCAAATGAGCTGATGGACGCGGCCAAGATCGACGGGACCGGGTTCTTCGGCATCTACCGCTGGATCATGCTGCCGATCGCGGCGCCCGCCTTCGCCGTCGCGCTCATCTGGCAGTTCACGTCGATCTGGAATGACTTTCTCCTCGGCGTGGTGATCCTGAGCAACCCGCGACTGGCGCCGGTGATGGTCGCCGTGAACAACCTGGCCGGGAGCTACTTCGTCGAGTGGAACATCCAGATGGCCGGCGCGGTGATCGCGGCGCTTCCGACGATCATCTTCTACCTGGCGCTCGGACGCCTGTTCATGCGCGGCCTCCTGGCCGGCTCGCTCAAAGGGTGATATAGTTTCGACCGCGGCGTCAGCTAGCTCGACCGGAGAGGATCGGGATATGGGTTCGGAGGTGGGCGCGGCAACCTCCAAGCTCTCGCACCGCTGGCGTTTCTGGCAGCTTGAGACATTCGGCTCGCTGCGACGAAATCCTAATTTCCGTCTGTACTGGCTCGGCGCCTGCCTGTCGAATGTCGGTACGTGGATGCAGATCGTCGCCCAGGGCTGGCTCGTCTACGTGCTCACCGATTCCCCGTTCCTCCTGGGCCTGGTGAGCTTCGCCGGCTCGATTCCGATTCTTGGGTTCTCGATCTTTGGCGGGGAGCTCGCCGATCGGGTCGAGCGCCGCCGCCTGATGGTCTGGACCCAGACCGGCATGATGCTCCTGGCCTTCCTCCTCTCGGCTCTTACCATCGCGAAGCTGGTGACCGTCTGGCACATCATCGTCATCGCCTTCCTCAACGGCATCGTCAACGCCTTCAACACGCCGGTCCGTCAGTCGATCATCTCGGATCTGGTGCCGAGGGAGGATCTCCAGAACGCGATCGCGATCAATTCGGCCCAGTTCCAGACCAGTCGAATGGTCGGGCCGGCGCTGGCAGGCCTGGCCCTCGCCGCGTTCGGCGCCGGCTGGTGCTTCTTCATCAACGGACTGAGCTTTCTGGCGGTCATCGGCGCGCTCCTGGTCATGGACGTTCCCCCGCTCCCGCCGCGGAAGCGTCAGTCAGTCTGGCGCAACGTCGGCGATGGACTGCGCTACGTCGCACGCGAGCCAGTCATTTTCGCCCTGCTTCTCGTCGCGGCGATTCCCAGTCTCTTCGGTCAGCCATACCAGGCGATGATGCCGGCCGTGGCCCTGGGGGTGCTGAACTCGGACGCGACCGGATTGGGAATCCTGCAAAGCGGAGCCGGCGCTGGCGCGCTCGTGGGGGCACTCGTCATCGCGTCGCTGTCGAAGGTCCGTCGTGGACGGCTGATGCTGGTGATGCTGATGCTCTTTGGCGTGTCGCTGGGCCTGTTCAGCGTCAGCCAGCTGATGCCGCTGTCGGTCCTCTTCGTCTTCTGGGTGGGATTTTCCAGCATGGCATACAGCGCGCTGAACCAGACGTTCCTCCAGACCCTCGTCGCGGACGAGATGCGGGGCCGGGTGCTCAGTCTGCTCACGCTGACGACGTTCGGCCTCCAGCCGTTCGGCGCACTGCAGGCTGGATTCGTCGCGAACTACGTCGGCGTCTCCAACGCCCTCCTGATTGGCGGAGCAATCTGTCTGCTGGCCGGCATCGTGGCGAACGTGCGCTACCAGTATCTGCGCGACCTCGAGTAGTGTCCTGCCGCGGAGCCGCCGAAACATGAGTACTTTTCCATCTTGACCTGACCCCCGGTATAGATAGTATCAGCGTTGGCTGGCGTTACCGGACGAGTGATCAGGACCAGACTGCGGTCCTGCTGATTCCTCCACGAAGACGTCACGCACACGGCGCAGCCGGTGCGACCCGTGGGCAGATCCGAACGTGACGGTGCCCGATGGGCCGTGCGTCTTGCGCGGTGCGCATTGCCAAATCTTCTGTCGAGGGTGTGACGTGCGGCGACTTGTCCGAGCAGGCATCTCCCTGTGTCTCGCCCTGGCATCCCTGATCGGCCTCAGCGTCATCGCGAGCGCGGCCGGTGGAGGCCCGCCGCCGGGCTGGGAAGCCCGGCCCCCATTCCACGTCAAGATTCTCGGCACGCGCCCCGACGGTCGGCCGCAGCTCACGCGGACGACGCCCACTGGCCTTCCGCCGTGTGACGTTGCGAGGGTCTATGATCTCGGACTCTGGCGAACGACTCTTTGCGGTGGTGGAACCGGTGACGTGAATACTCTCGGCGCCGGTCAGACGATCGCCATCGTCGACGCCTATCACGATCCGAACGCGTACAAGGATCTGTCCACCTTCAGTAGTCAGTATGGCCTTCCCGTTCTGACGCAATGCAGCACGCCAACGCAAACCTCTGCCTGCTTCGCCCAGGTGTATTCACGAAGCAAGCCGCCGCGCACGAACAGCGGCTGGGCACTCGAAGAGTCGCTCGACATCGAATGGGCCCACGCCCTGGCTCCGGGCGCGAAGATCCTGCTCGTCGAGGCCTACAGCGCGAGCCTCAGCGATCTGCTGGACGCGGTCAGCCTGGCAAACAGCCTCGGCGCGACCGTCGTCTCGATGAGCTGGGGTGGTAACGAGTTCTCCGGGGAGGCCACATACGAGTCCTACTTCAGCCACGCCGGTACCTTCTACACGGCGTCGTCGGGCGATAACGGCACCGGTACCGAGTTTCCGGCGGCTCTTTCGAATGTGATCGCCGTTGGTGGCACGACGCTCAAAGGCTGCAGCGGGACGAGCTGCGCCGGCTTCACGAGCGAGACGGCCTGGTCGGGCTCGGGTGGCGGCAGCAGCGCGTACGAGTCGATTCCGGCATATCAGAAGAGCTATAGCGGGCCGGTCTTCGGCGCGGCGTCGATCAGCGCCCTGACCGGTGGCTTCCGGGGCATTCCGGACGTGTCGTTCGATGCGGATCCGAGCACCGGCGTCTCGGTCTACGATAGCACCTCGTATCAAGGGCAGTCCGGCTGGTTCACGCTGGGCGGAACCAGCGTGGGTGCGCCGAGCTGGGCGGGCGTTCTCGCGACCGGCCAGGCCGCGGGCAAGACGGCCCTGCAAGGGGATAGCGCGATCTACGCCGAAGGCTACACGAGCAACCTCCGCGACATCACCGCCGGGACGAACGGCAGCTGCGGGACTGGCTGCTCCGCTGGCACTGGCTACGACCTGGTGACCGGCCTGGGGAGCCCGATCCACTATCCGTAGCTGGCCCGATCGCCGCTCGCCGGCTGATCGCGGTCCTGACCCTCCCTCACCCTCTCCCTCTCCCAGGGGGAGAGGGAGCCTGGCGCTCGCCTGTATCACTCCTTTCCTCCGGAGCAAGCCGGGGTCGGGCGCTCGCATGTGTCGGTACTTTTCCCCGGAGGAAGCGGAGGTCGAGTATGCGCTTGGTCTGGTCAAGGGCGCCTCGGGGCGTGGCACCGACCCCGAATCCCTCACCGCGCTCGGTGCGGACTCAGGCGTCGTCTCCGAGCTTGATCGCCTCGTGGAGACGCACTCGCCCGAGGAGAAGAAGGTTCGTCGGAAGCACGAGGAGCAGGCCAGCACCGACGATGACGAGCAAACGCGCGATATCCGTCCAGGCGGTCAGGACGACAGTTGGCGGTGCTGATGGCACCTGACGGACCTGCAAAAAGGGAACGAACAGGTCGCTGGTAGCGAGGCCGAGGAGCAAGCCCGCTCCCACGCCGGCCAGCATGAGAATCGTCTGCTCGGACAGGATCAGCGCAATGACCTGCTCGCGGCTCAGTCCGATCGCGCGAAGAATTCCGATCTGAATCAGCCGGCGACGAAATGAGAGATACGTGTAGATCAGGAAGCTGAGAATGCTCAGGCCGGCGCCGATCAGGAAGCCGACGGCGAGCAGACCGAACGTTCCCTGGCGACTCGCGTCTGCCTGTCGTTCCGCTAGGAGTGCCTGGCGAGAGACCGGGTTGCTGATCGGCAGCCCGGCTTGATCGAGCGCGGCGAGGATCTGGACGTCGTCGACCCCCGGTGCCAGGCGAAGCCAGATCTCCGAGGGCATCGGTCCCACCTCGTCGAAGAGCTGATCCACGTTCATGATCAGGAAGGGGCCGCCGTCGGGGGAGAGCGTCGGGAAGTAATCGACGAATCCGGCTATCGTGACGTCCACGGGCTGGTCCTTGATGGCCAGCGGCAGCTCGTCGCCGATGCCAAGGTGGAGCGATGCTGCCAGGCGCCGATCGACCAGCGCAACCGGTCCCGACGCCAGCGTGCTCATCAGATCGAGCAAATCCTGGTCGGCGTAGTCGTCGCGCCAGGTGATCAGGGGAAGCACCTCGGCCGGGTTGAGCGCGAGTATCTGTACGTCGCCCGATCGTCCGCCCAAGCGCTGTTTGCCGGTCAGACGCGTCAGACGTGCCGCGCCCTGGACGCCGGGGATGCTGGCGTAGTCGCTGATCGGGAGCAACGTCCAGGCACCGGTATCCGGATTGAAGGCGCCGCTTTCGCTCACCCGCAGGTCACTTCCCACCTGGTAGGCGACCGCGTCGGCCTGGTTCACGTCGATCGTCAACGCTGCCGAGGCGCTGAAGACGCCGATCGCGAGCGTCATCACCAGCATCAGGATCAGCCCGCGATAGTCGCGCGGCTGTCGCGCCAGCTCCCGTAATGCCAGGAGCAAGGAGGGGCCCGCGACCCATCGGCCCAGCCATTCCACGACGCGAATGACCAGGGGCAGAAGTCTCAGAAAGAGCAGCGTCAGTGCCACGATGAAGAGCGCGGGCGCGAGGAGGAGAAGCGGATCAGGCACCACATCCCCTGCGCCGCCGACCGGTACGACCGATTCTCGTTGCTGAAGGAGGAGATAGGCGTAGGCGGCGAGCGGCAGCGGTAGCAGATCGAGGTACGCCCGCTGCCAGAACGGAACTCGGGTTGCCCGGGTCAGCTCCTGGCGGTAGGTCACGACGCTTGCCCGCGCCTCGTCGATCGCCGGAAGGAGCGCCGCGATGAGCGCCAATGCCGCGGTTGCCGCCGCGTCGACGAAGGCAGTCCGCGTGACCGCGACCGATAGGTCCACGCCCCGCGTGAGGCCGAAGAACCCGGTGAGCTCGCCCACGCCGGTCGCGATGACCGCTCCGAGCGGCGGGCCCGCGGCCGTGGCGATGAGTCCGAGGAGCAGCCCTTCCAAACCGTAGATCTCGAGAACCTGGAATGAGCTGGCGCCGCGACTCTTCAGCGTGGCGATCTCGCCGCGCTGCTGCTCGACGCGCATTCCAGCCGCCATGGCGACGAACTGTACCGCGATCAGAACCAGCGGGGCGGCCAGGGACAGGAGCAAGGCTTCGAGCAGGAAGGTTCGGCGCTGGTAGCTCTCGAGGAGGTCGTCTGGCGCCGACTCCAGTCGCAGTCCGCGCCAGAGGCGTTGCGACTCGACGCGCAGCTCGGCGATGCCGCTGGCGAGCTGGCCAGCATCGCCCGCGCGAATCGCGAGCGGATCCAGAACGAAGTACCAGGTATACTGAGATCCACCGCGCGGAGCAACGCGAGAGACCGGCCCGAGGAGGACGTTCTCGGGAACGATCAACGCGAGCGCGTACGTGTCAGGCTGATTGAACCAGTAAGGATCTGCTGGATCGCGTGGATTCCAGCGTCCGACGATTCGGATTGGTACCAGCGTCTGCGAGTCGCCCTCGCGGTGAGCGATCCAGACCTGGTCGCCCACGTGGATGCCCAGGGTGTCGATGCCCGCGGTGAGCATCGCCGCCTCGATCGGACCGTCCCCCGCGGCCGCCACCGGCCAGCGTCCCTCCGCCAGATCGGCGTGGGTGTCCAGCCCGCTGATGAAGGCGAAGAAGCCATACTCGCCACTATCGCGCGGTGCGTCCTCTGGTCCGACAAAGATACTCATCCGGTCGGTCTGCCCGGCGCGAACCCGCTGGCTGAGCGGAGTCGGCAGCAGGACTCCGAGGCGCTCCGTGAGATAGCGGTCGATCCGCTGGAGGTCGGTGGGATCCAGACCGGGGCCAAGGCGGCTGCTCGTCTGTCGGAAGACGAGGGACGCCGGGGGCAGCTTCCCATCTCCAGCCGGCGCGAGCGTCTGGCGCAGGCTCGCCGTGACGACGGCTTCGCTGAAGAGGGGAACACTCGTGACCAGGGCGCTGGCGACGATCAGGCCGAGAGCGAGAAGCGCGGCGAGCAGCGAGTGCGCACGCAGCCGACGGGCCACGAATGCCGTCAGCATCAGGAGCCCGAGGTGAGGAACCGGAGGGCGACGCAGGGCGATTCGTCCGAGCATTGCTAGGGCCCGACCAGGATCGTCTGGCCCTCGCGCAATCCGCGAAGAATCTCTGCATTCTCATCCGAGACGATGCCAACCTCGACGTTCTGGGCGCGGCGAATCTGGCCGTCCATGTACTCGACGAAGGTGCGGTCGCCGACCGTCTTGATCGCCCTGGCTGGAACGAGCAGCGCGTCTGGCTTCTCGAGGACAAGAATCGACCCGCGAACGAGCATGCCGAGCTGTACTTTCGACTCGCTGCCGGCCGGCCAGCTGACCTTGATCTGGACCGACCGGTCCTCGGCCGCGCTCGTCTGCCCGGTCAGTCCACCGGGCACGGCCGAGACCGTGCCTTCGAGCGTCTGGCCAGGGAGGGCGTCGATCGCGAGCGTGGCCTTCTGGCCGATCGCAATGTGCTGAAGATCGGTGTCGGAAAGATCCGCGCGGACGAGCAGGTCCGACGGATCGGCGATGCCGATGATCGCCTGGTTTGCCTGAATCTGATCCGCGACTTTTGCCCGAACGTAGAGAATCTTCCCGTCGAACGGTGCCACCAGCTTGTCGGCGGCGAGCTTCGCGTTCAGCGCGTCGAGCGCGGCCTGCGCCTGATCGACGCTGTTCTGGAGCAGCTTTAGCTCCAGGTCGCTTTCGGCTGGCGCGGTCTTCTTCTGCTCATAGGCGGCCTGGGCCTTTTCGAGGCCAAGCTGTGCCGCCTCGACCGCCAGCTCGGCAGCCCTGACGTCGGCGTCTTTCGGCAATGCCCGGGCGGCCTTGAGGTCGGCCTGGGCTTTGTCCAGTGCGGCCTGGGCCTGGGCGACGCTCTGGTCGGCTTGAAGCTCGGCGATCTGAGCCTGGGCCTGCGCCGTGGCGAGCCGCTCCTTGGCAGCCAGCAGGTTGCTCCAGGCCACGTCGAGGTCCTGCTGGCTCGCCTCGCCTTTCTTGAAGCGCTCGAGCACCTGCCCGTAGTTGACCTCGTACCAGTTGTGCTCGTTCTGGCGCTCGCGCACGTTTTTCGAGACTGTCTCGCTCTTGTCAGTCACGACGTGGTTCTGCTTGGCGAGATCGAGCTGAATCTGTGCCTGTTTGACCGCTTCCTCGGCCGCGACGACCGGATCGGGCTGGGCTTTCGCCTTCGCCAGATCCTCCTGCGCTTTGGCGAGGGTCGCCTGTGCCTGTTTGACGTCGAGCTCGGCCTGCTTCAGGTCGAGGGCGTGCTGCGTCGCGCTGTCGCCGTTCTGGGCCCGGGTCTGCTCGAGCTTGAGCTGCGCAAGCTGGACGTTCAGCTTGGCCTGCTCGATCTGGACCGGCAGATCCCCGACGTCGAGCTCAGCGATCACCTGCCCGGCCTTGACCGTCGTTCCCGGCTCGACGGCGATCTTGCTGATCTGGCCGGCGGTCTTGAAGGCGAGATCGGCCTGGCGGGCCGCACCAACACGGCCGATGATCCGGACGGTCTGGCTGATCGCTCCACGGTGCACGACGGCCGTCTCGCGCGGGAGGGGCGTGACCCGGAGGGTCGGGCGGGGCGTCGGGCTGCCCGGGGTGACTTTCGCGCACGCGACGACCAGCAGGAGAAGGGCCGGAATGGCCATCAGGGGCAGGGCGCGCCGGAGAG
>CADDYW010000120.1 GCA_902810745.1 Chloroflexota bacterium | reverse complement strand
CCCGCGTGGCGCGCATTGACGGTATGGTGGTGGGCAGCTATCCTAAAGCCCGTTCACAACTGCTCGAGAGGAGAGTCGCGTGCGCGTCGGGATCATCGGGTGCGGAAACGTCGGACTCGGTATGCACGCTCGCGGGTACCGAAGCGTTCCAGAGGTGGAGATCGTCGCGGTCGCGGACGCGACGGCGGAGCGCCTCGCACTGGCGCAGCGCGAGCTCGGTCTGAGTCAGCGCGATTGTTACGTCGACTACCGGGCGCTCCTCGATCGATCGGACGTCGACGCCGTCTCGGTGACGACACCCCAGAACGTACGGCCGCGCATCGTGATCGACGCCTGCACGGCCGGGAAGCACGTCCTCAGCGAGAAGCCGCTCGCGACGACCCCTGCCGACGCCGACGCGATGATCGGCGCGGCCCGTCAGCACGACGTCCGCCTGGCGACGATGCACAACTATCTCTTCTTTCCAGAGTACGTCGCGATCAAAGAGATCATCGGGGCTGGCGAGATTGGCGACGTCGAGGTCGTCATCCTGAACTGGCTTGGGGTCGAGGATCGTCCGGGATCGCGCGAGTACCGGCCAGACTGGCGCCACGACGTCGCCGTGTCGGGTGGCGGCGTGCTCATGGATATGCTCCACTGCGTCTACGTGGCGACCTGGCTTGTCGGGAGTCCGATCCGCAAGGTGAGCGCGGCGGTCGACAAGCGGCTGCATCCCGAGGGCACGGTCGAAGATGCGGCGTACTGCCGCTTCGAGCACGAGATCGGGTTCTCGATCGTGAACGTCGCCTGGGGGCAGGGGCCGGGAAGCACCGAGATCGGCGGAAGCCGTGGTCGAATCCTCCAGTTCAACGAGGCGTTCGGCACGACGCCCTTCGCCCGCCACGACCGGCTCTACGTGATAAACGAGAGCGGGCTATCGGTTCGGGAGGTGTCGCAGGAACGTCGCTCGCGGGGGATCTTCGAGGATTTCGTCGCGAGCATCCGTGACCGGCGGCCGCCTCGGGCCAGTGGAGAGGATGGCAAGGCGGTGCTGGAGGCCGTTCTCGGCGCCTACACGTCGGCCGCGATCGGCGCCGAGGTGCGTCTGCCCTTCCCGGTGGACCATCCGGTCTACCTCCGTGGAGCGCAAGGAATTCGTGAGCTGACCTGCGCGCAAGATAGCCGCGTGGTGACCCGACGCATCTTCGGGGTGTTGTAAGGAGCGAGATCCATGAATACGCTGCGTATGACCACGGCGCAAGCGCTGGTTCGGTTTCTCAGCCAGCAGTACGTCGAGCGCGATGGCGCCGAACGACGATTCATCCAGGGCGTGTGGGGTATCTTCGGCCACGGCAACGTCGCCGGGCTGGGCCAGGCACTGGAGGAGCTCGGCGACGCGCGGGGATTGCCCTACTACCGGCCCCAGAACGAGCAGGCGATGGTCCACATCGCCGCGGCGTACGCCAAGATGACCAATCGCCTGTCGACCTTCGCCTGTACAAGCTCGATCGGGCCGGGTGCGACGAATATGCTGACCGGCGCGGCGGGGGCGACGATCAACCGGCTGCCGGTGCTTCTTCTGCCCAGCGACTACTTCGCCAATCGGGTTCCCGATCCAGTTCTGCAGCAGCTCGAGCATCCGATCGAGCGCGACGTGAGCGTGAACGACGCGTTTCGGCCGATCTCCCGCTATTTCGATCGGATCTACCGTCCGGAGCAGCTCGTGAGCAGTCTGCCCGAGGCGCTGCGCGTTCTGACCGATCCGGCCGAGACGGGCGCGGTGACCATCGCACTGCCCGAGGATGTCCAGACCGAAGCGCACGACTTTCCCGCGCGCTTCTTCGAGAAGCGCGTCTGGCACGTCGCACGACCCGCGCCGGAGCCGGAGGCACTCGCACGGGCGGTTCAGCTCATTCGCGACGCGCGGCGACCATTGATTGTAGCCGGGGGTGGAGCGATCTACGGCGAAGCGACCGGCGAGCTGCGCGCCTTCGCGGAGCGTCTGGGCATTCCGGTCTCCGAGACCCAGGCCGGCAAGGGTGCTCTCCCCTGGAACCATCCGATGAACGTCGGCGCGATCGGTGCCAACGGAAGCCTCGCCGCGAACCGCCTGGCGCGCGATGCGGATCTGATCGTCGCGGTTGGGACGCGCCTGGGCGACTTCGCCACGGCGTCGCGGTCCGCGTTCGGCAACCCGGACGTTCGGGTGATCGGTCTGAATCTGGTCTCGCTCGACGCGGTCAAGCTCAACGCGCTGCCGCTGGTCGCCGACGCAAAGCGCGCGCTGCCGCTCCTGACCGAGGCACTGACCGGCGCGGGCTATCGGACGTCAGCCGCGTACCAGCAGGAGGTTGCACGGCTCAAGGCGGAATGGGACGCCGCCGTCGACGATCTCCGCGCGGTGAAGAATCCGGACTGCCTGGCGCAGTCGGAGATTCTCGGGCTGGTGAACGACGCGGCCGGGGGAGATGGCGTCGTGATCAACGCCGCGGGCTCGATGCCGGGCGACCTCCTGAAGCTGTGGCGCGCCGAGGATCCCAAGGCCTATCACGTCGAATATGGCTACTCCTGCATGGGCTACGAGATCCCTGCCGGCATCGGAGTCAAGCTCGCCGACCCGGATCGCCGCGTGTTTGTCCTGATCGGCGATGGCAGCTACCTGATGATGAACTCGGAGATCGTCACCGCGGTGCAGGAAGGCTTGCGCTTCACCGTGGTCGTCGTCGACAACCACGGCTTCCAGAGTATCCACGGACTGCAACGTTCAGTCGGCGTGCCGAGCTTTGGAAACGAGCTGCGCTTCCGCGACGTACGCACTGGCCGTCTGTCCGGTGCGTACGTCCCGGTCGACTTTGCGAAGCACGCCGAGGCAATGGGGGCCCGCGCGATCTACGCGCCAACCGCCGACGCGCTGCGCGCCGCGCTCCAGGAGGCCGAAACGAGCGACCGCGTCACGGTGATCGTCGCGCCCGCCGACCCGGAGCGTCGCGTTCCGAGCTTCGAGGGCTGGTGGGACGTACCCGTTGCCGAGGTGAGCGAGAAACCCTCGGTGCAGCAGGCGCGCAAGGAGTACGAGCAGGCACGGCGGCAGGTCCGGGAGTACTTCTAGCGCGTTCAGCGTGAAAAGTGAAGCGTACGGCAAAATGCGCGATCGGTGAGGTGCAGGTCGCTCTCCGGGCAGCGCAGCGGACAAATCGCATGGCCCTCGCGCCAAGACGAGGGCCACCGCAGATTTGCACCTCACGCGTTACGCTTCACGATTCACCGATCACCCTCGGTTGGCGGAGGTCCTAGTATCTCAAGCTGGTAGCGGGGTGCCAGGGCCAACAGTTTGGCGATGTCGGGAGGCCCCGCCGGTGGGCTCGTCGGGTCGACGATTGGCTCACCTAGCTCGAGGAAGAATCGCTCCAACCCTCCCGGAAAATTCCACTGGAGCAGGTGCGCCGACGTCTGTCCTTCGACCCGAAACCAGTGCGGGATGTCACGTGGAAGCACGACGAGGGACCCCGCGTGCGCTGACAGCGACCTGTCTCCACAAAAGAATGTGATGTCGCCCGAGAGAAGGTAAAATACCTCCTCCTCGGCGTGATGCACGTGGCGAGGGGTGGTGAAGCCTGCAGGCTGGACCGCCTCGATGAGCCCGAAAACCCCGCCGGTGTCCTGGCTGGTCGCCTTGAGCGTAAAGTGATTGCCAAGGAACCAAAACGAGGTGCCCTCTTCCGCGGTGACTATGAGAGGGGTCAAAGGTGCAGCGTCGCCCATGGTCATCTCCTCCGGATTCGCCCGCACCCGATAAAGGGCGGTGCTATACTAGATAGTCAGAATATCTGACGACATAATAAGATTATCGAACTAAACTGTCAAGAGGGGCCACGAGATGTCCGAGGATCGCACCGATCGCCGCATGATCGGGGCACTGCTGCGCGGCCCGGCCCAGGCAATCGTCGCCCGTCTGGACCGCGATCTCCGCGCTGCCGGCTACACCGACCTTCGTCCCGCTCACTTCGTCGTCTTCCAGCACCTGAAGCCCACGGGCTCCCATCTGACCGATCTCGCCGAGCAAGCCCAGATCACCAAGCAATCGATGAACTACCTCGTCGACTACCTGGAGGCACATGGTTACGTCGAGCGCGTAGCGGATCCCGAGGACGGGCGGGCACGAATCATCCGCCTGACCGAGCGCGGGCGCGACCTGGAGCGAGAAGCCAGGGCAATCATTGGGCGCATCGAGGTCGAATGGGCGAACCGGCTCGGCGCGGACCGATTCGAGCAGCTTCGGCAGATCCTGAAGGATCTGGACGATTGACCGTGCGTCTTCGCCGCGTGACGTATCCCATGCTCATGGCGAGAAGGAGAGCTCCCCGCGCCGCCGAGACACTCCAGGAGATGCGTCACTGGTGACGAGTGATGAGGAGGGGTCGGACGTCGTCACGAGCTCATCGCTGCTCCCGCATCACCCACCGCTTCGTTCACGCCGCGGCGATGCGCATCCCCTGTCCCGATCCGGCCAGGGTCCGTTTCGCTCCATGAGCAGACGAACGTGGTGTTCAGGTCGCATTCCAGGGCAAGTCGATGGACAGGCACGGCTCGTCCATGCTACCCTTCCCGCGCTCGCGGATGAGGAAGCCAGTGGATCTGCCCATCTCTGCCGTCTCTCGTTATTGCCACGACGCCTTCGTGGCGATGGGGGCGCCGGTGGACCAGGCGCGCACGCTCGCCGACGTGCTACTCGAGGCGGACCTGCGGGGCCACGTCGATCACGGGTCCTCGCTCGTCGCTCTGTTCCGGCCAGACATCCAGGCGAAATTGATCAACATCAGTCCGCGCGTGCAGATGCTGAACGAGACGTCGGTGAGCATCCTGGTGGATGGCGACGGAGGATTCGGAGCAATCGCGGCGAGTCGTGCGATGAGCGTGTGCATTGAACGAGCGCGCGACGTCGGCATCGGTCTGGCCGCGGTGCGCAACTCATCCCACGCGTTCTACCCGGGCTACTACGCTCTGCAGGCTGCCGAAGCCGGCCTCGTGGGCTTTTTCACGACGACGTCGCGGCCGGCCATCGCCCCGACCGGAGCTTCCGAGCGAATCCTCGGGCAGAACCCGATCTGCTACGCGATCCCAGGGAGCGAGCAGTTGCCGATCCTGCTCGACGTCGGTATGGCGGCGTCCGTGGCCAAGATTCGAATTGCGATGAACGAAGGGCGGAGCATTCCGCTGGGCTGGGCGCTGGATCGGAACGGTCGGCCGACGACTGATCCACGGGAAGCGATGGCCGGTCTCCTGCTTCCGATTGGCGAGCACAAGGGTTACGGATTGGCCCTGGTAATGGACGCGCTGGTTGGGCTGAGCGGTGCGCCGACGGCTCGGGATGCTGGCCCGCACGGAGCGGTTGGCCACTTCATGTGGGCGCTGGATCCCCGCCTCTTTGGCTCGCCGGACGACTTTCGTGCTCGAGTAGATCGCCTCATCGAGCAGGTTCGCAGCGCGCGTCCGTTGCCCGGGCACGGCTCGCCAGCTTATCCAGGGGAAGAGGGCGGCCGTCGCAAAGCCGCTGCCGTGGCCCGCGGCCTGGTCAAGCTCCCGGAGGCGATCGCGGTGTCGATGGACGAGACAGCCCGCGTGCTCGGAATCGCGTCACCCCTCGACGGCGTCGCGACGGCCGAGTGAGGTCGGCCCGTGGGGCGAATCAGTCGCGAGCGCTGGTCGTTCGGTAGCTCATGCGCGTGGGACGTCGTCGCGCCGTGGGACCTGACCAGGTCGATCTGGTGGTGCGCCGGGCGGAGATCTGGCTGGCCAACGGCGTGGAACCACGACCGAAGCGAAGGTCGGTCGGCTGTAACGTTGGCGACGAGCCTCACGTTCTCATGGGTAACTAGGTTACGCAAAAATGACCTGTGCATCGCTATCCTACGATGGGCAGCCGCCGGGCCCGGGAGAATCTCGCAGCAGTCCTTCCGGCAATCCCGTGCTTTAACGCGGTTTTAACGCGGCAGCCGCTAAGATGCACGGTGGAAAGAGGTTGGACTGCCGGTACAGGCCTCCGCGTCGTCCGACAGGAGAATCAGGGTCCGTCGAGTGTGGCGGTGGCGATGCGCACCACGGGGGAGACGGCGGTGAAAGCCAGCGCGAGGACGATACGGTGAACGATGAACAGCTTCGCGCGAACTCTTCCGCGGACCCCTCGTCCGACTCGGGCACGGCGGGGTCGCGTGGCGACCGTGGCGAGGACGTCCCGGACAAGACCGAGGACGTTCGGCGGCTGCTCGAGATCGAGCGGCGGCAGAGACTGATCGCCGAAGAGCTTCACGGCATCGCGCGACACATCACCTCCGAACCCAGTCTCGACGAGGCTCTCGCCGCGGTCCTGCGCGCGGCGGAGAAGCTCTTTGGCGCGACCTCGGCCAGCATCTATCTCACCGACCAGAGCGAGATTTTCCCGAACCGGCGCTTCACCACCCGGCACACCGGTGAGCCGCACTGGGACGAGCGTGGGGTGGTTCGTCCGGGAGGAGCGACGGCGCGGGTTCTCCGGACCGGGCAGTCCATCGTGGTGGGAAACGCGCCCGCGGGGGGCGGCAGCTCACGTCCGGCGTCGACGCGGCCCGGCACCAGGGCAGTCATCCCGATCCGTCACGGCCAGCGGACGATCGGCGCGCTGCTGGTGAACTGGGACGAGTATCGTTACTGTAGCCAGGTCGACCTGCGCCTTCTCGAGACGCTGGCGGCGTACGGAGCGATTGCAGTCGAAAATGTCCGCCTGCGCGAGCGTGACGCCACGGCGCGGCAGGAGATCGAGGAGGCACGTCTGCGTCTGCAGCAGTTCATCGGCATGGTCGCGCACGACCTCCGCGGACCGCTTGGAGTCGTCGCGACGTCGCTGGAGCTGCTGCGAGATAACCGGCGCCGCAGCCGCGCCGGCATCGAGCAGCACGTGCTGCCGGCCACGGAGAACGCGATTCGACGCATGCGGCGCCTGGTGGACGACCTTCTCGGAGCGGCACGAATTGGCGCGGGACGGTTCCACGTGCGACCGTTTCCGATGGACCTGGTCGAGGTGGCGCGACGGGTCGTCGAGCAGCATCAGGCGACCTCCGAGCTTCACCGCCTGATCCTGGAGGCTCCTGACGAGCTTCCGGGGGAATGGGATCCCGAGCGTATTGGTCAGCTGCTGACGAACCTGATCTCCAACGCGATCCGGTACTCGCCCGATGGCGGTGACGTTCGCGTGTCGGTAATCCCGCGCGCCGACGAGGTGATCATCCAGGTAACCGATCAAGGGATCGGAATTCGTCCGGATGAGGAGCACCTGATCTTCGAGCCATTTCTTCGGCTCCAGCACGACGCCGAAAGCGAGGGACTGGGCCTCGGCCTTTACATTGCCAAGGCGATCGCCGAGGCACACGGTGGCCGCATCTGGGTCGCGAGCGAGCCGGAGCGCGGTACGTCCTTTTTCGTCGCGCTGCCAGCAACGGGCGGTGGGGCAGAACAGCTCTCTCCCACGGCAAATTCCACGCCCACGAGCACGGCAGGCGCCTGAGCCTGATCGGCGGTCTGGCCGGGCAAGGGGTGCTTGCCAACGACCCGCCGTGCTGGTATCATCCCATCTTGAATCATTCTAATTCTAATTCTAAACTTGCTCCAAGGTACGACTTCTACGGATTTCACCCTGGGCTTCCTGTCAGGTGACCGGCGTCACCGCTCCCGGTCTTCTGACGACCAAGCGCGCGTCGTGGAGGCTGATCCGGGGAGGGTTCGAGTGGGGGAGGCATGTGGCTCGTATCCTCGCGTTCGTTTTGGTTGCACGTGGTCCGGAAGCTTATCATCGGCGCCGATCGGGACCAGGTCGATGAGAACACCATTGTCTTGCGGGTCGTCCAGCCGGCTCTCGCCGGGCTGATGGATGGCTCGGTCTCGACCCTGGCTCCGATCTTTGCTGCTGCCGTCGCGACGAAAAGCACCCATACGGCGTGGGTGGTGGGAATGGCAGCCGCGGTCGGTGCGGGCATCAGCATGGGCTTCGCCGAGGCGCTATCCGACGATGGCGAGCTCACCGGCCGTGGCCATCCGCTGCGCCGCGGATTGATCATCGGCATCATGACGTTCTGCGGGGGCTTCCTGCACACCCTCCCATTCCTGATCCCGGTGTATCACCTGGCCCTCTCGCTGGCCTTTATCCTCGTCGGCTTCGAGCTCATCTCGATCTCATTGGTCCGTCACCATTTCTTCAAGATCACCCTCACGCGCTCCAGTCTCCAGGTGCTCCTTGGCGGGGGACTGGTGTTCATCGCCGGACTGCTCCTCGGGCAATCCTGAGCGCCCTCGCCAGGGGCGTCGCGTGCCTGGCCGCGCCATCCGTCGAAACCCCGCCGAGCACGGCGTGGCCGGTCGAGGGCGGCGCTCTTTACGCGTTCGCGCGACAATCGGTAAGATGGCAGCATTGAAGCCGCGAGGAGGCTCGACCGGCCATGGCAGAGACGATCTATCGGGGCGTCTTCCCGATCGTTCCAACGGCATTCGACGAGCAGGGAGAGATCGACGAGGCAAGCCAGCTCCGCGCCGCCGATTTCTTGATCGACGCTGGAGTCCATGGCTACTGCATCCTGGCAAACTTTTCGGAGCAGCTGGCTCTTTCGGACGCCGAGCGCGAATACCTGACCACGCTCTTGCTCCGTCACGCGCGCGGACGTGTCCCGGTGATCGTCACGACCAGTCATTACAGTGCGAAGGTCGCCGCCGAGCGCTCTCGCCGTGCCCAGGACGCGGGCGCCGCTATGGTCATGCTCATGCCGCCGTATCACGGCACAATTCGCCCGGACGAGGCCGGTATCTTCGCGTTCTTCGAAGAGGTTTCGCGCGCGATCTCGATCCCGATCATGGTCCAGGACAGCCCGGTCAGCGGCGTGACACTGTCGGCGCGGTTCCTGGCCAGACTTGCCAGCGAGATCGAAAATGTCCGGTACTTCAAGATCGAGTCGGCGGGCGCGGCGGTGAAGCTGCGCGAGCTGATCCGCCTTGGTGGCGCCAGCGTCGAAGGTCCGTTCGACGGCGAGGAGGGAATCACCCTGATCGCGGACCTCGACGCCGGGGCGACCGGCACGATGCCGGGCGGGGTCGTTCCCGACGTGCTGCGCGCAGTGTTCGACCGCTATCACGGCGGGGATCGAGACGGCGCGATCGCCCTCTACGAGCGATTCCTGCCGCTGATCAACTACGAGAACAAGCTCTGTGGCCTCCGTGCCACCAAGGTTCTGATGAAAGAGGCTGGCATCATCAAGTCCGACGCCGTTCGCGCTCCGACCGCGCCGCTCGATCCGGCGATTCGAGCGGGACTTCTCGAGATGGCGCGACGGCTGGATCCTCTGATCATGCACTACAATCGCTGACCGTCGCCTGACCGGTCTCTCCCGCTGCCCTGGAATGTCCGGAACACGCCGAAGGACCATCCGCGCAGCACGACGGTCGCGCGAATAGTCCTTCGAATGAGCCCATCGCCACGCCGTCTACCGCTGGCAACCGGCGTCTGCGACGGCGCTTCACCTCCTTTGCCTGCTGGAGACAGGGGAAGGCCGGTTTTCGCCTGCTAGCTCAGTCTCGCGACCCTCCTCGGAGCGATATCGAGCGCCAGGTCTCCGATCACCCCTCGTCGCTCACGGCGAGTTACCGCTCATCTCGTTCGGGCCGTCGAGCGTACCGATGACCGCGTTCCACGCGAAGCCGGCCGGTGGCTGGGCCACGGTATTGTTGTCGATGGCGTACTTGCCAACGGGACCGGGGTTCGTGCCAGAGCACCCGGCCGAGCTGGTGTCACCACTGCTCGCATCCCACTTGGCGAAGACCGGCGTGGAACCGGTGATCGTGTTCCCGAGCACCCAGTGGTACTCGTTCAGGTACTGCGAAGGCGACCCGTACATTCGGTGCGAGCACTGAGCGTTGTAGCGCAGGAAGTCGTAGCTTGTCGTCCCGTTACCGGGGAACCCTCCGCTGACCGTGTTTGCCTGGACGAGCGACTGCATCGCCTTGATATTCAGACCCTCGTAGACCGTGCTGCTCGGGTTGTTGAAGACGTTGCTGGCGAAGACGACGTACTGGCCGTTTCGCTGCTCGTTGAGCTGATAGACGCCATCGCCGTTCAGGTCCACCGTGTAATCGTCGTTGACGGAGACGTCGATGTACATCGCGTAGAAATTCGGGTCGAAGGTGGAATTGATCACGCCACCCCCGTGGAGACCGTCCCAGAAGATGGCCATCCGCGGACCGCTGACGAAGTGACAGCCACGGCACCAGAGATTGTTGACGCCGCGGTCTCCACTCCAGGCACCGACCTCGTAGGTCGTGTTGGTCCGATCGTAGTTCTGGAAGGTGCAGCCATCGCAGACGACGTCGCGGGCGGTAGCAAGGTCCAGGGCTGTGCGGTAGGTGCCACCCGCCCCGTCCCAGGTGATGTTCTTGAAGTACCAGTCGCGGACAGGATTGCTAAAGCACTGGCGGGCAGTCCCACCGTTATAGGCGGCGGAGGTCGTCTGGCTATTCGAGACGACGTCGAGGTCATACTGCGCATAGTTCCAGGCGCCGTCGCAGCGCGAGATGCCAAGGTAGCCCTGGATGGTCGAGCCACGATTCGAGATCACGTGGACGTGATCAATATTGTTCACGTGGGCGTTGATCCCGTAGGTCGCGCCATCGGCGAGCACGATGGTACAGCCGCTGGTGCAGGACGTGCTCTGGATCGTCGCCGCGAGATTGCCTCCGGCGGGCAGACTGATCACCGGGCCGGGTCCGTTCGGAACCGCGCCGATTGGGATTCCGCCCGGCGCGTTCGGGTTGAGCGGGTGGGATGCCCACCAGGTTCGAACGTCCTGACCGTAGTTCGGATCCACGCTGGGTACACCGCTGGATCCACTGGACGGGGTGCTCGTCGCCACGAGCGTTGGCGTCGGGCTGGCCGTGACGATTGGGCTCGGGGTCGCGGTAGACGACGACGGCGTTCGGGTTGGCGTTGCCGTCGCGACCGGCTGTGGATTCGATAGCGTCAACGTACTCACCCGAATGTAGTCGAAGTCGGCGTACGGGAAGGCCGCGTAGTTCTGCTCGTTCTCGACCTGGAGCCCGAGCTGGTTTACCGTGAGCGGCTGGCTGAAGCTGCCACAGGAGGTGAAGGTCGCCCCATCCTGCGAGTAGGAGAGTGCCCAGGACTGCCCCGAACGATTGACACGGAGATAGATCGGAGCAGACAGTCCCGACAGACCCTTGCAGGCGACGACGTTCGGCATGCCGACGCCGCCGATGACCGCGTGGGCGGCGACCTGACGATTTGTCTGCTCGTTGAGGGTCTGCAGCTCGAAGCGAAGGTAGTTGCTGGCATCCTGGTAGGCGATCATCCCGGCCGAGTGCTCGTCGGAGACCCCCAGCGGCGTCAACGTGTCGAGCTTGACCTCGGCCTGGAAGTCGCCGGTCGGCGCGGTCTCCACGAGGCGCAGACAGCCCGGGCTCCCCACCCAGCAGCCACGGCTTGCCGAGGTGTCGATGTCGATCCTCAGCTTGCCGGGAGCCTGGTTGTTCACGTTGGCGGAGGAGGTACCGCCGCCGACAAATGTCCACTGCGCCGATGGGGTCGGTCCGCCCACGCTGAACTCATCGCTGTACGAGCTCGACAACGTCGCGGGCGTGTTCGTCGGGCTCGGCGTCGGACTCACGCCTGGTCCACCGTTGCTCGAGCCGCTGATCAGCTTGAAGATCGTTCCATCGCCGGGCTGGAAATAGATCGGCGTGTTGAGAGCATAGACCTGACCGGACTCGAGGCTCTGAAGACTTCCCGACAACGTCGAGCTAATGCTCAGGTTTTGCCCGTTCACGCAATCCATGTTCACGACGACGACGTACGTGTTCGTGCCATCCGTCAACGTGCTGGCGTACGGAGTGGCGCTGGGCGTCGGGACGCCCGGGCTTGGCGCGTAGGTCGCGGTGAAGCCATCGGCCGTCTTGTACGTCGAGGCGAGCGCTGGTCGCAGGGGGCTGACGCGCTGGGCAAGGCTGGAGACGACGTTGAAGAGGGTCGGATTATCCTTGAGGCCCGTCCAGCCCTGCTCCGAGCTGTAGATGAACCAGAAGATCCCGTGCGCCCCTTCGCCGAGGGCGAGCCAGTGCTCGGCGCGAACCTCGGACGGCGTCGGTGTCCGAAGCGTATAGGGCTGGCCGGGAGTGCCAAACGAGTGGGTCTGGAGGATGATCCAGAGCGGTTTGGTCGCGGGCCTGGTCGACGTGACGGTGCGAATGTACTGGACCATGTCCAGGTTGGAGTAGCCGAAGCCAGTCATGGTGAAGTCGCCGATCGCGTTTGTGCTGCCAAACGGGTAGACGTCGATCACCATCGCGTCGGCATTGGACGCCTGGAAGAGTGGGCCGACGACGTTGACCCCGATCAGAACCGGGAAGAGCGGCCGTCCGGGATCGAGCTGACGAAAGGCCTGCGCGCCGAGCGCCACCTTGGTGGCGAGATTCAGACCGGGCTCGTCGACCAGATAGGTTCCCTTCAGGCTCGAATGGCCGGCCACGGCGGTGACCAGTGGCCGGATGACGTTGGCAGCAGTCGTCGCGTCGGCGGGCACGGTCGTCGGCCACCACTGACTGTTCAGCTCGGCCGCGGGGCCCCAGTACACGTTCAAGCCGGCCTGATCGGCAACGCCCAGAATCCCACCATCGCGGTAGGCGCTGCCATTCGTGAGCATCAGCGAGTCGAGGTGATGCGCCTTCAGATCGTTCACTTCATTCTGGAACGACGAGGCATCGCCGACGACGTTTGCGTCGTCGAAGGCGCCGATCGGGAAGGTACCTCCGAACATCGGGGCAGCGGTCGCGCTCAAGGTTGGCGTCGGCGTCTCAGTCAGCGTCGCCGTCTCGGTCGGCGTCACGGTCGCCGTCGGCGTTCCGGTGGGGAGTGTCGACGTCACGGTGGGGGACGCTGTCGGCACGGTGGCGGTCGCGGTCGGCGTGCTCGTCAGCCGCGTCGACGTGGCCGTTGGTGTTGCCGTCGACACCGGTGTCGCGGTTCTGGTCACCGTGAATGTTGGGCTCGCGCTCGGCGCACCGGACCGTCCGGGCGTGCTGGTGGAGATCGTGGTCGGAGTCCGGGTGCGA
>CADDYW010000119.1 GCA_902810745.1 Chloroflexota bacterium | reverse complement strand
GGGAGCGGAGTCGGGGCCCGGAAGCATTCTCCCCTTGACTCGGCCCGCGCTCAGATTAGACTCAGTACAACCGAGCCAGCACCCGCGACCGACGGGGACGGAGGACCACCATGCCAAATCCACCACGCAAGCGCGAGTTCGAGCCAACGATCGTATCCAAGCGAGCTCCCAGGATGTCGGCGAGCCCCGACAGCACCCGTCCGCTCCGTGACATGGATCCGTCCCAGGCGCTGCGCCGTGCGCGGGCCGTGCCGACGCGCTCGCTCGCGCACGCCGACATCCTCGTGCTTCAGCGCACGCTCGGCAATCGCGGCGTCCAGCGGCTGCTCGATTCCGAGCCGAACGTCATTCAGCGCACGATCGATCAGGACGCGCGTCGCTGGGCGATGGACTGGACCGCGACCTGGCAGCGCGGATTCGCCCGCGAGGTAAAACGCCTGCAGCTTCCGAAGCTCTACGCGCTCATCACCGGCATCCTTGGCGAGGAGCAGCCGTCCGACCCGGCCGCTCCTCCTCCGAGCCGCGAGCAGAAAGCCAGGTACACCACGGCCTTGGCGGCGGCGCTCGTCAGTCTGGGAGAGGTCGACGCGGGGAAGCTTGCTCAGCGCCTGCAGGACAAGAAACCCGGCCTGGACGACCTTCTGCGGAAGCTCGAGGCGCTCGTTCCGGATTCGATTCCAGAGCTGCCCCTCGAAACCCCCGCGAGCAGCCAGCGCTTCGCGACGCTCGACCTGCCAGATCCGTTCATGGTGCTGCGCTGTGGTGGCGCGGAGTTCGTCTTCAGTCGGGAGATGGCGCTGCACATGTTTCGGCGGCATCATCCCGACTATCTGAGTGGGCCACCGCTGATGGTCCAGAGCTTCTTCAAGCCCGGTACGACGATCAACCAGATCAAGGCGCTAATCGAGGGAACAGTCCGCTCGTCGGAGAAGGAGATCAAGGCCTGGCGCGAGCGGCGTCGAAAGATGAAGGGCGCTCAGCTCGACGCTCCCGAGGCGAAGACCCTGAATCTTCGTCCATTCTACGACGGTACGCACTGGGAGCTGACCCTGACGCTCGACAGCGCGAATCCGACCGAGAGCAAAGGAAAGGTAGCCCACTTTACACCGACGCTGTGAGCGGCCGGGTCGTGGGTGGCGGATCCGGGGCGAGGCCACCCGGCGCACCTTGTCATCCCGTGTGATGCATCTGCGCCGGCAGCACGTCGGCGGGTCAGCGGTGCGCCGTATGATTATCCTCGGACGGCCAAAACCACGGAGAGGCGATGGGTAACCGAGACGGTCTCGAGCGCGCGCTCGAGACCGGACGGCGGGCGGCGATCGCGGGCGGCGCCGTCGTGCGACGGTACTTCGGACGGCGGGTCAGCGCGATCGAGAAGCGAGGCTCTGACCTTCTCACCGAGGTCGACCTCGCCGCCGAGGAGACCATCGTCGGGCTCCTGCGCGCCGCGCACCCGGAGTTTGGCGTGGTGTCGGAGGAGGCTGGTGCGCGTGAATCCGGCTCCCCCTATACCTGGGTCGTAGATCCGCTCGACGGCACGAACAACTTCGTGTCCGGCATCCCCCAGGTCGGCGTCTCGATCGCGCTGCTGCGTGGCGACGAGGCACTGATCGGCGTCGTCTACCAGCCGATGACCGAGACGCTCTGGTGGGCACGGCGTGGCGGCGGTGCCTGGCGCGACGGCGAGGCGATCACAGCGACCCACGCGGTCGAGCCGCGCCGCGCGGTGGTCGCCTGGGTGCAGGGCTATCCGGTCCCGATCGAGACCGCCGCGCGATACCAGCGCGCCCTGCAGGGACGCGTCAAGCGCCTGCTGACCAACTGGGCGCCCGCGCTGGACTGGTGCCTGCTCGCGGACGGGCGGCTCGACGCGCTGATCAGCCTCGATTCGGAATGGGAAGATCAGCTGGCAGGCACGTTGATCGCCCGGGAGGCGGGGGTGCTGGTGACCGACCTGAGTGGGCGAGCGTACACGCCCCGGACCACGCGCATCCTCGCCTGCGGCGACGCCGACCTGCACGCGACGCTTCGCCAGACCCTCGAGGGCGTTGGCCTCGACGCCGACCGGAGCTAACCGTGCTGATCGTCCTGCGCGGTGTCGTCGCGGCGACGACGATCCTCTGACGCGACGCGGCGAACCGCGGAGACCCCTCGCTCACGCTTGGCGTCACAGTACATCGTCTATCGTCCGGAGACCGCGCGACAATCGGTGCAGCGACGACCATCGGGATTCTCTTGACGTAAGGCTCAAATGAGGTACGATGTACTGCGTCTGATGGCTGCGAAGGGGGGATTCCTCCGACGACCATGAGAGCTGGCAATCTGTTTCGCTGGATCGGCGATGGCTGCAACGGGGTCGCGCGGGCTGCCTCGCGGGTCGTTCGGTGGCTCCTGGTACCGGTCGATTTCGAGTTCGAGTCCACGCCCGGGCGCGACGGGGAGATCGAGCGACCCTGGCTCATCGAGCCGTGGCGCATCGCGCCGGTCCGCGGAGGCTTCGCCTCCTCGGCCCTGGCTCGAGCGCGGCTGCGGGGAGCAGAGGTCGCGCGCCTGACGCTTGGCGAGGAGACCTGGAATCAGCTCCGGTCGCAGGGCTATCTCGACGTTCGCTCGAAGTACATTCCCGGCCTCACCTACCGTCTCCGCGTCGGCCGCCGCGTCCAGCTTCTCTGGGAGACACCCGAGGCGGCGCGCCGCATGCGCTGGCCCTACCGCGGCTACCTCTGCATCAACCCGACCTACCCGCTTCCCGCGGTCGAGTTCGTCGCGCACCTCTACCTCTACCTGAGAGACCAGGAAGAGAAGGTCATTCGCGTCGCCGCACCACAGGCAGCGGACGACGCGATTCGCTTCGTGTTCTGAGGGGTCCTGGAGGTTGGGGATCGGGGATCGAGGGGTGGAGCTCGATGCCGCCCGCGGCCACCGTACGGGCCAGACCGTGACTGTCACGGGCTCCTCCCCTGGTCCTGCACGAGCCGCATGGCCTGATCGACGAACCAGCGGTGCGCTTCGCGCATTCTGGCTTCGTCGGCGTCGTCGGTAGCCCATTCACCAATCCGGGCGACCGAACGCAATGACGCGCAAAGGTCCCAGTACGGCAGGTGCGCCGCGTCGATCGTGCTCATCGCGAGATACCGCGCAGTGAAGCGCTGCATCGTGGCGATGCCGAAAGCCCAGAGGATCTCGAGTCGACTGTTTCCCAGGTCGGCGAGTGGGTCTCCAATCGCCGCGTCCTCCCAGTCGATGACCGCGACGAGCCGACCATCGTTCCAGAGCACGTTTCCCGGCCAGAAATCGCCGTGGAGCAGGACCGATCGATTCCGTCGCTTGAGTGGCCCGATCGCTGCGAGGGCGTCCCGAATGCGATGCTCGTCAGGCGATTCGGCAGCCTGCTCGGGTCGCGCCCGAAGCAGTCTCGCGCACCGTTCGTCCTGTCTCGGCAGGAACGGGAGATTCAGGCTCGCCCAGTCGACCCGGTGAATCCGGGACAGGCACGTCGCGAGCTGGTCGGCGGCCTCGACGGCAGTCGTGGGCGATGGGTCGGTCGTTCCGTCGACGTGCTCGACGACGACGTACGGACTCGCGAAAACCTCGCCGGACTCGTCGACGTGATAGGGAGCGGGCACCGGCAGTCGCGCCGAGTGCAGGGCACCGAGCAGCTTGAATTCGTCCGCCGCGACACGTGGATTCGCGCGAAGGTCCGCGGCGCCGTGCTGGCGCACGACCAGCCTCTTGATCTCGCCATCGGGTCGCTCGACCTCGACCCCGGTGACCCGCGCCGAGACCCCGCCGTGTAACGGCCAGGTGCGAAGCAGCCTGCTGGACGGATCTAGCCGTCGCACCAGCGATTCAAACCGCGCGCCGTCTTGTGAATCCGTCATCGCATGGTGGTCCAGTGAAAAGGCTGCCTCCGCCAGGCAGCGTCACCACGGGCGGCCTGCGCTGGATCACTCACTTCTTCTCGGCGAGCTGACGAGCCACGGTGCGCGCGCTCTCGGCCGCGCATTCGACGATCTGATCGACCAGCGCCTCGGTGTGCAACGCCGAGAGGCCGTGGTGCCAGGCCGGATTCACGTAGACGCCGCGACGGTACATCTCTCGGCAGAACGCGTTCAGCATGGCCCGGTCGAGGCGCGCGGCCTGCCGATAACGGGTTACCTCGATGTCGGGATCCAGGCCAAAGTAGAGGCCGAAGCGCGCGCCGACGCCTTGCACCCGGACGGGCAGGCCGGCCTCGACGAACGCCTTCCGCAGGCTGGCGTAGAGCCGCTCGTGCAGGCCGATCAGGTGGTCCCAGAAGCCAGTGCGACCGATCGTGTCGAGAAACGCGTGCGCGGCCAGGATCGGGATCAGATGGGCGTTGTAGGTTCCGGTGTGGATGGCGGGACCGAGCGGCGAGACGACCGACATCAGGTCGCGCCGTCCGCCGAAGACGGAGAGCGGAACGCCACCGCCGACGGCCTTCCCGAGCGTGCAGAGGTCGGGCGTGACGCCAAGGTAGCCCTGCGCGCAGTCGGGGCCGGTTCGGTAGCCGGAGAGGACCTCGTCGAAGATCAGGACGATTCCGCGACGCGCGGTCTCGGCGCGGACCAGGTCTAGGAACGCGCGGTCGGGCAGGATCGCGCCGACGTCGTAGCTGATCGGCTCCATGATCACCGCGGCGAGGTCGTCGCCGAAGCGGTCCAGCGCGCGACGGAACGCGTCGGCGTCGTTGAAGGGAGCCACGACGATCTCCTGACCAGCGCTCGGCGGCAGGCCGGCCGTCTCGGGTCGCGCGATCGGCGCTTCGGCGGGCCCGCCTTCCTCTGGCGTCGGCCAGAAGCTGAAGGCGAGCGGATCGTTGTAGCCGTGGAACTGTCCCTCGAACTTCAGGACGCGGGACCTACCGGTGTAGGCGCGCGCGATCCGAATGACGTAGAAGGTCGCCTCGGTGCCGGAGGTCGTGAAGCGCACCATCTCGAAGCAGGGAATCTGCGCGATCAGCCGCTCGGCAAGCGCAACCTGTGGCTCGCCGTCGAAGGCGCAGGCGAAGCCGAGGTCGGCAGCACGACGGACCGCCGCGACGATCGCCGGGTGGCCGTGCCCGAGGAGCGTCGCTCCATTCGACATGCAGGTATCGACGTAGCGGCGCCCGTCGAGATCATAGACGAACGGTCCCTCGCCGCGGGAGACGTAGAACGGGCGCCCCAGCGCGGGATTCGTCCGCGCGTTCGCGGTCACGCCACCGGGTAGAACCTGACTGGCGCGCTGGTACAGGTCGGTGGTGACGGAAGCTTCCATCGCAGGTCTCCCTCGGGTCAGGCTGACCCGTCGCTAAACGAAGTTCCAATACGCAATGCGCAATGACGTCTCGCCGCGAGGAGCGTCGTTTGCACATCGCGTCTTGCGTTTTTCCGCGTTCCCTCTGGACCTGTCGTGACGCTGCTCGGCGACGCGACGACGCCCGGCGATAGCGCCGAGATCCCGACGACAGTGTAACCCGAGGAGCATCCCATCGTCCAGGGCAGACGGCGAATACGCCCGCGTCGGGGAATCGCGGGCCGTGGGCTCTGGTCCCACCGCAGCTCGAGTGGCGGATCCGTTATCTCCGGATGGCAGGAAAGGGGATGACGCTGAGGATTTCGACGAGCGGCCGGGCACGTGGAGCCCGGCCGCGAGGTCGTGACCGTCGATTACGCCGTCCGGTGCGCTGGCGCGTGCTGACTGCCGGTGCGCCACAGGGCAACCAGGCGGAGAGCCGCGGCGATGATCACCGCGACAATCAACCCGATCAGATAGGTCTCGGGAGTCGGCCAGGTCAGATGCCAGTAGGCGTCCAGCGCGTACTGGCCCGCTCCAGCCAGGCCAAAGAATGCGCCCACCGCGATCACGACGAGTGGATACTCGAGTCCGCCGCGAGCCACCCAGATGCCGTTCGGCAGGTGGACGAAGACGATGGCCGTCAGCATGACCGCGCTGAGCACGGCGGCGGCTAGCGGCGTCGCCAGGCCAAGCGCCAGCGCCAGGCCACCTAGAAGCTCACCCAGCCCGGCAATCACCGCCCACGGCCCAGACGGATAGATCCCAAGCTTCTCGAAGAAGGCTGTCGTTCCGGAGATCCCGCCGCCCCCGAACCAGCCGGTCAGCTTCTGCAGCCCGTGGCCTAGGAAGAGAAGGCCAATGATGACGCGCGGAATCAGGTATGCGATGTCAATCATCTGTACTCACCTCCTTTCATCTCGCTCCGGCAGGATTACAGAATCTCGGAGATGAATCCAGAACCGGACTCATACCACGTCGGCGTAGGAACGCGATCAGAACCGCGGAAAGATCGCGTCAGAACTTTCCGGTCTCGCTACCCTCCGGATCGAGCGCTTTAGCCAGTCGGCGCGGTTCCCAGGGTCACCTTGACCGTGACCTCCGAGCTACCGCGGGCGATGGTCAGGGTGATCTGATCGCCGGGCCGGTGCGATTGCAGGATCCGAGAGAACTCGCTCTCGTCGTTGAGGGCGTGTCCATCGACCGCGACGATCACGTCGCCCCGCCGGAGACCGGCGCGCGCAGCCGGGCTACTCGGATCAATGCTCACGATGATCTCCCCTGGACGCCGCGGCAGGTTGAAGCGCGCCGCGAGCGCGGGGCTGTTTGGATACAGGCTCACGCCGAGGTAGGCGTAGGTGACGTGCCCGGTGCGGATGATCTCGTCGGCGATCGCCTTGGCCGTGTTGATCGCGATCGCGAAGCCAATGTTCTCTGCCTGGACGCCAGGCTCGGCCTGGACCGCCGCCAGGGTATTGATGCCGATCACCTTCCCCTCGAGGTCCACCAGCGGCCCACCGGAGTTGCCCGGGTTGATCGGCGCATCAGTCTGAATCACGTCGAACAGGTAGGGGCCGGGCGAGCCATCCGGCTGGTTCGGCTCCTGCACGGTCCGTCCCAGCGCGCTGATCACTCCAGCCGACACGGTCGGGCCACCCGGGAGCGCGAGTGCGTTGCCGATCGCCACCACCCACTGTCCGACAACCAGCTTCCCCGAGTCGCCCAGCGGGAGCACCGGCAGGTTCGACCCATGGATCTGGATCACCGCGAGGTCGGTTCGCGGATCCCGCCCGACCAGCGTCGCCGCGAACGACCGTCCGTCGGGGAGGCTCACCTCGAGCTTCTGAGCCCCGGCAATCACGTGATTGTTGGTGAGAATGTGGCCATCCTGGTCGAAGATCACGCCCGAGCCAACGCCCTGCGGCACCACGGCACCCTGACCGAACTCGGGAAAGGCGAGCTGCTCGTTGGTCACCTGAACGACTGCCGGTCGTGCCCGCGCCGCGACGTCGGCGATCAGGCCAGCACCGCCGGGCTGCAGCGGATCCAGCACCTTCGCCGTGGTGGACGTGCTCTCGGCGGTCGCCACGGAGGTCGTGACCGGCATTGGCGTCACGGGGCTGCTGGTAGAGGATGACGCGGGCGCCGCTGCGACGGTCGGCGTTGCGACCGATCGGGTTGGGGTGGCACTCGCGGCGCGCAGGGCCGCGGCCTGACAGCCCGCGACCAGACTCGAGAGCAGGAGCAGGGTAAGCAGTCGTGAGATCAATCGACTCGTCCTGGTCATCATCATCCTCGTCTCCTTATCGAGCCCCGTGCGCCGGGCCGAGGCACGTCGAAATCTCGACCGGCCTTTCGGGGTGGGCGACCGGTCGAAAGGACCGGTCTGGACTCCCCTCGACGCGATACGAAAACACCGTCAGTTCGACTCCCCGGTCGCTGCCCCGACCACGACCCCGCGGACGCCCGGAACGCGCGCCGCGATCTCCTCGGCGGCCGCCGTCACCTCGCCCGTCAGACGAACGATCCCCTGGACCGCCCGGACCCGAACGAGCTGGCGGCGGGTGCGCTCGTCCCGCCCGAGCGCCTGCGCGACCGCGATCTCC
This sequence comes from Chloroflexota bacterium, assembly GCA_902810745.1. Lineage (GTDB taxonomy): Bacteria > Chloroflexota > UBA6077 > FW602-bin22 > CADDYW01 > CADDYW01. Next base: position 5,347 of record CADDYW010000119.1, on the reverse strand, counting down.
AGCTCTTCGTCTCCGATCAGGTGGTTCTGAACGTCGAGCACGCCCGGAACCTTGCGCACGATCTCCTCGGCGCGCCGGCGATGAATGCCGGTGACGACATTCCCCTCGAGCGTTACGACCCCATCCTGGACGGTCACGCGGACGAATGGCAGGTCTACCCGTCGAAGGAGATCGTCGTTCCACAATGCCTCGACCACGTCCATCTTCAGCTCGTCGTCGGGGCGGTATTCCGGAAGTCGCGCGAGCTGCTGCGTATCCACGCCGAGCACGATGCCCTCCGAGCCGATCTTGACTGCCCAGTCGAGCGGGACGATGAGATCATGCTCGAAGATGATCCCTTGTCGCACGACGACGTGAGTGGCGCGGTGGGTCATCGGATCGAGGAGGACTCGCTCGACCGTGCCAGCGCGCCCATCCACGCAATCGACCGGGCTACCAATGCGAATCTTCCACCGTGGAGTGATCGAGCTGGCGACCTCACGGGTATCCATCATCGAGATCTCCACCCTCCATCATACGCGATTGGCGTGGGGAGGACCATCTCGATCAGCTCGTTCGTACCTGGATTGGAACGCGCCGCGCCTTGCTGGCCTCGGTCTTGGGCAGATTGATGCGCAGGACGCCGTCACGATAGCGAGCTACTGCCTTTTCGGGCTGCACCTCGGCAGGGAGCGAGATGGTGCGCACGAAGGCGCCGTAGCGGCGCTCGAGCCGCCGGTAATCGCGCCCGTGCTCCTCGTACTCCTCTCCCTTCTCGCCGCGGAGCACCAGTCGATCGGCGGTAGCCTCGACCTGAAAATCGTCCGATCGCAGACCTGGCAGCTCGGCATACACGATGACGGCATCGTCTGTCTCCTCGACCTCGAGCGCAAGGCCACGGAAGGCCGGGTGGAGAACCTCGACGTCCACGTCGTCGGCGGCGCGCCGTCGCAGCAGCACGCGATCCACCGCCCGATGAATCTCGTCCCGAAGGCTCTCAAGAGACTGCCTGATCTGGTCAGGAAGCATCACCATTGCTGCCTCCTCGCTGCTTCTGGAGTGCGAGTCATTCGACCGGAGCGGCCGAACCGGCACGACTGGTCCGGCCGCTCGACGGCGATCGATCGGCGGATCGATGGCGTGGCTATACCGTCCGCACGCTGATGTGCACCGGCTTGGCCCGCTCGACGCGGGGCAGCCGCAACGTCAGGACGCCGTGCTGGAGATCCGCGGTGATCCGCGTCGCATCGATCTCACCGGGAAGCTGAAATTGTCGGAAAAAGCCGGTCAGGCCATACTCCCGCTCAACTGGTGGAGCGGTAGCCAGGTGTGACGCGCGTCCCTGGATCGTCAGGATCCCACGATCGACCTGGACACTGAGCCCGCTCGGTTCGACGCCGGGAACGTCGGCGATGACGACGAGGCCCTCGTCGTCCTCATAGATGTCGACCGGCGGGCGGGCGTACACATCCTCGGAGCGGGTCGGCTCGTGCTCGCGATTGGTACGGCCTGTCTGGGCCGGAACAGTGCGTTCAGCCATTCGTGTCCTCCTTCGCCTTCAGTCCGCGTGGATCGCGATCCGGCGAGGCTGGGCGGCCTCGCTTCGCGGTAGCGTCAGAAGCAGAAGCCCTCGCTGGTAGGTTGCCGTGACCCGGTTCGCATCGACCTCGACCGGGAGGTCAATGGTACGCAGGAAGCGACCGGCGGCGCGCTCACTGCGGTGGACCCGCTCGGGCCGAACATCCGGTAAGCCCGGTTTCTCACCGGCGATCGTCAGAGTATGTCCCAGGACGGTTACCTCGATCTTCTCCGGATCGAGTCCCGGCGCGAGCGCTTCGACCAAGAGATTCTGGCCATCATCGTGCAGGTTCACCAGGGGATAGTGCCGGGCCGCCTGACCGGGCAGGAAGGCGACCCGTCCGGAAGGAAACGGGCCCAGACCGACCTGCTCGAAGGCACGGTCGATCTCCTGACGTAAGGCTTCGAAATCGCGAAACGGGTCCCAGGTTGCCATGGTTCATACCTCCGTGCAAGCGGAATGTCGGTTCTCCGGACAGGACGACGTCGAAGGTTGCCCCTCGCCGTGTCTCGTGAGATCAGTGTCGGGCAGCCACCTCAGCCATCCGTCTCCGGGACGGATACGTCGAGAATCGGCGACTGCCTGACCTCCCGCACCGCTTCGATCTCGGCGAGGAGCCGCAAGGTCACCGCGATACCCGCGAGGTTGAGGCCGAGATCGTCGCGGAGCCGGCGGATTTTCCGCAGGCGCGCCAGCTCGTTCTCGCCAAAGAGAATCGTCCGCCCCTCCCGCCGCGCGGGCTGGATCAGCCCCTCCCGCAGGTAGCGGCGAATTCGGCGAGGAGGCAGATGGACGAGCTCGGCAGCCGCCTCGATTCGCCAGTAGCGAACCTCTTCCGGTGTTTCGCTCATCGGACACCCGCTCCTGCCTCGGCTTCGACCCCGAGACGCGCGAACTCGTCGAGAAGCTGCCGCTGGCGAGCCGACAGTCGCGTCGGCAGGCGCGCGTGCACCTCGACGTGGAGATCTCCCCGTTGGGTGGGCTGGCCGGCACGCGGCATGCCCTGGCCCCGAAGTCGGAAGACCTGCCCATCCTGGGTACCGGCGGGGATCGTCAGGGCAAGGGTGCGATCATCCGGCGTCCGTACTCGGGCCTCCCCACCCAGGGCCAACGTCGTAAACGGCACACTCAGCCGCAGATAGAGGTCATCGCCCCGCCGCTCGAAGCGCGGATCGGGGTGGACCACGATCGTGACATAAAGATCGCCCGGTCGCCCTCCGCCGCGCGCCGGCGCTCCCTGGCCAGGGATGCGCAGGCGTGTGCCGCTGTCGACGCCGGCCGGAATCGTCACCTCGACGCGTCGCTGCTCGCCATTCGGCAGGCGAACGGTAAGGGTCCGGCGCGCTCCACGGTACGCCTCGGCCAGGCTCACCTCGATCTCTGTCTCGAGGTCGACCCCGTCGGCTACCGAGGAACCGGGACGCCCTCCAAAGAAAGCGTGGAAGAACTCAGAGAACGGGCTCTCGGTCCCGAACAGATCCCGCAGGTCTTCCGGGTTGACGCGCCGATATTCATACCGGAAGCCCCCGGGCCCGGTCGCGCCCGAATAGCCGGCTGCACCGCGCTCTCGGGCGGCCTGCTGCCACTGCTCATACTCCTGCCAGTGAGCGCCAAGCTCGTCGTACCTCTTGCGCTTCTCGGGGTCGCTCAGAACCTCGTACGCCTCGTTGATCCGCTTGAAGCGCTCTTCAGCCTCTTTATTCCCCGGGTTGACGTCAGGGTGGTACTGACGCGCCAGCCTGCGGTACGCCGAGCGAATCTCCTGCTCGGTGGCAGTCCTCGGGACGCCGAGGATGGCGTAATAATCCTGATACTCCATCAGTCCACCTCGAAGGCGACGATCACGACCCGGAGGTCACCTCGCACGCGTTCTCCCCCTGCTCGTGCTTCCGCACGGTGATCGAGATGCTCCCGGTGAGGCCGGGAGCATCCCGCCGATAGGCGAAGCGCGACCGGGCCGCGCCTCACCTGGCGACGACCTTGATCGGATGCGCCCGAACGTGGGCTGCCTTCGGCACGGTCACCGTGAGCACGCCGTGCTCGTAGCTGGCCTCGGCCGTGCCCGGATCGACCTCGCCCGGTAGCACGATCCGGTAGTCGATCGTCCCATCGAGGCCCTCCCAGATCGGTCGCGCATCCGCCGGCGCCTCGATTGCCGACTCGGCGCGACAGGACAGCACGTTATCCTTCACCTCGCAGGCAATCGAGGAAGGATTGACTCCGGGCATCGCCAGCTGCGCGATGTAGCTCTGGCTGGTCTCCCAGAGGTTGGTTCCGGAGGGCCCGGCGACCGTCCCAAAGCCATCGAAGAGCGACGGCAGCAGGAAGCTTTCCTCGAAGAGACGATCGATCACCTGGCTGAGTGGAACGTATCGCCCTTCGTGCCAGCGGGCCAGCGTCCGGTTCGAACGATCCTGAGTCTTCCTGGGCATATCGCCTCACCTCCTTGCGAATCGAGTGGTGACTGGCGCGGTGCCAATCACATGCGCCGCGGGATCGCTGCCCTGGACGCGGGCTCTGCCACCGATCGCCGCTCGCGACGGTGCGAGACGGGAGCGCCCGTGCCAGGGCATCCTCCCGCCAGCAAGATCAATGTATGAGATACGCCGTCAGTAGACCATAAGATTCCTGTCAGACGTGTGTCTGGACCGTGGCGACGATTCGTGTTCTGGACATAACATTCGGCGCCGCGGCAGCGTGGTCGTAGAAACGGGCGAGACCGTGCCGGCGCCACTCGCCCCACCGATTCATCATCCGTCGTCGCGCGCCCCGCCGGTCGACTGGGCATCGTCGCGGTCGCGCGGGAACCGTTCGGCCATCCCAAGCGTTTCTCATCTGGGTGCATGCCACGCCGGTCGCCGGCGCGTCGCCGTGGCCACGCCGAGGCAGGCACCGGGCGTCCAGGACTCGCTGACCACGGCCGCTTCGGTCGATCCGGCCGGCAGACCGGCGTCCTGGTCAAACGGATCGGATCGAATCGGCGGGACCCACGCTGCGTGTCCGACAGGCGGGAGGGGCGGCCGGGCCAGACGATGCAGGCCAGACACGGGGGTCTGCCCCTACCAGTAGGGCTGGCCCGATGACGATGACGCGGTCGAACACGGCGGCGGAGATTTTGGTCTGCCCCTACCCGTTGGGATGGCCCTGCCCGGGTCATCATCGCTGGCGTTATCACGTTTGTCTGCCCATACAGTAGGGGCGACCCCCCGTGGCCGCCCGATTTTGGTCTGGTCGAATGATGCGCGCGTCGCGTGATTGCGTCGGAGGTCGACGGAGATGGCCGCGGTGGCAGACCAATCCACCAGACAAGCCGAGAACCTGCACGATTGCTACGCCTGGCGCCTGGAGAGACGCATGGTCCGGGTCCGTTGGCTGGCGGTGCCGGCCGGCCTCGCCGTGCTCCTTCTCGCGCCGCGGCTCTCGGCGCCGCTCATCGGTCTGCTGGTCGGCAGTCTCGTGCTGGGAAATCTCGGCATCGCGCGGCGACTGCGCCGAGGTCCCGATCCGGCCCACCTCCGGCTCACCTCTGCCCTGGCGACCAGCCTGGAATGGGGCGTTGCCGCGGGTATCGTCGGTGCATGCAGCCGCGATTTCGCCCGAACCGTCCCGGCCGTGCTGGCCGTCGTGCTCTCGCTGATGATGGTTTCTACGGCGCGCTACGGTCTCCCTGGCTTGCTAGCTGCTCCGGCCGGGATAGCAGCTCTGCTGGTCCTGACCGGTCGCGTGCTCCACCTCAGCATCGCGTGGCCCGATCTCATCGATCTGGGGATCATCCTGGCGGCGGCGAGC
>CADDYW010000118.1 GCA_902810745.1 Chloroflexota bacterium | reverse complement strand
CCGCTGTCCTGCTCGAGGTAAGCGACGCGCGAATGGGCAAGCATCCCGGCGAGGGTGCCCTCAACCTTGCGGGTCCGCTCGTCGAGGGCCTGGCGGGACGGGGCGCGCAGGAGCCCGTAGACGCTCACCGAGAACGCCTTCTCCTCGCCCCGCTGGAGGGCGTCCCGCAGGCGGGCGGCGTCGGCGTAGGCAATCTCACGCTCGGGATCGGCGAGCTGACCGCCGCGCTCGGCGATCAGTCGCGAGGACTCGAGCTTGACCAGCTGCTGGCGAAGGTGCTCCTTCATCTCGCCCGGATCCAGCGGGTACAGGTGCAAGCTGAGATCGATGGGCTCGTCGAAGTCGATCAGCGGGTGGAACCAGTCGGGAGAGACGGTGCGCGGGTACGCGATGACCGCTAGCGAGCGAGCGTACTGTCCATCCAGCCGGAGGTGATCGCGCGCGACTTCGATCGCGCCCGGCGCGATCAGGTCGGCGAGGGTGCGAATGCCGAGGGTGAACCGCCGGGCGTCGGACACCCTAGCGACGTCTTTGCCTGATGGCCGCCGTCGGATCTGGATAAAAGGCATGGAGACCTCCTTACGTTTTGCTGCTGGTATCGACGACCAGCGTGGTGTAGTCACTCAGCTCCTGGCCGAACCGCTGGACTCGGGCAAGCTCGTCGCAGGCGCAGAGATAGAGCAGCTCGGCGATCTCGTCACCAGTCAGGCGGCGCACGCTCAGGCCGCAACGGCCCAGCTGGCGCGCGACCTCCTCGCAGCGGAAGGCGAGCTGGGTGGCGCTGACATCGTCATCGCGCCGAGAGGACGGTGGTCGGCCGAAGAGCCCGAAGCCTCGGTCGCGGGGGCGCGCCGGATCGGACGCCGGCACGACGACGTAGTAGCGGCGCTCCAAGAGCGTCCGGTGCCGGGCCAGGCGCCGGACGAACGCGCAGTGATCCCGAGCGATCGCGGCGAGTGGCTCCGGGAGCACCTCCCGGGCGCGCTCTTCGATCTCCGCCAGGGACCGATCGACGTCGATCGGGAGCACGCGAACGAGGATCTGGATCGGGAAGGTCAGACTGTTCAGGAACGCCGCGTAGCTCGCGAGGATCGCTTCCTGCTCGGCTGGACCCTGGAGGTTGAAGCTGAGGCTGCCGACCTCGACGATCGCGCGGTGCGAACCGCCGCGCAGACGCAGGACGTCGCCCGTGATCGACTCGACGCGCAGGAAGGTCGCCTGCGCCGACGCGAAGAGCCTCATCGCACCGCCTCCCGCCAGCCCACGCCGGGCGCGAGCTCGGCCCAGTCTGACGTGCCCTTATCGATCAGGAGATTCGGCGTCGTCGGCCGCCAGACGTAACGGTGGGGCAAGGTACAATACCGGAGCGCGACGATGGCCCATTCGTCGAGCCCGCGCCCGAGGGGTTGGATCAGGGCGAGCGCCGCGGCGCCCAGGAAGCCGAGCAGCGCAAGGCCGAGGCGAAGCAGCGGCTGGGGAGGCCAGTCGCCGGTCAGCAAGCCGTAGCTGCTGGCGAGACCGCTCATCAGGTACATCGCCTGGCGCAGCTTGAGGCCGAAGAAGGCCTTGTCCTCGACGTCGAGGTGGGTCGGGATCTCGTGGGGAAAGCGCGGCATGGCAGTCTCCTCCTAATGCGCGCCGGCCAGCGCCGCCTGGATCATCCCGACGATCACGCGGGCGGACAGGACGATCGCCAGGCCGGCCAGGGCGTTGAACATCGCCGACTTGCCGCGCTCCATCTGGTGGGGACTGCCCGCGGCGCTCATGTAAACGAACGCTCCCCACATCAGAAAGAAAGCCGCCACGGCCACGGCCGCTCCCATGCCAATGTTGAGCAGGTTAATGAAGAGCTGATTGATGGCGTCCATATCAACGCGTCTCCAGATAAAAGCTGGTTTGGAATCCGATTGACGTCTCTGCCGAACTTCCGGCGCGGCGGTCCGCGCGAGCAGGGGCGGTCCACTGCCTCACCCTCCGGGACGACCGGCGCCGGCGTAATGGGCGCCCCAGAAGCCGCTGAACACCGGCATCGTGCGGACGACGTCGCCGTCGGTCGGAGCGTTCACCATCTGGCCGTTGCCGACGTAGATGCCGACGTGGGTGATCCAGTCGCTTGATTGATAAGTACCCGCGAAAAAGACGACGTCCCCGGGCTGGAGCTGATCACGGGGCACGCGGGCCGTCGCGTCGAATTGCTCCTGAGCGGTGCGGGGCAGGTCGATCCCGACCTGCCGGTAGACCCACTGGACCAGGCCGGAGCAATCGACGCCGGTCGCCGGGTCGGTGCCGCCCCAGACGTAAGGCGTGCCGACCTGCGCGAGCGCCAGACGCACGACCTGATTGCGTGACGGCAAAGAGGCGACATTGGTCGGGCCGCTCGCGAACGAGCCGGGCGATCCCAGTCCGCCGAGCTCGCCCAGGACGGCGCTCAGGCTGCTGATCGCGAAGGCAAGCGCCAGCAGGAGCGCCAGGACCAGACCGACCGCGACTTTTAGCGCGTCGCGGCCGAGACCGGAGAGCGCAAGAGAGACCAGCACGGATTGCATCAGGTGCCTCCTTTACCACCAGCCCCTTCGAGTGCTCGCGCCCCCTGACGGTAAGCGACGAACCGCACGAAACCGAGCCCATCGCCCAGGTGACCACGAAACAAGCCCGGGATCTTCATCGTGACCGCGAGCACGGCGATACCCAGGAAGACCTCGAGGAGAGCCGTGTCCGCGGGGATGACCGAGGGATCGCTCAGCAGGGATGCGCCGAGCTTGAGCGCGAGGACCTGCAGGAATTGGGTGAACACCGCGCCGAAGAAGGTGCTCGTCCAAAGTCGCGCCCAACCTTGCGTCTGGGGAAGGACCCAGCAGAGGAGGGCCAGCGGGGCGACGACGAGGAGGACGTCGACGAGTGCGAGGCGCATCAGCATCTGGAGCAGGAGGAGCAAGCTGGTGATCAGGTAGACGAGCACGACGATCACTCCGACGAGCGCCTGGGTGGCGGTGTCGGCCTGGCTCCAGGCGGGCAGGGCAAACTGGCCGACGGCGCCACAGAGCGCGTTGTTCGCGTCGATCGCCAAACGGGCCCAGCTCAAGCTGGTGTTGGCGAGCAGGGCGCCCAGGACGAGGCGCGGGAACAGCTCGGCGAGCTCGTGGTAGGTCGTGCCGACGTGCGCGCGCAGGATGAGGTTGACGCCGCTCATGAGGGTGATCACCAAGAGCGCGGCGTCGGCGATGGCGCGGACCACGCCCCAGAGCGCCTGAACCGTGCCGTTGGCGTACGAACCGGCGGGCGGCGTAAGTGTGATGAAATTGAGCGAGCTACCCAGCACGCTCTCGACGACGCCGTGAATCGCATCGGCGATCCCGCGGAGGACGCCGACAAGCACCTGATTGAAGACGTCGATTGCCCACTGGCGGGGATCGGGAAGAATCTCGACGACGGTGCTCGGATGTCCCGAATTGCTGGTCGGCGTCGACGCTGGCGAGCTTGTCGTCGACGTGGCCGGCGCCCCGCTGGAGGGACTATTAGGATCTGCCCAAACAACCGGTGCAGTCACGATCGAGAGGAAGATGACGAGCGCGAGCCCGAGCGATGCGACGGGGAGGCGGCAAACGGAGCTCATCGTGGCTCCTCCGCCGTCCATTGGACGAGCCAGTAGTCGAGGGCGGGGGAGCTCGGGAAGGTGACGCCCGAGGAGGACGAGAGATCACCACCATTGACCGCGGGGGTCGCCACGATGACCTGACGGTGCGCCAGATCCCACCGGGCGAGGACCGGATCACGAGCGGGCAAGGGAATCTGACTGACGATCTGGCTCTGGCCACTCGGCCGCACAGCGCGCACGAGCAGAGGCCCGGAGCGATCCGGCAATACGAGGGTGACGATCGATCCATCGAGGTCCCACCCGGGTGCCTCGCCCCCTGCCGCGCTCACCAGTCGGGGTTGCTGGCCGGTCAAGTCATCGACGAAGAGAGAGGTCGTCGGCTGACTCGATGACCCGGTGCCGAACAGCCAACCACTGGAAGAGGTCGACGGAGGATTCGATCGGGCGTAAACGATCGCCTGGCCAGCGGGGGCCCAGGCGATCGGGGGAAATGGTTGACGTTTGCTGGTGGATGGCTCGAGGTCAGTCAGATAGCGAAAGTCGGAGCCGTCGCTGCGCACGAGGCAGAGCGCAACGCGCGATCCCGTCCGCGCCAGAAAGGCGAGGCGGTCGCCCCGGGGGCTCCAGACCACGCTATCGGGAAGGATTTCACTCGGAAGGGACAGGATCATCTGGCCGTCCCCGGTTTTCGCCGCGGGCGCCAGGGGATCGAGCAAGAACAGGCGGCTATGGATGCTGGCGGTGCTGATCCAACCGAGCGCTCCGGCCGAGCCGGTCTGGCTCACGGCAAGCAGGTGACGCCCGTCGGGGGCCCAGCTCAAGCTGACCAGCCGCTCGTCGGTCGCGGCTCGTTGGAGCGTGAACAGGCGGTGTCCGCGGTTCCCGCTGGTTGGAGCAACCCACACCTCGTCAGCCGTAGCAACCGCCGGATCAGACGGCGGCGTCCCCTGGGTCGTGGACGCAAGATAGGCGACGGCCTTCCCGTCCGGTGAGGCCATCAGACCCGTGCGAGCGCCCGTCGGTCCGAGCCGACTTGCCGCGCCGTTCGCTGCGACGACCCAGGCCTCGCGGTCGCCCGATGGCGGCAGGGCGACGGTTAGCACGACCTGGCCATTCGCCAGGAAGGATGCGTCGCTGATGGTGGCGCCGGGGAAGATCGGGCGTAGCGCGCGAACCCGTGGAGTCTGGGGCCAGAGATTCTCGGCGAGAGTAACCGTCTGACGCGCGGTCATCTGAATCGCTTGGGTGAGGTCGGTGTAGCCCGTGCGCTGCAAGGTGACTGAGTGTGGTCCGGGCGCCAGGCTGAGCGTCATGGGAGTCGTCCCCAGCCGCTGCCCATCGGCGAGGACTGTGGCGCCGGCGGGTTGACTCTGAACGACCAGCGTGCCCCAGGCAGCGACGGGAACCTGGCTGGGGCGGTAGACGAAGAGAATCAAGGCGATGGGCGCCGCGACCAGCGCCCCAAGGGTGAGCCCTACCGCCAATCGCACTCGGCGGGTTTTCCTGAGGTGGCCGTTGAGCCAGGAGGGAGGCTCGATCGTGACGGTGAACGGGAGAGACATCGGCGTAACCCTCTCGGATCAGGATTCGTTACGCCTCCAGTCTCGCGTTCCTCCGCGACACCAGCGCGACATGGAAGCTACATGGCAGTCACTTCAGAGCGACGCCTGATCTCCGGGCACACCGACGCTACACCACAGCTACATTCCGACGCGCACGGGCGATGAACGGCCGTTGATGCAATGGGGGCATGAGATTGGCAATCTTTTCAGATGTCCGCGGCAACTTATCCTGCCTGACGGCACGCGACTGCTCGGCGTCCACCTTGCGCCGGGTTGCGACAACGGGATAGACGTCACGCCGGAGACCAGCGACGCCGACCTGGTGTGCGTCGGGCACTCCCATCAGGTCGTGGACCGGCCGGTCGGATCGGTGCGGGTCGTCAACGTGGGGAGCGCGAGCAATTCGGTGGGACCGGACCGCCGCGCCTCTTGCGCCGTGCTCGAGGCGAATGCCGACGGGTACGACCTCGACCTGCGCCGGATTACCCAATGACACCGGCGCCGTGATCAGCGCCATCCTTGCGCATCACGTGTTCCTGAATCACCAGTGGCTCGCCGCCAATTTCGGGAGTTCCGCGCCGGCCACGACGCTGAGCTGAGGCCTCACTAGGAGGGAGATTAGTGGACTACGCGACGGACAATATGCCCTGGCTGTCTCTACCAGCTGGAGGAATGCCAGCGACGATGACGCAGGTCGAGGGTATCGCGCGACTGGTTCGTAGCGCGCTCGGCACAGACGTCGTGGGTACGTACCTGCACGGTTCCGGCGTGCTCGGTCGTCCGCGACTTCAACGGACTTCGACGTGCTCATCGTATCGCGGCGGCCCACGATGGCTGAGGAACGGCAAGCGCTCATCGACGGAGTGCTGAAAATCACCGGTGTCTATCCTCGGCGAGGCCCCGCCCTTCCCGTCGCCTTGACCATTGTTGTCCAGTCCGATGTCCGCCCATGGCGCTACCCGCCACGCTGCGAGTTGCAGTACGGCGAGTGGCTGCGCGGCGAGTTCGAGGCAGGCGTGCCGTTATCGACGGAACCCAATCCCGACTTCGCTCCGCTCGAGCTCACCGTTGCGGCTCTTAACTAGCGGGGAATCCGGGTTTGCGAGAGACTGGGGTTTCGGACCACACACGAGGAGTACTGCTGGGGCTTCGCCGCCCTTGGTCCGCACAACATCTACCTGCGTGTCTTCAGCCACAGCGAGTGAGCGATCCGCGCCAACACCCGCGCTGGTTTCAAGGTTGGCGGTCGCCAGCGCCAGTCGAGGCGTCCAGGGGATCGCGCGTTCGATGTAATCGATAGGGATTGCCTGGAGATCCAATTTGCGAGTCCGGTGGTGTACGATCTGCTGCCGAGAGTCACTCCATAGTGACACGAACCATCTGACAGCAGAAGCACCCAATAGACCACAAGAGATCACCGGTCTTTGATGGCGAGGTGGTCGCCGCAGCAGATTCCCATTACTGCAGTCGTTCTTGCTAGAAGCTCGATCACCAGGGCCGCACGGAGTACGATCGCTCCGGGCCAAATTGGGCGCAATTCGGAAATCGTCTAAGCGACGCGTTCCGCAGAATCCTGTGGTCACGGTGGCGAAGTAAGATAGGCGAGCACCGCGCCCACGGCAATTGCCGGTACATAGGGCAAAGTTCGTTGGCCGCGCCAGCGCGCAATCAGGGCGAGCACGCCGCCGGCTAGCGCAGTCCACCAGGCTACCCAGAGAACGGACGGCCAGCCAAGCTAGGCGCCGACCATCCCGAGAACGAGGGCATCCGCTCCCCCAAAGCCACCACCCAGAACGAGCGGTAAAACGAGGAGTATCCCGGCGGCGAACCCGAGAATGCCGAAGGTGAACGCGTAAGTACCCCCGAAGATAGGCAGGGTCAAACCTACGGCACTGCCGCCAAGGGTAAGCCACAGCGGAACCCTTCGCGATCGCACGTCCCAGACTGTCGCCATCATGAGGAGAACCGCGAGACCAACCGATGCCGGTGACATCGCCTCCTACCTGCCGGTCGCGATGGACGACGGCTGGCTCCCGTTCTGCCTGGTTGCTCTCTGCTCGAGCTTGGCCAGCACTTCCTGAAACACCGCGAGGGTCTCGGGCTCGGGTTGATAGATATCCGGATCGTCCGGATCGTCGGCGCTCGCGTAGGTTTCGCGCAGCACCTGGCGCAGGTGGCGATCCTCCCGCAGGAGACCGCCGCGATCGTTGAGCTGCAGGTAGCAGCGATACAGACGCCGGATGAACTCTTCGCGCGTCGGATCCAGCCGCAGCAGGTTCCGGTAGACCGGCACCGCCAGACCAGCGCGCCCCTCCCGACAATAGAGCTGGGCGAGGTGAGTTGCGAGCCGGTAATACCGCTCGCGATAGCGCTCCCGGAGCGATAAGCCCTCGCCGTCGCGCTCGGTCACCCAGGAGTATTGCGTGTCGCTCAAGAGGTCGCCCTGGTAGAGCACGTAGGCGCGCTCGTAGGCCTCCCGCGCTTGCTCGGCAGGGAGGTGAGACGCGCCACGAGCGGTTTCCACGAACTCGTGGACGTCTGACCACACGAGATCGGGATCGAGTCGGCAGGTGCCGTCTCGCTCGTTCCGGACCAATTCTCGGGTCAGATCTGGCACTTGCTCGCCCAGCAGGTCGCGGAGGCGCCCCAGGTAGACGCGCAGACGGTTCAGACCTTTGGAGGGATCGACGTCCGGCCAGAGCGCCGTGATCAGCTTATCCTTCGCGACGGCGCGGCTCGGCTGGGCGGCCAGGAAGATGAGAATCTCCCACGGTTTGAACTGGGCGCCATCCTTCCCTTCCGACGACAGGACCCGGTCACCGCTCATGACCCGAAGATTTCCAAAGCACCACACCTGGATCTTCGCCGTAGCCGGTGGAGGGACCAGTAGGCGCTCTCCGACGCCATCGAAGAACTCTCTACCGTCCCCTGGATCGCTCGTTTCGGGTTGATCGGAAGATAGGAGCGAGAACTCCGAGTCCGATGACTCGACGACCATGTCACTGATCGTTAGGTCCTCCGGCCGCGCATCAGCGACCAGTGCGGGAATGCTGTCACTCACGTCGACCAACACCTCGGCCGCGACCGGAGTATCTTCTGCTTGTTCCGTTTCCTCGGCCGGCTCCGTCTCCTCGTCCTCATCGGTCAGGGGAGATACGGGAGACGCATCGAAATCGCTCGTCTCTTCGCCGCTCAACTCGGCCCGCTGATCGTCTTCCTCGATCGCTGCCTCCGGGTCCGGCTGGTCGCCCGATAGCCGCGACGGCCTTCCTTCGGCGTTTTGTTTCATGATCTGGATGAGGCGTTCGAGGTGTTCCGCCGAGATCTTGAACCCGCGCACGCGGATCGCTCGTCGCCCTTCGACCTGGACCAGGACGTCGCTTCTCCCGAGATCCGCGGCGTCGGGGCGGCCCAGGAGGAGGATACTTTCCTCCTCGTGCTCCAGTGCGAGGACCAACCGCGTCCGGAAGTAGAGCTGGACCGCGTCGTCGAGGTCGATGGGACGAGTCGTTCCGGCAACGATGCGCAAGCCACACGCCGGGCCGTCTCGCCCGAGCTGTTCGAGAATCAGCCAGCTCTCGGGATCAGTCGGGAATTCCGCCAGGTCGCCGATCACGAGAACCCATTCAGGCTCCTTCGGTTGGGCATCCGAGGCTGGCTCATCTCGCGTACCGAGCCGGCGACCGAGCTCGGCGCGGAACGCGGTAAGAACCGCATGCGCCGCGCCCTCATCGTTCGGGGCAACGATGCCGACCTGTTGATGGGGAAGCTCTCCCAATTGATCGGGCAGCCTCGAATGGTTGCCGATCGTCCAGAGGCGCACGTCGTCGGGCCGGAGGCGCGCGGCGAGACCGCAGAGGAGGCTCGTCAGCGTGACGTCCACGCCATCCCCGGGCGGCCCGGCGACTAGGACGTGCCCCAGCGCACGCCAATTCACGGAGAGCACGGGCCTGGATCGGGTGTGGCAATATCCGACAGGTAGCAAGATTGGATTGGTCTGAGGACAATGTTCCGGAGGCTCGGGCAAACCGATGCGCGACACGCCATCCAGATGCAGCGAGACGTCGTGATCCGGCGTGCTCGTCGCCTCGACGATCCCACCCAGCGGTTTCGCGAGCTTTGGGGCGAGCCCGAGCAGTTGCTCGCGTTCGGCGACGCTCCCGGTGAGCGTCAGGTCCAGACGCCGCTGACCGTACTCCGCCATGAGAATCGTGGGCCCGGTCAGGCCCCGCTCGGCCAACGTGCGCAGAACCCGCAGACTACCCTGGACGGCCGGTTCCTCTCCACCGCTCTGCGCCCGAAACGTTAGATCCCGGACCAGATCGGTCTCCACAAAGCCGCTTGCTGGAAGGGAATTCGCGGGTTCCTCTCCGCCTCCCAGGCGCCGGCGGCGGGACCAGAGGATTCCCCCGGCGAGGACGCCCGCAGCACCCAGGGCGGCGCCGCCTGCAAGCGGTACCGGCAATGGAAACTGGACTGGTGACTGGGCGGAAAATGAAGGAATGGATGCCGGCGCTGGAATCGCCGGAGGTGCAGCCGGAATCGGAGATGGGCGTGGTTTCGGCTCGGTGGAAGGTGGCGTCGACTTATCCGAAATGACGGGCGGGACGGCCGCTGGACGTGTCACGACCGGGTGGGGAGCGGTGGGGATTGGCGCCGCCGGGCGCGACGGCCCGGAAGAGGAAGCTGGCGGCATCGTGGGTGTCGTGACTTTTGGCGGTTCGGCTTGCGGCAGGCGCAGGCGCAAGCCGGGCCAGATGCGGTCAGGATTGGTCAGCGTTTGGCCATCGGCGAGTTTGGCGGTCCCCCGATTGAGGTCATAGATTTCGTGCCAGCGCATTTCATCGCCGAGCAGTCGCGCCGCGATGCTCCGGAGCGTGTCACCTGGCTCGACGACGTAGTACGTGTGCCCATCCACATCTGTCACCGCTCGGCTCGGCGGCGGGATGACCAGCTCCCACCCCGGCTGAATCACGCTGGACCGGGTGAACGTGCGGCCGTCCGCCATCCGCCGCCCGACGTTGGCCCGGACCACGCGACGGTAGTCCTCACCGGTCCCGTAGAATCGCTCGGCAATCGACCAGAGCGTGTCCCCCGGTTGCACCGTGTACGTGGCAACCGGCGCTGGATCGCTCGCTGGCGCGTGCATGATCGAGGTGGATGGGACCGGCGGATGGGGGCGTGGCACGACCGCCACGGCCACCGTCGGAGGAGAGAGGGGAGCGGCGGATGCGGCTGGCGTCCGCGCAACCAGATTGACGACGACGTAGGCGATGAGTGCTCCGTCGACGACACGGCGCACGAAGGGGAGCGTCAGCCAGTCGGAGGCGAGGCGCAGGGAGCGCACCCAGGTGGCTCCGTGGGTGATTACCTCGGCGCTCCAGACGACCAGCCGAAGCACGAGCGAGCCGACGATCCAGAACCACAGGAGCCAGGCCGCCGTCGTCAGGATGTAGGCGACCGCGTCGAGCGGAACGTCCGATCCCTGCAGCGTTGTGAGGATCGTGGTGAGACTGGGCCATCGGGGGGGAACGTGAGGCGGTCCCGATGTGAGGAGCAGGACCATCCCGCCGAGCACCAGGAGCGCGACCATTCCAACCAGGCTGAACCGGTTCGGCTTCGCTTCCGCCTCGGCGTCTTCCCAATATGCCCTTCTTTGCATCCTGCTTTGCATCGTGGACCTCCACCAACCTCAAGGCCTGGTCAACACCGTTTGCGCCTCCTGGACGGGATACGCGGCCGTATAGGTGTGGGCGATCTGTGGCAGCCCTTGCGGCGCACCGCCGTTAACCTGGTAGGAAGCGTTGTAGACGACCGTCAGACTAACCGGGAAGTCGCTAGGGGATTGGAAGGAGGAAAACGTGTAGGTGTGCTGAATGTCGGACTGGGCCGGGTACGCCTGGCCGAGAGATTGAGTGACGAGACTGGCGCCATCGCCGAAGCTCCACTGGTAGCGCGATGCTGAGATGGTGACCGAAACAGTGAAAGAGGTTGGCTGGCGGCGCGGGTCATTCTTGGGCACCTCGGTGAAGGGGACGTCCGGTCCAACGGCTGGAGGAATCGTGACCGTGCGCGACGTTCCAAATGGTTTCCCGTCGTAGCCATCTACCCAGAACCAGCCCGGCAGATTGACGAGTCCGAGCGCCGGGTTCATCTTGAGCTGGATGTTGGGCAACGGCACGTGATCGAGCAAGTCGAGGGCGACCTGGTACGGATCGGTGCTGGATCCATTGCCGGCCGGTGGATTCGCTGGCACGGCCGGCTGGGCCGGCGGCGGGCCGAAGTGGACGCCGGTGGTGGGCGTGTTGTTCGGGATCCAGACGATGCCCTGGAATTGGTTGTCGACGTAGAGAGTGTAGGGCATCTGGTTGGGGTGCGCTTGCAGTAAGGTCTGCCAGTCGACTGCGCTGCTGATGTTGGGAATCGTCACATAGATGAGGTGCCCATCCGCAGTCTGGTGATAGTAGCCCGTGTCGTCCGACCAGGTACGGTCTGGAACCGACGTCGGGTCAGGTGAGCTTGGAACAGTCGCCTGTGGAGGTGGGGTGGGAACGTTCTTCGGCTGGGGCGTCGCCTGAGGCGGCGGGTCGGCACTCTTGTTACCAGGAACGTCCTCGTGGACGGTGATCTGAAGGTAGACGCCATCCGACCGGCTTTCAACCTTGACGGTCACGTGCGCCGTCGGCAAGTGGCCGCCCGGTGTGAACGTCGCGCCGGGGGGGCCCTGATCCGCGGAAACCGGCCTCGCCACTCCAGCAAAAGATACCGTGGCGAGGACGATAGCCACCACGCCCAGGCGCAGGGTTTTCAGAATACTGACACTCTCGCCTAGAAAAGCCTTGGCAAGAGGGGTGTGGGTTGCGCTCTTCATCGGTGACGTTGTCCTCCTCGCTACGGCGACTCCCGTAGCCCGCGGACGACCTTCCATACCCCGTCGATGCGCTGTAGGGAGTAGGTGTCGACCAGATGTTGGGTCGTACCTGGTGAACCGAGAGGCGCCTTGGTCCGAGGGTCGATGGTGTAGCTCTTGTTGTCGTACTCGTCGTGGACGTTGGCAGTGGTCTCGGTCACGTCAAAGACGAAGTAGTGATGCTCGACTTGGATCTTTGCCGCTTTTCCTTGCGCCTTCAGGTCGGCGACCTCGGCCAGGGCCTCGTTGAGTCGGTCGCCGCTGGCGACGGTGTGCAGTTGGGAAGGATCGAGGGTGAACATCGCCTGGGCGTACACGTCCCAATAGTGAAGGTAGGCCTGACTGACCTCCTGCCCAACCTCTCCGTTAGCGGCTTGGCCACCGGCTGCCAAAGTCGGGGAGGCCGATACGGCCGGCGTGTTGGGTTCGGGCACTGACGTGGCCTGGGCGAAAGCGGCCGAAGCCGTCGTCGCCGGGGGCTCGGTACCCACCCTCGGCCGTAGCCGCGTGTTCAGGAAGAAGGCTCCGCCCAAGAGCACGACGACCAATCCAAACAGGATAAGCCACACCAACCAAAATGGACGCTGTGGTCCCGTCGCACCAGCGGGCGCTTCGTTCGGTGTCTCGTCGGTTCCCACCTCTCCCTCCTTCCTACGGGTTCCCCTGGGTAATACCATATCGCACCTCCCCATCCGCCGTCGCGGTGATCGCCATCGAGCGAATCCCGACCAGCCGCAGGAAGCTCGTCGGCACGGTCCGCCTCACCGTCACGACGACCCGTTGGGGCGACGTGCTGACGGAGGCCGACAACTCGGCTCCCTCGCTGGCGACGTATTCCGCGGCGGCCTGTTGCGCGCTCGCCTGATCGAGGACGACCATCTGACCTGCGGTCGCCCGATACGTCGCCTCGTCAATCTGCGTCGCCCCGGCCCGGGCCGCGCCGTCCGCGACATTCTGCAGCCCCCGGCGTGCGCTCAACATGATGCCGCCGTCGATCGCCAGGCCGACGATCGAAAGAAAGAACGGGAACAGCACCGCGACCCAGACGAGCACCTGACCTCTTTGCGCGACGTCGAGCCAGGTCCCCCGCCTCCAGAAGGGTGCACAGCCGTCTCGCTTCATCCCGGCCACCGACTGCGGTAGAGATCGATCCGCTCGCCGTGGGTGCTGGCGACCGACACTCGGGCCCAGCCCAGCAACGGCAGATCGTTGAATGACACCGTGTAGCGCGCGCTCGCCTGAACTGTCCCGCCCGGATTGAACTGTCCCACGTCGACCCCCAACTGGAGCGAGCCGTTCGTCAGGTGGTACCCGCTCGCGACCGCCTGGCCGCGGCCGAGCGCCTGATCCAGCGCCTCCCCC
>CADDYW010000117.1 GCA_902810745.1 Chloroflexota bacterium | reverse complement strand
CGTCGCGGTTGGCGTGCTCGTCGGCGTGCTCGTCGCGGTGGGCGTCGGGGTCGGGGTAAAGGTCACCGGCGGAATCGAGCCGGGGTTAACCAGCTTGTAGACCTGGACCTCCCGGATCCCGTAGGACCCATCCTCGGTCCCACCCCTAGACGAACCGTGGTACATCAGGACTGACACGACTGCCACGCCGGGCGTCGGCGAGGGAATCGGGCACTCGATCCAGGTCGAGTCGGGGAACGTGGTCGCCGCGGCTCCGGCAGCAGGAGCCTGGCAGACGAGGGCCTGCTGTGTCTGGGCGCCGAGCCAGATCTGGTAGCTCTCCGGGTCACTGGCCACGGCGGAAGCTTCGATCAGGACGCGAACGTATCCCACGGTATCGCTGCCAGCCTTGAAGTAACCCGGGTTCTCCAGGTTCAAGCTTAGAACCTGCGGGTCACCGGCACCCGGTGCGGGCGCCCAGAAGGTTACGTTGTCTTGGTCGACTGCCGCGCAGGGGTTCGTGCTGGACCCCGGCACGGGGGTCGGAGTCTTCCAGCACGCGACTGCCGGCAGCAGCGCACGGCCGTCAAAGGTCGTCACCGCGACCGACCCCGCGAACGGGGCGATGTTCTGGCCATCGTAGAGAAACGGTGTCGCCGTGGCTGTTGGCGTCGCACTGGGGCCGGGCGGCGTCGCGGTCTCGGTCGGCGTGCTGGTGGCAGTCGGCGGCGTGCCCTGGGGCGTCGGCGTCGCGGTGAATGTCGGGAAGCCGTTCGGTGGCGGCAGCGTCTGATAGATCTGGATCTCTTCCCAGGCGACGTTGCTCGGGTCGGTGATCGTCCGGATAATCACGCAGCGCACCGCCACCGGGGTGGCGAGTCGCAGTGGCAGGATCGTACCGGCACTGGTCGTCTGCTGCCAGGTGTAGACGGCTCCGCCGGTATCGGTCGCGTTGACGGTGCAGCCCGGGTCGGTGTAGAGCCAGAGCTCGTGCTGGGTGTAGCCGGACTGGCTCTGATCGGGGATGAGCTGAAAGCCCTCGATCACATCCTGATAATCTGGCAGCCCCGCTGCTGAGCACCCCGCTGGCGCGCTTCCGGGCTCGGGCAGAATCCACTGCCAGACGACCTGTGTGCCAGTCGAAGGCGCGATCCCGGCGTTCCACTCCGTCCCGAGGTTACCGTCGATGGCCAGACCAGGATTCGAGCCGCTGGGCACCGGCATCTGGACTCCGTTCTTGAGGATGTAGGCGCTGGCGCAGCCGAGTGACGAGATGTTGGCACCGGGGGAGATCGGCGTCGGCGTCCACGTCGGAATGAGCGTGCTGGTCGGGGTTGGCGTCGCGGTGCCGACAACCGTTGGCGGAATCGTACCAGTGAAGGTTGCCTTGAAGACGAGCTGATAGTTATAGACCCCCGGCACGCCATCGGCGCCGGTATAAAGGTCGACCGCTCGCTGCGGGTGACCACTCAGCGGATAAACCGTGAACTTGCCGTGAGTGACGGCGAAGTCGAAGGATCCATCCTGGCCCGACGTGGTCGTGGCCGACCACGCGGGAGATCCTTCGCTGTCGATCTCGAGAGGCACGCCAGGAAATGGCTTGCCGCTCTTATCGAGAACCGTGCCGCGGATATCCGTCGTGGCTGCGAGCGGGTTCGATGCTGGGAGCTGCTGCGCGCTCACCAGAATGAAGTCGAAAGCAGGCGTGGGCGTGCTCGTCGGCGTAGGTGTTCGTGTGATCGTCGGCGTGGCCGATGGCGTAGGGGGAGGGAGAGACTGGCGCGAGCTTGGCGTCGGATACGGTGTTGGCGGCGTTCGGACCGAGGTTGGCGGTCCCACCAATGGCGCACGCGGTGGTGTCGGGGTGGATACCGATTCGGGTGGCGTGGGCGGCAAGGTCGGGGTCGCAAAGATGTCTAATCCACTGGCCGGGCGCATCTGGATCGACGCGCTGACGAAGAGGCCCGAGCTACGTAGCTGATCGACGTAGCGGGCCGCGGCGGCCGCGTTGATCGCCGAGCCCGTGATCGTGACGCCGAAGCCAGCCTGGCTCGCCGACCTGAGGATCACGCCAGGGGGGACGTCGCCAATTGTCTGATACACGTCTCCCCAGTGAATCTGCCGCTCCGCGAGAATCTGGTAATCACGACGCATTGCCTGCAGCTTCTCGCGCTCGGCAAGCGTCGCCGGATCTCCGGTGGCCGTCTGCACGACCGCGCGTGCCTGACTGACCCGGGTGCTCAGCCGCGACACCTCGAGATCGGTATAGGTTTTCCCGTAGAACAGCACGTACAGCAGCAGCACGCAGCCGAGCGTAAGCACAGCGAGGCCAGTGGTCAGGAGGGGAAGCGGTCGGCGCCGGTACTCGGGAGGAATCAGATTGAGGTCGATCAGACGGGGTCGAGAACGGGTTGCTGGCGACGACGCGCCGAGTAGCATCGGGAGATCTGCTCAGCTAGCTAGCTTCGCGACGTTCGACGAACCGATGGCATTGCACGCACCAGAACAGCTTGATCTTCGCCCAGGGCGAGTTGATCTGGCGCATGGTCCGCCCGCAGTACTCACACTTCATCCACCACCTCTACGACGGCGGTGATCGCCTTTGCAATAAGACGCAAATGAGACCTTCTCGACCGTATCGCCAGCAGGCTGCAGTCTAGCAGTCTCACGAAGCGCTGTCAAGCAGTTAGCAGGCGACTGACCAATCCCCAACAGGTCATGGGTGGTGAGGGCGTCAGACCGGTCTCGGGAGGCCAGCAGCTCCTTGCCACGTCGCCAGCTTTCCTACGGGCACACGGTTGCCGGAATGACTTTGCGCGCTTACCGGGCCGGCGCCGTCTCAGGTCGATCGTCTGCTTTGCCGTTGACCGAGGCGGAGCCCGCCGCCGCGCCCGTGGCTCCCGCAGAGTGATTGTGATGTGCGTGCGCGTGGACGACTGCCACGACGCCGTGAGCGTCCTTGCCCTCGGTCTGGACGACTGGCGGATGCGGTACGACCTTCCAGAAGAGCCGAAGGTACATATCGAAGTGATCCAGGAGGTGACGGGCCCAGGGGCTCCCGGTTTTCGCCTGATGCTCGGCGATGACGCTGTACAGGAACTGCGCATCGGCGCCATCGGCGACTCGCTCGAGGCTCACCAGCTCGTAGTTACATTTGCGCTGGAACGAGCCATCCTCGTCCAGGACGTAGGCGACACCAGCCGACATGCCGGCCGCGAAATTGCGACCAGTCGAGCCGAGCACGACGACCGTGCCAGCAGTCATGTATTCGCAGCCGTGATCGCCGCAGCCCTCGACCACGGCGAGGGCGCCACTATTTCGGACCGCAAAGCGCTCGCCGGCGCGGCCAGCGGCAAAGAATCGACCGCCGGTTGCGCCATAGAGAACGGTATTGCCGATGATCACGTTGTCCTTCCAGGAGAATGCCGCCGTTGCTGGTGGGCGGATGACGATCTCGCCGCCGGACATACCCTTTCCGACATAGTCATTCGCATCTCCATTGAGGACGAGACGAACGCCATTCACGCACCACGCGCCAAACGACTGTCCCGCGCTGCCGTCGAACGTGATCTCGATCGCGCCGTCCGGGAGGCCGTCGAGGCCGTAGCGGTGTGCAATTTCGCCGGAAAGACGTCCTCCCAGGGTACGGTTGCTGTTGTGAATCGTGTAGTGCAGCCGCACATTGCCACGTCGCTCGAGAGCATCCGCCGCGTCGACCAGGATCTGGTCGTCGAGCGGCGTATCGTCGCGGTCGTTGCGTTCCTGGATGTGCTGCCGGGGACGGGTTCCAGAAGGATCCACATCGGCGAGAACCTGGCTGAGATCGAGCGTCGCGTGGCGTCCCTGGAGGTCAGGAACCGGCTCGAGCAGGTCGACTCGACCGATGATCTCGTCGAGTCGGCGGAATCCCAGGCTGGCAAGGATCTCTCGAACCTCCTCGGCCACCAAGGTGAAGAAGTTGATGAGCTGCTCTGGTCGGCCGGTAAACTTCTTTCGAAGGTCTTCGCGCTGGGTTGCGATGCCGGTCGGACAGGTATTCAGATGGCACTGGCGCGCCATATCGCAGCCAATGGCGACGATGCTGGCAGTGCCGAAGCCAAACTCCTCCGCGCCGAGCATCGCGGCGATAACTACATCACGACCGGTCTTGAACCCACCGTCGACGCGCAAGATCACGCGACCGCGCAGGTCGTTCAGGACGAGCACCTGCTGCGTCTCGGAGAGCCCGAGCTCCCACGGACAGCCGGCATTCTTGATCGAGCTGAGTGGCGATGCGCCAGTGCCGCCGTCCTGGCCACTGATCAGGATGTAATCGGCGTAGGCCTTGGCAACGCCCGCGGCGATCGTGCCGACGCCGGATTCCGAGACCAGCTTCACGCCCACCTTGGCGCGCGGATTCACCTGCTTCAGATCGTAGATGAGCTGAGCCAGGTCCTCGATGCTGTAGATGTCGTGGTGCGGTGGTGGCGAGATCAGGGGGATTCCGGGAATCGCGTGCCGGAACTTCGCGATCATCGGGCTGACCTTGTGGGCCGGTAGCTGACCGCCCTCGCCTGGCTTCGATCCCTGGGCCATCTTGATCTCCAGCTCCACGGCGTGGGCGAGGTACTCGGTCGTAACGCCGAATCGGGCCGAGGCGACCTGCTTCGTCTTATTGTCGGGTGAGTCGCCGCCACCAGTCCATTTGTACCAGGACGGATCCTCGCCGCCTTCGCCCGTGTTGCTGCGTGACCCGATGCGATTCATCGCGATCGAGATCGTTGAATGCGCTTCGGGACTCAGCGCCCCGAGCGACATTGCCTGGGCAGTAAAGCGTCGGCGGATCGACTCGACCGGCTCGACCTCGTCGAGCGGGACGGGCTGCCGCCCTTTGAAGCGCAGGAGATCGCGGAGCACCGCAGGCTCGCGGTTACGGAGCAGATCCGAGTACACCCGATACTCGGCGTACTGACCGCTCTGCGCCGCCTTTTGGAGAGCCCGCACGACAAACGGGTTGAAGGCGTGATACTCTCCCTCCTTGCGGAAGCGATAGAGGCCGGCGTCAGGCAGGCGAAGCGTCGCGCCAACCGGCGTGTACGCGGCGCGGTGGCGCGCGAGCACATCCTCGGCAATCTCGGCCAGACCGATGCCGCGGATACGGCTCGGCGTGCCCGGGAAGCACCGCGACACCAGATCCTGGTTCAGTCCGACGATTTCGAAGATCTGGGCGCCACGATAGCTGGCCAGGGGCGAGATCCCCATCTTGGACATGATCTTGAGCAGGCCATCGCGGATTGCCTTTTCGAAGTTGTGGTAGGCGGTCTCGAAGCTCAGGTTGTCGTCGACGTCAGCGACCAGGGACGCAATCGACTCGATCGCCAGGTACGGATTGATCGCACTCGCACCGTAGCCGATGAGCAGGGCAAAGTGGTGCACGTCCCAGACCTGACCGGTTTCGACGACCAGATCGGCCTTGAGGCGCCGTCCCTGCCGGATCAGGTGATGATGAATTGCCGCGACGGCCAGCAGGATGGGAATCGGTGCGTGATCCGCGTCGACCCCTCGATCACTGATGATCAGGATCGTCTTCCCGGCGTCGACCGCGCGCACGGCGTCCGCGCAGAGGATCTCCAGGCCTTCTTCGAGGCCGGCTACGCCACGGTCCGCATCAAACAGGGCCGGAATGGTCACCGAGCTGAAGTCCGGGTTCTCCGACCGCGCGATCGCCTCGAGGGCATCGTTATCGAGCAGCGGCGACTTCAGGTGAAGCAGCCGAGCGTGCTCGGGTGTTTCCAGAAGCACGCTCCGCCGGTGACCAAGATAGCAGTCCAGCGACATCACGATCGACTCGCGGAGCGGATCGATTGGCGGATTGGTCACCTCGGCGAAGCGCTGACGGAAGTAGTGCGGTAGCGGACGTCCCTTGCGCGAGAGCACCGCGGGCGGCGTATCGTCGCCCATCGACCAGACCGGCTCTTTCCCTTCGACACTCATCGGCTCCAGGACGAACTTCAGCTCCTCGTTGTTAAAGCCAAACGCCTGCTGCTGTCGGTACAGCGCCACTCCGTCGACGACCTGAGGGGCCGAGCCGATGACCACGCCGTCTCGGGTCGCTTCGGTGGCATGCTCGGCCACGTGGTCGGCCATCCGAACCATGTTGGCTCGAATCCAGTCGCCGTACGGCTGGCGGTGCGCGTAACGCCGCTTGATCTCGTCGTTGCGTAAGATCTCGTGCGTCGCCGTGTTCACGGCAATCATGTGTCCTGGCCCCAGGCGGCCCTTTTCGACAATGCGTGCCGGATCCAGCTCGACGACGCCGAACTCGGAGGCCATGATCACCAGATTGTCGTCGGTCACGACGTAGCGCGCCGGGCGGAGCCCGTTGCGGTCGAGAACCGCGCCGGCAATCGTGCCGTCGGTAAAGGCAAGCGCGGCTGGTCCGTCCCAGGGCTCGGTCAGACAGGCGTGATACTCGTAGAAGGCGCGGATGTCCGGGTCGACGTCCGGCATGTTCTCCCAGGCTTCAGGGATCAGCATCAGCATGCTGTGGAGAATGTCGCGCCCGGAGATCTCGAGCAGCTCGAGGACGTTGTCGAGGCTCGCCGAGTCGGATCCGTCCTCCCAGATGATCGGCGCAAGGTCGGAGATTTTATCCCCCCAGACCGGAGAGGCGAGCTCTGGCTCACGCGCGCGCATCCAGTTGCGATTTCCCTGGAGCGTATTGATCTCGCCGTTGTGCGCGAGGAGTCGGAATGGCTGCGCGCGGAACCAGTCGGGCAGCGTGTTCGTGCTGTAGCGCTGGTGGAAGACCGCCAGCGGGACCTCATAGGACGGATTTTGCAGATCCAGGTAGAACTGTCGCAGCTGGGGCGCGACGAACAGCCCCTTGTAGGCAACGGTCCGCGACGAGAACGACGGGATGTAGAAGCGGTCGAGACCGGCACTGGCCGCCTCGCGCTCGATCTTCTTGCGCGTGTAGTACAGTGCTCGCTCGAAGGCGACGGCATCGAGTCCGGCCGGGCGGGCCATCACCACCTGCTCGATCTTTGGCCGGGTCGCGAACGCCTTCTCGCCGAGACTCGCGGGATCGACCGGAACGTCTCGCCAGAAGACGATCGGAATACCCTGCGCCGCGGCGTTGTGCTCGACGATGGTGCGCGCACGGGCGCGAGCTTCGGGATCAGAAGGCAGGAACAGCATTCCCACCGCGATTCGATCCGGCTCGACTGACCGACCGACACGCGTAGCTTCGTCGGCGAGCAGGCGCCGTGGCAGTGGCGTCAGGATTCCTGCACCGTCGCCGGTTTTCGCATCCGCCGAGACCGCGCCTCGATGGGTCAGATTGACGACGGACTCGATCGCGAGCTCGACGATGCGATGTGACGAGCGTCCGGACACGTCGGCGACGAAGCCGGTGCCGCAGGCATCGTGCTCGAGGGAGGGATCATAGAGGGTGTGGGAATAATCACCGCGGAGGTGATCGCTATCCATGGCCGTTCCCCCAATGTGCTCGCGCCAGATCGCTGACTGGTATCCTGGCGCTACTCTCCTGTCTTCCCAAGGTGACGCTCGGGTGCGAGCCCGAAGCACTCTCCCTGTTTCCGCACGTGTAGCCCACCCCGCGGAGTGGGGCGAACCCCGATTAACACAAAACCCCGGCAGTGCACTGCCGGGGCAACGTTGCCGAGTACTCCAGGATGACCCAAACGCCCTTGTTCAGACTAT
This sequence comes from Chloroflexota bacterium, assembly GCA_902810745.1. Classification (GTDB taxonomy): domain Bacteria; phylum Chloroflexota; class UBA6077; order FW602-bin22; family CADDYW01; genus CADDYW01. The sequence continues at coordinate 6,072 of CADDYW010000117.1, read as the reverse complement.
CCTGTTGATGGAACGTGCAATACGAAGTCTAACACTCCGAAAATAGACGGTCAATGGAGAAGTGACGGAAAACCAGGGATCGATCTGTGCAAATTGCACAAAAACTCGCTCGTTGTATACAATTTATTGCCGCTGAAATCGTTCACCTTGACTAGTTTATCGATCGCAGCGCCGCGCGTGCTATGATTAATCGAGAACGCGCGGCAACACGTACGTGAGGCGGGTCCTAATGGCAGGCAATCCGGACGTCGTCATCGTCGGTGCGGCCCGGACGCCGATTGGCAAGTTTCTCGGAGGCCTCTCCAGCCTCCCGGCGCCACGGTTAGGCGCGGTGGCGATTCGCGCCGCCGTCGAGCGCAGTGGACTCGATCCTCTCCGGATCGATGAAGTCTTCATGGGAAATGTTGTCTCGGCGGGGATTGGACAGGCGCCTGCCCGCCAGGCAGCAATTGCCGCGGGGATCCCCGATTCGGTACCGGCGACGACGATCAACAAGGTCTGTGGCTCCGGCCTCAAGGCCGTGATGCTCGCCGCCCAGGCGATCCGGGCAGGGGACGGCGCTGCTTACGTTGCTGGCGGCATGGAGAGCATGAGCAATGCCCCCTACCTGTTGCCCCAGGCCCGTTCCGGGTATCGCCTCGGCCACGGCCGGGTCCTCGACGCGAACGTTCACGATGGTCTCTGGTGCTCCTTCGCCGATCAGCACATGGGTATGCTGGCCGAGCACATCGCGCAGGTGTACGACGTCTCGCGCGAGGAGCAAGATCAGTACGCGCTGGAGAGCCACCAGAAGGCTGTCACGGCTCAGCGAGAGGGCGCATTCGTCGATGAAGTCGTCCCCGTCGAGGTGATGCGACGCGGTGGAGCGTCCAGCGTCGTCGCGGTGGATGAGACACCACGCCCGGATACCTCGTCGGAAGCCCTGGCAAAGCTCGCACCCGCGTTCTCCCTCAATGGACGCGTGACGGCGGGAAACGCGCCCGGGCTGAGCGATGGTGCCGCGGCACTCGTGCTGATGGAGCGTCGCGCTGCGGAGAGTGGTGGCCATCCGATCCTGGCGCGCGTGCTTGGCTACGCGACCGCCGCGCGCGAACCGAAGCTGATCTTCGCCGCGCCGCCGCTGGCGATTCGGGCGGTCCTCGAGCGAACCGGTCTCTCCCTGGACGACATTGACCTCCTGGAGGTGAACGAGGCGTTCGCTGCCCAGATCCTTGCCAACGAAAAGGAGCTGGGATGGGACCGTTCCAGGCTGAACGTACATGGCGGGGCTATCGCACTGGGACATCCCATCGGGGCGAGCGGAGCGCGGATTCTGGTGACGCTGCTCTACGCGCTGCGGCGACGGGGTCTCAAGCGCGGCCTGGCGGCGCTCTGCCTCGGGGGTGGAGGCGCGGTCGCGATGGTCATCGACGTTCCCTGAGGTCAGAGCTGGGTGGAAGGCACGTATCTGTCCACGGCGTTCCAGTGTTATCTATATGGATCGGGTAAGGTAACCCCGGATCGGGAAACGACATGCAAGACGTATCATCAACTGGGGCTTCGCAGAATGGCCGCGTTTCCGCCGTGACGACGAGCCAGCAGATCGAGCGCCTGCATCAGATGCGGGCGGCGAGCCGACTTGGCGGCGGTCCGGCGCGCATCGAAAAGCAACACGCATCGCGCAAGCTCACCGCGCGGGAGCGCCTCGAGGTGCTGCTGGATCCAGGAAGCTTCAATGAGATTGACGCCTTCGTCACTCATCGCGCCACCGATCCCGGGCTGGCTGATCAGAGGATTCTCGGGGACGGCGTGGTGACTGGCTGGGGCAAGGTCGATGGCCGCACGATCTTCATCTATGCCCAGGATTTCACCGTTTTCGGCGGAACCGTCTCGGAGACGCACGCGGCGAAGATTTGCAAGATCATGGATCTGGCCCTCAAGAATGGGGCACCGGTCATCGGGCTCTGCGAAAGTGGTGGCGCGCGGATCCAGGAAGGTGTCGTCAGTCTTGGCGGGTACGCCGACATCTTTCTTCGGAACACGCTCGCATCCGGCGTCGTTCCCCAGATCTCCGCGATCATGGGGCCGTGCGCTGGGGGCGCGGTCTACTCGCCCGCTCTGACCGACTTCATCGTGATGGTCAAAGAGACCAGCAACATGTTCATCACCGGGCCCAGCGTGATTAAAGCGGTGACCCACGAAGACGTGACCTTCGAGGAGCTGGGCGGCGCGATGACGCACAATACCAAGAGTGGCGTTGCTCACTTCGCGGCGGAGAACGAGGAGGAGTGCCTCTACATCATTCGTCGCCTGCTCAGCTTCATGCCGCAGAACAATCTGGAGGATCCGCCGATCGTTTCCTGCAGCGACGATCCGGGGCGAATGGACCCTGAGCTGAACGACATCGTGCCGGATAATCCGGGCAAGCCTTATGACATGAAAGAGGTCATCACGCGAATCGTCGACAATGGGGACTTTTTCGAGGTAGCCGAGCACTTTGCGCAGAACATTATTATCGGATTTGCGCGATTCAATGGCCGCGCGGTCGGGGTGGTGGCACAGCAGCCGAATGTCCTGGCCGGGGCTCTCGACATCAACGCGTCGGTCAAAGCCGCGCGATTCGTGCGCTTCTGCGATTGCTTCAACATCCCGATCGTGACACTCGAAGATGTGCCGGGCTTCCTGCCTGGCGTCGCCCAGGAGCACGGCGGGATCATCCGACACGGCGCCAAGCTGCTCTATGCGTACTGCGAGGCGACGGTCCCCAAGATCACGATAATCACCCGAAAGTCATATGGTGGTGCGTACTGCGTGATGAGCAGTAAGCACATCCGGGGCGACGTGAACTACGCCTGGCCAACTGCCGAGATCGCAGTGATGGATGGCCCGGGCGCGGTCAACGTCGTGATGAAGCGAGAGATCGAGCGCTCACCTGACCCCGAGGCGACCCGCCAACGGCTCATCGACGAATACCGTGAGCGCTTTGCGAATCCCTACATCGCGGCCTCGCGTGGCTTCATCGACGATGTCATCGAGCCGCGGGAGACGCGGCCGCGCATCATCGCGGCGCTCGATCTGCTCAAAAACAAGCGGGATACCAATCCTCCGAAGAAACACGCGAATATGCCGCTCTGATGCAGAACGTACTCACTACTTTCCGCAAGGTCCTGGTCGCGAACCGTGGCGAGATTGCCGTGCGCGTGCTGCGCGCGTGCGCCGAGCTGGGGTTGCGCACCGTCGCGGTGTACTCCGAGGCCGACCGGCATGCTCTGCACGTCCGCTACGCCGACGAGGCTTACTGTATTGGGCCACCACCCGCGCGCGAGAGCTACCTCGCGATCGAGAAGATCATCCAGGTGGCGCGGGCCAGTCACGCCGAGGCGATTCATCCTGGCTACGGATTTCTTTCCGAAAACGAGCAGTTTGCCCAGGCCTGTCTCGACAACGACATCGTCTTCATCGGGCCCCGGCCGGAGAGCATCGCCGCGATGGGGGATAAGATCGCGGCGCGTCGGATGGTCCGGCGCGCTGGCGTGCCGGTGGCGCCGGGCAGCGATGGCCCGGTCCCCACGGTCGACGAGGCACTGGCGATCGCCGAGCGTATCGGCTACCCGGTGCTGCTCAAGGCGGCGGCGGGCGGTGGTGGCAAGGGCATGCGGACCGTGCGCTCGGCGGACGAGCTTCCGATCGCGTTTCGGCTAGCGGCCAGCGAAGCGATGGCTGCCTTCGGCGATGACCGTCTCTACCTGGAGAAGCTTCTCGAAGGGGTGCGCCACGTCGAGATTCAGGTGCTCGCCGACCGCTACGGGAATATCGTTCACCTCGGCGAGCGCGAATGCTCGATCCAGCGCCGTCGTCAGAAGCTGATCGAGGAGGCACCGTCCACCGTCGTGGATCCAGACCTTCGGCGTCGGATGGGAGAGGTCGCAATCCAGGTCGCGCAGGTGGTTAACTACGAGAACGCGGGTACGGTCGAGTTTCTGCTCGACCGCGACAAGAATTTCTACTTCCTCGAGATGAACACGCGTCTCCAGGTCGAGCACGCGATCACCGAGGCGGTGACCGGGGTCGATCTCGTCGTGGAGCAGATGCGCGTCGCGAGCGGACGGCGTCTGCGTCTGCGCCAGCGCGATATCTCGTTGAAGGGACACGCGATCGAGTGCCGCATCTGCGCTGAGGATCCCCATAACGACTTTCTCCCGTCAGTCGGGCGCATCAACAACGTCTACGAGCCAAGCGGGCCCGGGGTTCGCGTAGACAGCGGCGTCTATGACGGGTTCGAGGTGTCGCTCTACTACGACCCACTCGTGGCAAAACTGATCGTCTGGGGAGAAACGCGAGCCCAGGCGATTCTGCGGATGCGTCGGGCGTTGAGCGAGTTCAAGCTGCTGGGGATTCGAACCAACATCCCATTTCACCTGCGGCTGATGGATTCCCCGACGTTTATCGCGGGCCGGTTCGACAATGCCTTCCTGGACTCGTTCAACATCTCGTCACCAGACGAGACCGGGGAGCGTGCGCAGCTCGCCGCGGTTGCCGCGGCAGCCGTTGCCTATCAGCTCAAGCAGGTGCAGTCGCGTGGCGATGGTGGCGAGCGACGAGAGGTCGAAAGCGCGTGGAAGCTCGCGGCGCGGCGAGCAGCGCTGAGAATCTAGACGCGTGATCACCTGAGGGGGATACCCCCGGGTGCGCGGTACATCGCCGACGTACCTCGACGCGCCGGTTCGGGGCTCTTCCTTCCGCGTGGATGCTCATGCGCTGGCCCGGGAACTTTCTTTCAGTGGCCCAACCATGGGATAATTGAGCGAGCGATGAAGTATTACGTCGACGTCGAGGGCCGAACGTTCGAGCTTGACTTCCAGGAGGAAGGCGAACAGCTTCGCGTTCAGGTCGGTGACCAGAGCCTCACGCTCGATCTGCGTCCGGTGACCCAGCCGTCGCTCTATTCGCTCCTGATCGATAACCGCTCGTACGAGATCTTTGTCGAAACGCACGGCGACGAGTTCGACGTGCTGATCGATGGAGATATGTTCCATCTGAAGGTGCAGGATGAATGGGCGCGACGCCTGGCGAACATCCAGCGCAAGACGACGGTAGAGGCGGGGCTGCTGGCGATCACGGCGCCCATGCCCGGGGCGGTGGTCTCGGTCGAGGTCGAGCCGGGACAGGAGGTCAAGCGCGGCCAGGGCCTGGTCATCCTGTCGGCGATGAAGATGGAGAATGAGATCAAGGCGCCACGAGCTGGCCGAGTCAAGTCGGTGGACGTGCAGGCCGGGCAGACGGTCGAGCAGGGGCGCACGCTTGTGGTCCTTGAATGAAGCATTTTCTCGGGGACTGACCCAATGTCGGATCAGGTAGGAGAGGGTGACGTCGCAACGGCGCGACGCCACTGGGAAGAAGTAGTGCTACGGGCGGCTACGCAGCGCGTCCCGGAGCGCAAGGCCCAGTTTACGACTCTCTCCGGCCTCCCGGTCGAGCCGCTCTACGATCCAACCCACCTCGCTGGGTCCTATCTTGAGAAGCTAGGATTCCCTGGCCAGTATCCCTTTACCCGTGGCGTGCAGCCGACGATGTATCGCGGCCGTTTCTGGACGATGCGGCAGTATGCCGGCTACGCGACCGCCGACGAGTCGAATCGTCGCTTCCGCTACCTCCTCGAGCAGGGGCAGACTGGCCTCTCGGTCGCCTTCGATCTGCCCACGCAGATGGGCTACGATCCGGATCACCCGATGGTCGAAGGCGAGGTCGGGAAGGTGGGTGTCTCGATCAGCACGATCGAGGATATGGAGCGCCTTCTGGATGGGATTCCCCTTGATCGGGTCAGCACGTCGATGACGATCAATGCCACGGCGCCCATCCTCCTCGCCATGTACGTGGCACTGGCGCGCCGTCGCGGCGTCCCGCTGGACCAGATCTCCGGTACGGTGCAGAACGACATTCTGAAAGAGTACCTGGCACGCGGTACCTATATCTTTCCGCCCGGGCCGTCGATGCGGCTGGTGACCGATACGATCGAGTACGCGATGGAGAATCTGCCGCGGTGGCATCCCATCTCGATCAGCGGCTACCACATTCGGGAGGCCGGGGCCACCG
>CADDYW010000116.1 GCA_902810745.1 Chloroflexota bacterium | reverse complement strand
CGCGGATCGGACGCCCTGCGAGTTCCTGACCTCGGGGCGCTGGCGCACTATCTCTTCGGCGCGCCCGATGGCACTGTGCCGGCACTGGAGGGCTCGCCGGTCCTGGCCGCCGAGCTGGCCCCGGCGCTACCGCTGCCGAGCCTGTGGTATGGGATCAGCTACGTGTAATCTCGCATCCCTTCAATAGCTGTGCTCGTGGCCTTCCTTCCGAAGATGCGAGGGTTCAACTGGGTTGGAAGACGGAGAGGTCGGGGATACGTCGGAGATGCCGAGCATTGAACGTGAGCACCGTCAGACCATAGTGGATCTCGAGCCCTGATCGCGAGCGCGATAGATGTCTGCGATCATCGCGTCCACGTCCAGCTCGGACCACCCCCCGGCGGTCTCTGCAAGCGCCCGGCGTACTGTATCAGGGTCGTAGCCCGCCAACAGGTCTGCGTGCTCACCCTTGCCAAGACGGAGAATCCGAACCTCGTACGCGGTTCCATTCACTTCGATGATTTTCCGCGTTTCCGCCGCTTCTTTCAACACAATGGCAACGTCGCTATCGGCCGCCACGTCGATCGTGTTCGTCTCCCGATCCATCGTACCCCCGAAGCCTCCTCCATTTCTAGACACGCTGGCCATACCCAGTTCAATTATCTCACGCGCGAGGCAACCCAAGCCAATTGCATGAGTGCGTCATGCACAGAACGCAAATGCCGCTCTACTGCGCGCATCAGGTTTGCGGATTACGACCTGCGTGTCGAATCTCTGGGCGGCTATCAGCAGTTCGGCATAGGATCAGCCGATTCGCTTGAACGCGCGATTCGTCACGTTGCTGAGGTAGCCGCCGTACTCCTGGATGGACGCGTTGAGCCGCGCGGCGACCTCGCCATCTTGCGCATCGTCGGTCTCGAGAATGATGCAAAACCGCGGCGGGCCACCAATCGCCGAGAGCACCTCGACCGTACGGACGCCCGGCATGCGGCGTAGCATGGCCGTGCTCTCCTCGACCACCTCCTCCGGACTCGCATAGGCATCGAAGGTCAGGATTCGCTTCACAGACGCCTCCTGCAAAGAAGCGCTAAGGTACGAGATAATATAATGCTTCACCGGTCGATTGGCCATACTGTCCGGCATCGAGCGGCATCATTACGGGATCTCGGGGTTACACTCCATGTCCGACCCCTGAAATCTACCCGGGATTGATATCGACGGCCGGTGAACGTCGCGTGCAGCGTCATCCGGCGTCCGGATGAAGGATCATCGATTCGCCGCCCGGGTCGTTCGGAGCCCCAGCGCGGAATCTCGGACCTGACGCAGCGCATTCGAGTAGCCCCTCCCCGACACTCGGGGTCTCACTGCACCACGATTCTGCCGAAGCCCGTGTCACGAGACTCGGGGCGCGCGTAAGCTGACCGACCGAGATGAGCTCACCGTCCGGAGGGATAGCGTGCTTTCCACCAAGCCAGATCTGGGAGCAGGCACTGCCGATCGGGTGTAGCGGGGCCACGGACCGACGTGTGTCCGCTGACGGTGTCGAACGGCTCTTTCTCGCCAACGCGCAGCCGCAGGCCTCCATTGTCTCGACCGGACTCGCTACGTCAATGGCCGCTCGTAGATGACGTACCGATCGGTGACCTTGAAGCCGTGGTCTTCCAGCGGCTTGTACATCGACGGGTTGTCCTCGGAGACCCAGGAGCCCTCAATCTCCCGTGCGCCGAATTTGCGCGCCATGCGCATCACGTCGTAGAGCAGCATCGCCGAGGCCGTCGTGTGCCGATACTCGGGCAACACCCCCAGGAAGACGACGCGAATCCGATTCGTGGGTGTGCCCCGCTTCATCCGCAGCAGGTGCCAGATCATCGCGGGATGGACCAGTCGCCCGCCGGTGCGACGAAGAACTTCGTTCAGGTCGGGCACCGAGATGACCGCCCCGACCACCTTGCGAGCTCCGCTCTCCTCCACCTCGGCCGCGCGGATCAGGTTCGGATCGATCAGATACTGGAATAGCTCGGCCATCGAGCGAAGCTCTTTGAAGCTCATCGGCGCGAAGCCCCAGCCGTTGGCCACCTCCTCCGCCGCGTTGTAGATTGTCAGGAAGCTCTTCACCTCGGCGTCGAGATCCTTGAAGTTCGCCCCGCGCAGCAGCACGCCGGTCGCGCGCTGGACGCGACCGGCCATGCGCTCCCAGCGCGTCCAGTCGCTCTCGGGAATGGTCGTCAGGTCGAGGCGGTAGACCCGCAGCGTCTTGATCGGCGCGAGGCCGGCTGCCTGGAGGTGGTCGGCGTAGTAGCGCGGGTTGGAGGGCATCATGAACGACGGGTAGACGTTGCCGTCGGTCCAGATGCCACAGTCGTCGTTGATCGTCGGGTTGAACGGCCCGCGCATCGAGGTCAGTCCGCGGCTGCGCAGCCAGTCGCCGGCTGCCTCGACCAGCGCACGGGTCGCCGCGCGGCCCGCTTCGCCGCCGTCAATACACTGGTAGAAGCCAAAAAACCCGACCTGATCGTGATTCCACTCGTTGTGCAGCCGATTCTGGATCGCGGCGATCCGGGCGATCGGTCGGCCCGAGTCCCGGGCGAGAAATATCTCGAGATCGCCGTGCTCGTAGAAAGGGTTGTCTTTGCCCAGGAGCATCGCGTCGAGCAGAGCGGCTAGCGAGAGGCCGCCGCGGAAGCGGCGGCCGCGATCGAACAGGTGGCGCTCGAACTCGCGCATCGGGCGGACCATCGGCCGGTCCATCGGCACCTGCCAGGGAAGATCGACGAATGCTCGGTAGTCAGCGCGGGTCTGCACCGGCCAAACGGTCACCGTCGGCACCATGCCCATCCGTCCCCCTACGGCAGAAACTGGCGAAGATACTTCCGCGCGACGACCAGCCCCTGCTTCGCCCGTTCGGGGTCGTCGCGCCAGCCCCAGAGATCATCCTCGTGCTCGACGGAAAGAATACCGTCGTAGCCAATGTCGAGCAAGGCGCCGATGTAAGCGCCCCATTGCACCTGCCCGTAGCCGGGCAGCGTGTATCGCCACCAGCCAGGCTGTCCGACCGGCTTTCGTCCGAACTGGGGACCGGCCAGGATGCCGAGCTGATACAGCCCCTCGGGAATGATCTCGGTATCCTTGGCGTGCGCGTAGTGGATGCGACTGCCGAACTCGCGCACCGCTCGCAGGTAGTCGATGCCCAGGAAGACCAGGTGCGACGGATCGATGCAGAGCCCCAGGCTCGGCACCGGTACCAGCTCGAACAGCCGTCGCCAGGTCGCTGGGCTGATCGCGAGGTTGCGGCCGTAGTTCGGGTAATGCTCGATCGCCAGCTTCAGCCCGAGCTTCTCGGCCCGCTCGGCCACCGGCGTGTAGCCGAGACGGGCGTACTCGAAATTCTCGTCGTCGGAAGCCTCCGCCACTTTGCCGTGGCCGAGCATCACGATGCGCATGCCCTGTCGGGCCACGTCCTCGAGGCGCTGGAGCGCCCGAGCGACGTTCTCCTCCCGCGTGCCGGGATCGGCCACGATCAGCGGCGGCAGCCCGCCGGTCGCGGCTGGCTCGAGTCCGGCCGCGCGGACGATCTCCACGGCGTTCGCCGGCTCAGCCGGCACGTCGATCGCCTCATAGCCGTGCTGCGCGCTCCAGCGCACCAGCTCGCCGTACTCAACCTGCGACCGCAGTACGCCGGTGGCGAGCAATCCTAGCTTCATGAGTCCCCCACGGATAGACCCGTCTGAACAAAACTCGCAGCAGGCGTCTTCACGTAAAACGAAATACGTAATACGTAAAACGTAAAACGCAACGCGGTGGCTGAGAACGTGCAGCGCCATCATCGCGGAGAGCCACTGTTCTGCCTTGCGTTTTGCGCATTGCGTTCGAGCCCCTACCGCGCTTCGACGAGCGACTTTGCCCCGATCGTCACCGACTTCCCGCTCTCCGCCGAGGCGTAGATGCCGTCGAGAATCTGCATGATCCGAATCCCGTCGTCCGGCGTGACAACCGGCTTATCCTTCCCCTGGATCGTGTCGAGGAAGTTACGGATCGCGCGGCTGTGGCCGGTCGCGGGCGGTCGCTCCGGCATCTTCACTTCCAGATTCACCATCCGTCCGTACTCGTCGCGGAAAAGCTTGAGCGGACGCATGCTCGCGCCGGCCCGCGTGCCAAACAGCTCGGTGTTCTCGTGATCCTGCTCGACATTCAGCGACCAGCTTACCTCCACCGAGAGCGTCGCTCCATTGTCCAGGCGGATCAGAGCCGTCGCCATGTCGTCCACGTCGACCGCGCGGTCCATCTGCGCCTGTCCCCGGACCTCGGGCGGCGACCAGGTCCGATGATCCTCGAGATCGTACTTCTTGATCTTCGAGTAGGTAACGCCGAAGATCTCGACCGGCTGCGGATTCCCCATGATGAACAGAGTCCAGTCGATACAGTGAACGCCGATATCGATCAGAGCACCGCCACCCGACATCTGCTTGTTGGCGAACCAGCCGCCCGGGGCGCCACGGCGACGGATCGTCCAGGTCTTGGCGTAGTAGATCTCACCCAGCTCGCCATTCTGAACGTAGCGGCGAAGCTGCATCACATCGGGGCGGAAGCGATTGTTGAGGCAGTAATACAGCGTCTTGCCACTTCGCTCGGCCAGTGCCTTGACGCGGCGAACCTCTTCGGCCGAGATTGCTGGCGGCTTCTCGCAGAAGACGTGCTTGCCGGCTTCGAGCGCAGCGCTGCTGATCGGGGCGTGAAATGCGTTCGGCGTCGTGATGCTGACCGCTTCCACGTCAGGATCCAGGAGCAGATCCTCGATCGTACCATAGGCGCGAGGAATCCCATTCTTCTCGGCGAGCGCCTGGGCGCGCTCGGGCACGACGTCGGCGACCGCGACGATCCGAGCGTCAGACTGCTGGAGGTACGCGGGAATGTGCGCGTACTCCGCGATCCCACCCGCGCCAATGATGCCGATACCGATCTTTTCCGCCATAGATGTTCCTTCCCATAATCAGTGATGGTCTGCCGTCACATCGACCGAGCGACGCTCCTGGCGGACGGAAGTTTATCACTAGAAGAAGAGAGAGCACAACTCCATGGTGTACTGGACAGACTTCCGTGGTATAATGTTTGCATCTCCCTAACCTTTCGAGGTTAGCTAAGAAACAGCGGACACTACCATGGTTCAGCTACCGGGCCAGGATCAGGCCCGAACCGAGCAGGTCGCCGACCAGCTACGGCGGATCAATCGGCTTCTCCGCGCGAGCTCCCAGGAGGACTGGACGTCCCTCAGCCTGACTCGTGCTCAGCTCAAGATTCTGGTCCTTCTGCAGCAGGAGGGGCCGGCGACGGTGGGCTACCTGGCCTCTCACCTCGGGGTAACGCTGCCAAGTATTACCGCGACCGTCGACCGGCTCGTGAATCAAGGGCTGGTCTCCCGCGCGGACGACCCCTCCGATCGACGGCGGGTCATCAATCGGCTGACTCCGTCGGGAGTAGCGCTCATCGAGCGCCTCCAGGAGGGTCGGCGCGCTCGGCTGGTCTCGGCACTCCAGGGGTTATCACCCGAGGACCTGGATACACTCTCGAAAGCCCTGAATACGCTCGAACAGGCAATTCTCCGGCAGTCTACGTCGGAGGATTGAGGAAGGAACCGGCGTGCGAACGCTGTTACGTCTCTTTCAGTTCGTTCGCCCTTACTGGTGGCTCTCGGCCCTCGACATCGTTCTGATCGTCGCCCTCTCCTCGTTTCGGGTCGGACCGGCCTGGTTTATCAAGCTGATTATCGACCAGGCCGTCCCCCGGCACGACCTGCACCTTCTCACCCTCTTCCTCCTGGGCCTGGTCGGAGCATCGATGCTCACCAACGGCTTTACCGCGATCGAGACCTACCTCGAGCAGTACGTCGGGCAGCGCGTGATTTTCGACCTGCGGAACGTGCTGTACCGGCATCTGCAGTCCCAGTCCATGAGCTTCTACGACCGTAACCAGACCGGACAGCTCATGTCGCGGGTAACCAACGACGTCTCCCAGGTACAGTTCTTCGTGACCCAGGGCGTCGGACGGCTGGTGAATATTCTCGTCACGGTCACGCTGAACATGACGATCATGGTCCTGATCGATCTCGAGCTGACCGTCGTGACCCTCCTGACCGCGCCGGCCATCTATCTGTACCAGAAGAAGGCGACGACTGTCATGCCCCTGTTTCGCCTTGCCCAGCGGCGGATGGCCGATCTGAACATCATCATTCAGGAGAACGTCGCCGGGATCAAGCTGATCCAGGCCTACGGACGCGAGCCATACGAGGCCAGGCGCTTCGACGAGGTCAATCACGACATCCGTACTATCCGCCTGGAGACCAGTCGCAACATGGCCATCGTCAACCCCGGGCAGGAGTTCGTGACGATGGTGAACTCGATTCTGATTCTGACCATCGGTGCGTACCGAGTAATCCACGGTGATCTGACCATTGGAAGCCTAGTGGCGTTTCAGAGCTACGCGCTCCTGATGTGGCAGCCCGTGCGCTGGCTGGCCCAGATCACCCAGATGGCCCAGCAGGCGCTGGCGGCCGGCGAGCGCATCTTCGAGATCCTGGATACTCCGCTGGACGTCGCCGAAAAGCCAGGAGCGATCGTTCTGCCGCGGCTGCGTGGAGCAATCACCTTCGAGAACGTCTCGTTCGCCTACGGGCACGATCGGCCCCTGCTGCGCGACGTGAGCTTCGAGGTTCAGCCGGGACAGACAATCGCACTCGTCGGGCCCTCCGGCTCGGGCAAGACGACCCTGACGAACCTGATCCCCCGCTTCTACGACGTCACGGCCGGGCGGGTCCTGATCGACGGCTACGACGTCCGCGACGTCACGCTGGAATCGCTGCGCAGTCAGATTGGGATGGTCCTGCAGGAACCCTTCCTCTTCGATATGACGATCCGCGAGAACATCTGCTATGGGCGCGCCGACGCGACCGAGGAGGAGATGATCGCGGCGGCGAAGGCAGCGTGCGCGCACGATTTCATCATGGAGTTCCCGAACGGCTACGAGACGATCATTGGCGAGCGCGGCACCCGCCTCTCCGGCGGCCAGCGCCAGCGCCTCTCGATCGCCCGCGCGATCCTGGTCAACCCGCGCATCCTGATCCTCGACGAGGCGACGAGCAGCGTCGATACGCGCACCGACTTCCTGATCCAGCAGGCGCTCGACGCGCTGATGCGCGGCCGGACCACGGTGGTCATTGCCCACCGTCTCTCGACCGTCCAGCGCGCGGACGTCATCCTGCTGATGGTTGACGGGCGCATTGTCGCCCGGGGAAGCCATCGCGAGCTTCTGGCCACCAATCCGATCTACCAGCAGCTCTACGAGATCCAGTTCCAGCTCCAGCGGCACGGAAGTGTCAGCTCGCTGGCGGAGGTGGCGGGCTGATGCGGTGGCACGGAGGCGGAGCAAACGCGGTCTGGGCGCAGGAGAAGTACCAGCTTCAGACGAGCATGGGCGAGATCCTCCGCCGGCTCGGCGAGGTCATCGCGGCCCAGAAGCGCCACGTGTTTATCGCGACGGTTACGATCATCTTATCGTCTGCGCTGCAGATGATTCCGCCCGCGGCGACGCGCTACGTCATCGACGAACTGATTCCGACCGCCAACATCCGCGTGATCATCGCCGTCGCGATCGGCATGATCATGCTCTACCTGGCGCGCTACGGGCTCCTCTACGTCAGTCGCTACGCGGTTGCTCTGGCATCCCAGCAGCTTGTCTACGAGCTGGCCCAGCGTCTCTTCGAGAACGTCGAGCGGCTCTCGCTACGCTTCTACGAGCGCAATGGCACCGGCGACATCATCTCCCGCGCGACGAGCGACGTCGGCGTGATTCAGCAGGCGCTCACCGGCGGCACGGTGAACGGGATCGTCGGCATGGTGAACATGGTTGCCTACGCGATCATCATGCTGATCCTGGACTGGAAGCTCGCGCTGCTCGTGTTCTCGACGCTGCCGATGATGGGCGTCGCCAGCTACGTCACCTCGGAGATGCTGCGCGAGCGCTACATGACCGTTCGCCGGACGATGTCGAGCGTCAACGGCGTGCTGGCGGAGAACATCACCGGCGTTCGGGTCGCGAAGGCGTTCGCCCAGGAGGGTGCGTCGACCGAGCGCTTCCAGTCACGCAATCGGGAGAATCTCGACGCGAATATGTCCACCGCCTCGGTCCAGGCGGTCTCGACGCCCGTGATCCAGACGATCAGTGCCCTGGGGATGGTGCTGGTGATGTGGTTCGGCGCCGAGTGGACGATGAGCGGGGCGATGAGCCTGGGAACGCTGGTTGCCTTCGCCTCCTACATCGTCGCGTTCTATCAGCCGGTCGCGGATCTGATTCAGGTCAACAATACGCTCCAGCAGGCACTGGCCGCCGCCGAGCGCATCTTCCAGTTTCTGGATGAGAAGCCCGAGGTCATCGAGAAGCCAGGAGCGATCGACCTGATCGAGCCCCGAGGCCACGTTCGTTACGAGCACGTCTGGTTCGCCTACGAGAAAGACAAGCCCGTGCTTCAGGACATCTGCATCGATGCGCAGCCCGGCCAGATCGTCGCCCTGGTCGGTCACACGGGCTCGGGCAAGACCACGACGATCAACCTGCTTCCGCGCTTCTACGATCCGAACGCGGGGCGCATTCTGATCGACGGCCACGATATTCGCGACCTCACGATCAAGTCCCTTCGCGAGAACATCGCGGTCGTGCTGCAGGAAACCTTCCTCTTCGCCGGAACGATTCGCGATAACATCGCCTACGGACGGCTCGGCGCGAGCGACGACGAGATCATCGCTGCCGCCAAGGAGGCCTACGCCCACGACTTCATCATGCGACTTCCCGGCGGCTACAACTGGCAGGTCGGCGAAGGGGGCGCGATGCTCAGCCGCGGCCAGCGCCAGCGCATCTCCCTCGCGCGCGCGATCCTGCGCGACCCGCGGATCCTGATCCTCGACGAGGCAACGTCGGACGTCGACACCGAGACCGAGATGTATATCCAGCGAGCGCTCGACCGGGTGATGCGTGGCCGAACGGTCTTCGTGATCGCGCACCGCCTCTCGACGATCCGCAACGCTGATCAGATTCTCGTGCTCGATCACGGACGCATCGTCGAGCGGGGCACGCACGAGGAGCTCCTCGCACGTGGCGGACACTACCGTCAGCTGTACGAGATCCAGTTTGCCGACATGGCCGCTCCCGTGACGAACGGAAAGATCGTCGCGCCCCCCGTCGAAAGCGTGCGGTAACCGATCCCCGGGGCAGACTCCTCGCTTCCTCGCCTCACTCTACCGCGCCGAGGAAGAAGCTGGTCAGCAGAACAATCAGCACGAATAGCGTAATCCCGGCGTAGACGAGATCATCCTCGAGGAGAAACGCGAAGACCGACACCGCGACCCGAACGACTGGCGTGGCGATCAGGAGCATGAGTCCGAAGTCGATGATCGCCTTGGGCTGGACGTGGAACAGACCGGTGATGACTGCCCGCGGGTCGTGTGGGATCGGCATCCCCGATAAACGAACCGTCGCCTGGTCGCCACCCTGCGTGAACAGGAGCACCGATCCGGCCAGGATGATCAGGAAGCTGAGCAGTACCCCGTACCGCAGAACGTGACTGACAATGTACTCGATCTGAGCAGACTTGGTGAGCGACGCCTGGTCACCCACCTCCTCGCTCGAGCGAAGCTGTACGTCGAGATCGCTCACCCATCACCCCTCAAGGAAACTGAATCCCCAGTCCACGACCGACCATCTCAGTACAGATCACGATCAGGACCAGCACGAAGATTCGGCGAATGACCGTGCCACGGAGTCGCATGAGCAAGTGCGTGCCTAGCGTCGCGCCGATCAAGACCCCCATCGCCACCGGTGCTGCGATCATCGCCTGGATATCACCCCGCATGAAGTAGATGCCTGCGCTTGCCGCCGCCGTTACGCCGATCATGAAGTTACTCGTCGCGCTCGAGACCTTCATCGGTAGGTGCATTGCCAGGTCCATCGCCGGAACCTTGAGCGCGCCGCTACCAATGCCAAGCAGCCCTGACACGACTCCCGCGATATACATCAGCCCGAGTGCTGGCAGGACACCTGCGACGCGATAATGCACGCGCTGCTTCAGCGCGGCGTCGTAATAGCTACTATGCATCCGCAGGGTCGTGGCAAGCTGGCTTTCGGGCACGTCGGTCGGGATCTCCACATTGCGCTTGCGGAACATCATGAATCCCGAGTACGCCAAAATGACGCCGAAAATGAGGTAGAGTGCTCGCCCCGAGATCAGGCCGCCGACGTAGGCGCCGGTGATCGCGCCAGTCGTGGTCGCGACCTCGAGGAACATACCGATGCGCAGATTGGTGATGTGGTCACGCACGTAGGTCGCGGCGGCACCACTGGAGGTAGCGATCACCGAGACGATGCTGGCGCCGATCGCGTAATGGATGTCGACGCCCAGCAGGAGCGTCAGGACCGGAACCATGATGATCCCACCGCCCAGCCCGAGCAGCGCTCCCAGCATTCCCGCGGCGATAGCGCAGACAAAGGTGATCGAGAAGAATTCCAGAGGAGGCACCCGGCAACTCCGGCAAGTTTGTCTGGACAAATTTGTCCAGACATATGATAGACGGTTCCGTCGCCGGGGGCAACACGGGAGAAACGCACCGCGCCGGTATGGAAGACCGAGGCAGGTGTAGCGCGACGCGTGGTACCGCGCTACACCTTCAGAGCGTCAGTACTGCTCGTAAACGTTCTTCGCCGCCTGATAGAACTGATTGTAGGCGTCCTTCGGCGACATCTTCTTCACGATGACATTCTGCATCATCTCGCCGATGAGGAAGCGGGTGGTGAAGGTTGAATACCCGGCCTGGGGCGAGGCGGCGTAGGCCATGATGCGGCCGGTCTTGGCAATGTCTTTGATCCCCGCGAAGAGCGGCTTATCCCAGACCTTGTCGTTGAGCAGATCCTGGTAGATCGGCGTGAACCGTGGGGCCAGGGTGCGGATTCGATCGGCGTGGTGTGTCGGGTCGACAAACCAGTCGATCGCCGCGAGCACGTTGTCCTGCTGGGGTGTCTTCTTCCACACGGTCAGGCCCCAGACGTCCACTTGGCCAAACGAGCCAGCCGGGCCTTTCGGATAGTTGTAGAAGTTCGTGTTCTTCGCGAGATCCGGTTTGTGCTGCAGGCACCAGCCATACACGCTCAGCGGGTTCGATGTCCAGGCGGTCTGCTCCTCCTGGTAGGAGTTGTTGTTTCCGCCATCGTCCCACTGGACGACCGCGGGCGGGAGTATCTTGTCCTCGGCATACATCTTCTGGGCAAGATCGAGCACCGCCAGTGCCGCGTCGTCGTTGGCCTTCAGGCCGAAGGTGCCATCCTCGTTCTGCAGCTTGCCGCCAAACGTCCAGAGCGTGCCGATGAAGTGGTTGTTGGTGTCGTTGGTCTTCCCCATCGTCCACCCGTAGGCGTACAGCTTGGGAGCATTGGTAATCTTCTTGCCGATCTCGCGCTGCGCGTCCCAGGTATCTGGGAACTTCCCGCCGTTCTCCTTATCGAGGATATCCTGCCGCGCGTGGAACGGCCAGGTATTCGTCGCCAGCGGCGCGGCGAAGATCTTGCCCGTCGCGCTGATCGTTGCAAGAACGTAGGGGAAGAATCCTCCTTGCTCCCCCTTGTACTTGTTGATCACCTGCGACAGCTCAAGGGCCTGGCCCTGGGCGTTCCAGTACTGGCACTGATAATCGTATGACTGCCAGACGTCCGGGGCGGTTCCAGCCTGCACCGCCGCGTTGAGCTGATCCGTCCAGGAGCCGCTCTTCACCTCGAAATCGACCGGTACGTTGCTCTTCTTGGTGAAGTCGGCCATCTGCTGCTTCAACGTGGTCGTGGTGCCGTCGAGGTAATCCTGGCCGTACCAGATCGTGATCGCCTTTGCTCCATTGGACGAGGGTGCCGCCGCCGCCTGCGGCGTCGCCGCTGCGGCTCCCTTGGCCGCCGCCGGCGAGGCTGCAGCCTGGGATCCAGCATTCGCTCCTGCTGACGTGGGAGCGCCCGCGGGGGTGCCGGGCGACGAGCCGCAGGCCGCCGCGAGGCCGGCGAGAGGAAGCGCCAGCGCTGCGCCTCCGAGAGCTCGCAGGAGCGAGCGTCGAGTGATCGGAATGGCCGCCATTCGAGTCATACCTCCAATTTTCTTCATTCCTGGCCGCGTCCGGGAGCCGTCAATCGCTCACGGTCAGCTATGAAGGCAGCAGAATCATCCCTTGACTGATCCGAGGGTCCAACCAGAGACGAGCCACTTCTGGCCGAAGAGGTACAGCAGCATGGGCGGGACGCTCATGATGATGGCCGCCGCCATGATCTTTCCCCAGAAAAAGATATCGCCGGCCTGTAAGAACGCCAGCCCGACCGGAGCGGTCATCACCGACTGGTTCTGGACCAGAACCAGGGCGTAGAGAAACTCGTTCCAGGAGAGTGTGAACGAGAAAACACTGACGACGACCAGCGCCGGCACCGTCAGCGGCAGGACGATGCGCCAGAGGGTGGTCCAGCGAGTCGCACCGTCGACCAGCGCTGCCTCCTCCAGCTCGACGGGTACCGTCTGCATGTAGCCCATCATCATCCAGGTGCAGAACGGAACGGTGAACGTCAGATAGGTGAGGCCGAGGCCGAAGAGCGAATTGGTTAGATGCAACGTGACCATCATGCCGAAGATCGGGATGAAAAGGATCGATCCCGGGGCCAGGTAGGAGTAGATCAGGAGACGCCCGAACAGCTTGCGTCCACTGAATCGCAGGCGCACGAGGGCGTAGCCCGCCATCGATCCTACGATCGTCGAGACCACCGTCGTCGCCAGCGCGACGACGAGGCTGTTTCGAAGGTTGATCGGGAAGCCGGAATGGAAGATCATATCGACGTAATGCTGGGCGGTGAACGTCGACGGCCAGAGGACATCCTGCAGCTTGTAGAAGTCGGCGTCTGGCTTGAGCGAGCTGATCATCACCCAGTAAAGCGGCAGAACCGTCCAGACGACGGCAACAAGCAGGATGACGTAGCCAATGAGCAGCCAGCCGTGACTATCCCTGCTGAGCCAGCGAACGATCGGATTTACGGCGATCTGGGCCCGAGGCGTCGCGCTCACTGCTCAAATCCTTCCCGCAGCAGCCGTCCCGACAGGAAGTGGATCAAGACCGCGAATACCGGGAAGAACAGCAACGGGACTGCCGCGGCAAGTCCCAGGTTATAGTCGCGCATGCCGATGGTATAGGCGAGGAGCGGGAAAGTCTCGGTCGCGTTGACCGGTCCGCCGTTCGTGAGGATGTAAACGTACTGGAGATTGTTCGAAGTCCAGATCGAAGACAGCATGAACGTGACGATGATCACCGAGACCATGTTCGGCATGGTGATGCTCCAGAAGCTCTGCCAGGAGCTCGCGCCATCGACGTGCGCTGCTTCGTAGATCTCGTTTGGGATCGACTGCAGCCCGGCAAGATAGGTCATCGTCCAGAAGGGGGTGCCCTGCCAGACCGTTGCGGCCACCACGCTCCAGAGGGCCAGATCGATGCTCGACAGCCAGAGAACGGGCGACTGAATCACTCCCGCTCCGAGCAGAAGTGTGTTCCACAAGCCGAGCCGGTCGTCGAACATCCATCGCCAGGTGTAGGCGCTTACGACCGCGGGGACCGCCCAGGGAATGAACAGTAGCGTGCGGAAGAAGCCGCGCGCCCTCAAGCTGTGATGAAGGATCAGTGCCGTGACGATGCCGATGAGAAACTTGCCGACCTCCGCGGCAACGGTGTACTCCAGCGTCACCGCGACACTGTTCCAGAAGCGGCCGCTGTTGAAGCCAAAGAGGAGGCTCGCGTAGTTCTGAAACCAGACGAACCGGCCAAC
>CADDYW010000115.1 GCA_902810745.1 Chloroflexota bacterium | reverse complement strand
TCTGAGCGTCAGTCAACTCGCGAAAGTCGCCACGCTCGCAACGAATCTTGAGGCAGACGAGCCGGTCTGCCTCGCGGAGTGAAAAGCCGCTGGCACGCAAGGCCAGAGAGGCGGCCGAGGGGCCGAGAGACCAGAAGTCGATCATCACGACCTCCTTGCGAGGCTCCGCCCAGTCAAGACTGATGCGCCTGCGATCCGCCGGGTGCGGAAACCTGACCACACCTCAGATCACCTGGAGATCAAGCAGGTAGGTAGGAGCCATTCTTGGTCGTCGTTTCCTCCTATGTCTGGATGGCATTCCGATCGTTTGCCCCGATCGTCGTCGCTGGAGAGCAAGCTCTTTGTGGCCCTTTTGGGCCGATCCAGTACCGCCGCGGCCGGAGCGGGCCGTTGGTCTGATCCGCACCGAGCTGGGAGAGCACGCTCGATCCTAGGCGATTCGGGGAGGGAGACCACCCTCACCGGTTTCTTGTGGGAAGAAGCTGGTCAAGCCTCAATACATGCATTGAGCATAGCGAGGCAGCGCTACGCCAGGGCTACGCGGCCGCAACGTGAGAGCAACAGGGAGACAGATACCAAAACTCGTCGCATCGGTGAACGGGGCACGTGCGCCTTCGGACCGTCAGAAAGGCACATGAGCATTACGTGAGCGCGACGTGCCCGCTGGTCGAAGCTGGATCGATGAGAAAATCGCGTACCGGTATAGGGGCGCAACGTCCCGTCCGAACGCCAATTTCGGCCTTGGCCCTATAGACTCATCTACCTTTCGTCATCCAACATCTTCTCAGTATCGACACCGCTGCACAGCGCATCTGTCCTCATCCCGACTCCCTCAACTCCTCGCCATCGCGTAGAATGTCTCCCGGGGATTGCTTTCATTCCCGCACCCTGATCGATGAGCAGGAGGATACCGAGTGTCGCGAGCCACGAGCGGATCCACCGACGGGGAGATCAAGAGTCATGGCGCGCTGACGCGCCTGAAGTGGCTGACGACGATCGTGCCGGCGCTCGCAGTTTTTCTCTACGAGACCGTGCGCCACGAACTGCTCGAGCCATTCCTGCCGACCGCCGACGGCAACCTGATCGCGGGGCTCCTCGCGCTGGTGCTCGCCTACGGCTTTTCTGAGCTCGTCTTCGGCATCGTCGAGCGGCTCCAGGAAAGCGCGGTAGCGCGTGGCCGTGAGCTCGCGACGCTGCATGCGACGATGCAGGAACGCGAGCGGATGAGCCGGGAGCTGCACGACGGGCTTGCTCAAGTGGTGGCCTACCTCCTGGTTCGGATCGACATTGTCGCGGGCCTTGTCGAGTCTGATCGTCGGACCGAAGCCCTCGGCGAGTTGGAACGACTCCGCGCGGCTGCCGACGATCTCTACGTCGACGTCCGGGAGTCGATCAGTAGTCTCCGTGCCCGGATCACCGAGCGCGGATTACGCGGGACGTTGGAAGGCTATCTGGCCGAGTTCGAGGAGCGACACG
Organism: Chloroflexota bacterium; assembly: GCA_902810745.1. GTDB lineage: Bacteria > Chloroflexota > UBA6077 > FW602-bin22 > CADDYW01 > CADDYW01. Next base: position 12,471 of record CADDYW010000115.1, on the reverse strand, counting down.
CGATCCGCGTGGAACTCCAGGCTGACGCTCGACTCGACAAGCTGACGCCGGCGGCTGCGTACCAAGTCTTCCGGATCGTCCAGGAGGCGCTGGCCAACGTCCGCAAACACGCCCAGGCGCACCAGGTCTGGATCTCGACGACGACTTCCGCACCGGACCGTCTCGTTCTCACGATCACCGACGATGGGCAGGGATTCGACCCGGCGACCACGGGTGGGGCGGAGCAGGAGCGGTTCGGACTGACGGCCATGCGCGAGCGCGCCGCGAGTCTCGGCGGGGCCCTGAGCGTTGAGAGTACGGTCGGGGGTGGGACGCGCGTTACCCTGTCCGCACCCATCATCACCCGATTGGAGGATGCCGATGCAGCCCTGGCGCTTGCTTCTCGTTGACGACCACGCCCTGTTTCGGGAGGGATTGGCGAGTCTTCTCGGCTACCCGGGGGACTTCCGCGTCGTCGGGGAAGCGGGGGATGCCACCGCCGCCGTCGCTCAGGTCGCGGCGCTGCGACCGGATCTGGTCCTGATGGACATCGACCTCCCCGGCGAAGACGGCATCGCGCTCACCCGTCGCCTGAAAGCCGCATACCCGGACGTCACGGTGGTCATGCTGACGGTCTTCGACGACACCGACAAACTCCTCGATGCCGTGAAAGCCGGGGCTCGGGGATATCTCGTCAAGAATATCCGATCCGCTGAGTTGCTCGACCAACTGCGCGGCCTTGCGCGTGGCGAAGCGCCGATTTCCCGGCGGATGGCCAGCCGGATCCTCGAGGAGTTTCGCGAGGCGGGCTGGCCGGCCGAGCCGGATGCCGACCTGACCCCACGGGAAGTCGAGGTCCTGGGGCTGGTGGCCGCGCGGCTCTCGAACCGGGAGATTGCCGAGCGCCTGGTGATCAGCGAGAATACGGTCAAGAATCACCTCAAGAGTATCCTCGCGAAACTCCAGTTGCGCAATCGCCACCAAGCCGCCGCCTATGGCGTCGCCCGCGGCCTGGTTCGTCCCGAGCCCAATTGATCGATTAGCCCTCCACCACCAATAGGGCTAGCCCTTTTCCCTGCTTCTCCCCCGTCGAGAATAGCCCTTTTTTGACCCGCGAACCCGTCCCGGGAGCCTGGTCATCTTCATCACCGTCACCTATGCTATCGGCAGGGCTTTGGGAGGACAAAGCGATGCCGGTCGTGATCGACGTGACCTTCGATCCAGTCATTGCCCAGATCGGGCCCTTTCAGGTGAACTGGGCCAGTGTCTTCACCACGGCGGGTCTGGTCATCGCGTTGTGGCTGGGCTAGCGCGCCGCCACGGCCCGCGGGATACCGCCGGACAGCTTGGGAGACGTCATCATCTGGATCATCGTTGGCGGCTTGGTCGGCGGGAGGCTTTTCCAGGTCCTTGACCACCTCCCCTATTACCTGACGACCCCCCAGGAGATCATTGCGATTGATGATGGCGCAATCTCGCTCCTTGGGTCCTGGATCGGCGGGGTGATTGGCGCGATCGGCGCCGCGCGGTGGACCGGGATTCCCGTCTGGAGATTGCTTGATGTGCTGACACCGCCGGCGCTGGTCGGGCAGATGATCGGCTGGCTTGGCGGTCTATGCACCGGCGCGGCATGGGGTCTGCCGACCGGTGGCGCCTGGGGAATCGTGTACTGGAACCCGCATGACCTGCTGCCTCCTCAATTGCTTGGCGTGCCAACGCAGCCCGACGCGCTCGATCAGATCGCCGGGACCGCCCTGATCCTGGCCAGCCTTCGGCTGGGTCGGTGCTGGTTTTCCAACCGAGAAGGACGTGTCTTTCTTGCCGCGATGGGGACCTATTGGGGGACGCAGTTTGTCCTGGCGTTCGCGCGGCCAGAGCCATTGGTGTTTCTGGGCCTCGGAGCGACGCAGGTGGTTGCGCTGGCTGCTATCGCCATCCTGCTGGTGGTGGCCGGGCGCCGCGCCTGGCCTCCGCGGCGCGGCATCCTCACGCTGTGCGAGGTGATTCCTGATGCGTGAGCGGCGGAGTGAGAGCGTTCGCGGGCCGGGACAACGCTGGGGAATTGCCGGGCTGATGGTCGTGGCACTTTTGTTTGGCTGGTCATCCCCTGCCCTGGCGAACGGTGGCACGATCCAGGTGAGTGAGCAGCCAGCTGGTCCGTATCGCGTCACGGTGATGACGAGCCCGAGTCCTCTGCGCACCGGAACGGCCGACGTGAGTGTGATGGTCACGCTGGGAAACACGAGCGCAGTCGTGCAAGATGCCATCGTTCTGGTCGTCGTCACGCCCGTCGGGAAGACGGGCGCGGTGGCTCGCTACCCCGCGACGCACGCGAACGCAACCAACAAGCTGTACTACGCCGCGAACGTTCCCTTGACGCATGCGGGCCGCTACGCGTTTACCATCCAGGTCACTGGCCCGAAGGGAGGCGGAGACGTCCGCTTCGACACGGACGTCAGCGAGGGGTATCTCGGAATGACCCCTTTCGAGCTCACCTGCACGGCGCTGCCGATCGCCGGGTTCATTGCCTTCCTGGTCTTCACATTGTGGACGCGACGAGCGGGCGGGTCGATCACGGAGAAACCCAGCGGGGATGCGCCGGCATGATGAACCTCGCCCGACTCGGACGAACGACGCGATGGCTTGACGAACGAGCAGGAGTGGGCATGGAAAGACGGCAGTTATATCCGGCCTGGCTGCGACCGCTCGTCATCGTGCTGCTTGTCGGCCTGGGGCTGAACGCAGCGCCGGTCCCGGAGAGCCCCGGTCGGTGGGTGCCGAACCCGCGGCAGGCCGTGATCGAGGAGAGCGACTGGATTCTTCACTACCTCGTCCTCCAACCGCGTGTCGGCGATCGCATCCCCGATGCGCTGTTCGTCGCGCTCGCCGAGAACGAGAACGGCTGGGCCGCGGAGTATCTGGCGCGACAAAGGCAGGCGTTAGACAGAGCGGCGTCGCGCTTACCCAGGAGCGACGCGACGGCCTGGTCCGTCATTAACGCCGATTTGGCCGTGCTCGATCACGATCAGGCCATCGTGGATCACGCCGGTACGCGGCCGGTCGATCCGTTTGCGCTGCACCTGGCCGACCGCCGGGCGATCCGGCTCCGCCGCCGTGCGGAGGATCTTGTGCGGACACTCGAACGACAGGGGAACGTGGGCATCGGTCAATCGTCGACCGCGTTCTGGGCCGATCAATCGCGGCGATCAACAACGCGATAACAGATAACAGTAGAGGAGCTTCATCGATGAGATCACGTGTCTTTTCCCAGGCGCTCGTCAGCATCCTGGCCGTGGTGGCGCTGGGCATCCTATTCCCAATGGTGGCGCTCGCGCACGAGCCGCGCGACCTCGGGAAGTATCACGTCCTGGTTGGCTGGGTCAACGAACCGGCGATTCAGGGACAGCCGAACGCGATCTCGATTCTAATCACCGATAAGGCCACCGGCCAGCCGGTCATGGGCGCCGAGAAGACGCTCAAGGTCGACGTGGCGTACGGTGGGGGGCAACCAAAGACGATGGATCTCGAGGCCAGCGACGACGTCAAGGGCCTCTACACGGCCAGCTTCATTCCGACCAAGGCGGGGAGTTACGTCTTTACGTTCACCGGGTCGATTGGGGGACAGCCGGTCAACGCGCGCTTCGAGTCGGGACCGAACACCTTCGACGACGTCACGCCGCCGGAGCCAATGGAATTCCCGGTCGCGGTTCCGTCGACGGCAAGTCTGGCCCAGCAAGTCCAGACGGCCGATGCGAATGCGCAAAGCGCACGACTCTTTGGCTTGGGCGGAATCGCCGCCGGCGTCGTCGGGACCATCCTGGCCGGAGCCTCTCTCCTGGGGCGACGCGCGCCTAGACCAGACGCGGTCGGCGAAACGCCCCGGGCGACGAGCACCAACTCTGAGAATCGCTGAAGCACGCTGGCGGGTGAGAGAAATCTTTGTGCAGGAGATCGATCCGATGCTTCGACAACACCCACTCAAACGATCCAGTCCGTTTGGGCGGCTGTCTCTGGTCGCTTGTATCATGGGACTCCTTGCCCTCGGCCTGGTCCTCGGCGCGTGTCGCGCTCGAGCGGAAGCCCAGGACACCGCGCCGAGCGTCGCCCGGATGCAGCTCACAGTCTCCCCGCAGCCACCCACGGTTGGCTCCGCCCGACTCGACCTCACCGTCGCATCGCCGGATGGCAAGCCAATCACCGGCGCCAAGCTTCAGATCCGAGGGGATATGAGCCACGCCGGCATGCAACCCGTCCTGGCCGACCTGATGGATCAAGGTAATGGTCATTACGCGGCCGACGGCTTCCACTTCACGATGGCCGGCGACTGGATCTTGACCGTCAGCGGCAGCCTCCCGGATGGGACCTCGGTCAAAAAGACGTTCACGATCTCTGGTGTCAGAGACATGGCGGGATCACCAACCACGGGAAGTCCGATGGCGATGCCCATGGCCCATCCCACGTCGACGCGGTAGCGGGAGAAAGGCGTGCGGGTGATGGTGGTAACCCGGCGAAAGCGACCGATGCCCGTTGATCTTCTCACCGTTCCCTTGCTGGGGCGGTTTCTTCGGTGGCGGCACGCCCGCACCACCCTGCAGGTGCCTCTGCTCTTGCTGAGTCTGCTCCTGCTCGACGATGGCTTCTTTGGTCCCCAGCTCGCGCCCGAAAACTTGGCCGGGGTGCTGCCGTGGGTCCAGTGGCGTGGCTTTCTCATCCTTGGCCTGCTCATCGTCGGCAACCTGTTCTGCATGAGCTGCCCGTTTATGCTCCCGCGCCGGCTGGCGAAGAAGCTCCTTCCCGCCAACCGGACCTGGCCGCGCATGCTGCGCCTGAAGTGGCTCGCCACCGGAGTGCTGGTGATCTTCTTCTACGCGTACGAGGCGTTCTCGCTGTGGGCGAGTCCCCTCCTCACCGCATGGGTCGCGCTCGCTTACTTCGTCGCCGCCTTTGTCATCGACGGCTTCTTCCAGGGCGCCGCCTTCTGCAAGTACGTCTGTCCGATCGGCCAGTTCAATTTCGTCAACTCGCTCGCTTCCCCGTTCGAGATCAAAGTGCGCCAGCCCGACGTCTGTGCCCGGTGCACGACCAAGGACTGCATCCACGGCCGCTACGCCGAGGCGGCACCGATTCGCCGTCCATCTCCAATCGACCTTCAAACGCGCACCCAGGTGCCCGACGGAAAAAGCCAACGAGACCCGGGCACCGGCCGACGGCTGATCCAGAATGGCTGCGAGCTCGGGCTCTTCCAGGAGCGGAAGGTCGGCAACCTGGACTGCACCTTCTGCCTCGATTGCATCCACGCCTGCCCCCACGACAACGTCGGGATCCTGGCCCGCGTGCCGACGAGCGAACTCTGGGATGATCCTCGTCGCTCTAGCGTCGGGCGGCTTGGCGAACGGACGGATCTGGCGGCGCTCGCGCTGGTGCTGGTCTGTGCCACCTTCCTGAACGCCTTCGGGATGGTCGCACCGGTCTACGCCGTCGAACAGTGGCTGGCAGGCCTGCTCGGCACGACCTCCGAGGCGCTCATCCTGCTGGTCATCTTCGGCGTGGGGTTCGGCGCCCTGCCCCTGGCCGCGTGGGCCAGCCGTACCCTGGCCGGCTCGCGCGAGCCGTTCCTGGCGGTGGCCACGCGCTCCAGCTACGCGCTCGTGCCAGTCGGCTTTGGCATGTGGCTGGCCCACTACAGCTTCCACTTCCTGACCGGGGCCCTGACCATCGTCCCGGTCGCCCAGAGCTTCCTCGCCGGCCTGGGTTTGCCCGGGCTCGGCGCCCCGCGCTGGGGTCTCGGGCCGCTGGTGCCGGCGTCCTGGCTGCTACCGATCGAGCTCGTCTTCCTGGAGGCCGGGCTCTTCGGCTCATGGCTCGTCGCTTACCGGATCTCCCGCCGCGCCCGTGCCGACGGCACCGGCGCCCTTCCGGCTTCCCTGCCCTGGGCGCTCCTGGCGGCCGCCCTGGCCGGCTTCGGGGTCTGGCTGCTGCTGCAGCCCACGGAGATGCGCGGCACATTCATCGGTGGAGGGTAGAACGTATGCACAATGTTCCACGCGGATTGCACCTCGCGGCTGGTCCCCTGCTCGCCGTGGCGCTGCTCGCGGCCGCCTGCGGTGGCGGCGGTAGCGCCACGCCATCCGGGACCACCACGCCATTCGGGACGACCACGCCATCCGGGACCACGGGTGTCAACCAGCGGCTGGCGGAGCGGGGCGCCGAACTCTTCACCCAGTTCGGCTGCAACACCTGCCACAGCACCACTGGGCAGCGCATCGTCGGCCCGCCGCTCAACGGCCTCTACGGGAAGCAAGTACAGCTCGAGAACGGACAGACGGTGACCGCCGACGAGGCGTACCTGCGCGAGTCGATCCTCGATCCGGACGCCAAGATCGTCGCGGGCTACCCGAAGGGGGTGATGGCGAGCACCATCGCCGACCGGATGAACCAGATCAGGCAGGACGACAATGTCGACGCACTCGTCGAGTACATCAAGAGCCTCCGGTAGCGAGCGGCCTGCCGTCACGACGGAAACGCCGCCTTTCGCCGCGCCGGTTGGGATTCGCGCCGACAGCGCGTCGCGCCGCCTGCTCGTGCGCCTCGCGCCACTGCTGGTCGGGGCCGGGCTGCTCGCCGCGCTGACCGCCATCCTCGCCTCTGGCTTCCGCCTGCCGCTGGGCGGCGCTCCGGCGCCGGTCGGCGCCGACCTGGGTGGGACACCGGCTCCGGACTTCCGCCTGACCGACCAGTTCGGGCAGAAGGTGGCGCTCTCCAACCTGCGTGGCCGGGCCGTGGTCCTGACGTTCCTGTATACCAGCTGCCCCGATGTCTGCCCGCTCATCGCCCGCAAACTGGGCGAGGTCCACGACCGGCTGGGCGCGCGGGCGGACGAGGCCGCGTTCGTCGTCGTGACGGTCGACCCCGAGCGCGACACCGTCGCGCGGGTGCGGCAATGCCTGGAGGCCCAGGGGCTCGTCGACAAGCTCACCGTCCTGACCGGCGACCGCCCGGCCGTTGCAGCAGTGTGGCAGGCCTATGGCATCGGGGTGACCACCACCCCGCCACCCGGCTCGACGGGTGGCGGGGGTGCCTACGAGGTGCTGCACACCGACGCGCTCTACCTGATCGACCGGCAGGGCCGCGAGCGGCGCCTGCTGCGTTCGGACGTCGCCCCCGACGACCTCCGCCGCAACCTGAAGGCGCTCCTGAATGAGTGAGCGGAGCGTGAAGGATCGGCAGCTATGGTGATCAATAACCTACTGGCGGCGCGGGCGCAGATGGCGTTCTCGCTCGCCTTCCACATGCTCTTCGCCGCGGCCGGCATGGCCCTGCCGCTGATGATGGTGCTCGCCGAGGGCCGCTGGCTGCGCACCGGCGATCCCGATGCTCTCAAGCTTGCCAGGACCTGGGCCAAGGCCACCGCCGTCCTGTTCGCCATCGGCGCGGTCTCCGGCACCGCGCTCTCCTTCGAGCTGGGGCTGCTCTGGCCGCGCTTCATGGCCTTCGCCGGGCCGCTGATCGGGCCCGCCTTCGCCGTGGAAGGGTACGCCTTCTTTATCGAGGCCATCTTCCTGGGGCTGTATCTCTACGGCTGGGATCGGCTGCACCCGTTGGTGCACTGGCTGTGCGGCTGGCCGGTGGTCCTCGGGGGCGTATCGTCCGGCCTCATCGTCATCGCGGCGGTCTCCTGGATGCAAAGCCCGGCCGGCTTCACCCTGGGACCGGACGGGTTGCTGACAAGCGTAGATCCTGTCGCCGCCATCTTCAATCCAGCCTTTGGCAAGATGACCGCTCACTCGACCCTCTCCACCTACCAGGCGGTCGGCTTCGCGGTGGCGGGCGTCTACGCCTGGGCGCTGCTGCGCCGGCGCCGGCTCGAGCGCGCGCGCTACAACGGCCTGGCCATCACGCTCGCCCTTCTGGTGGCGACGCCGGCGGCGATCGCCCAACCCCTCGTCGGCGACGTGCTGGCTAAGCGGCTCTACGAGGCCCAGCCGGCCAAGCTCGCGGCCATGGAGGGCCAGTTCCGGACCGAGCAGGGCGCCCCGCTGCGCATCGGCGGCTGGCCGGACCCGGAGGCTCGGGTGACGCGCGGGGCCATCGAGATCCCGAAGGCGCTGAGCTTCCTCGCCACGGGCGATCCCAACGGGAGGGTGCTCGGGCTCGAGGCCTTCCCCCGCGACCAGTGGCCGGAGGCGCGGGTGGTGCACCCGTCGTTCCAGATCATGGTGGGGTTCGGCTTCATCATGCTGGGGCTGGTCGCCTGGTTCTGGTGGGCCTGGTGGCGCGACCGGGCGCGCGGACACGACTGGGCGGCCCGCCGCTGGCTGCTCCAGGCCCTCGCCCTGGCGACGCCGCTCGGCTATCTGGCGCTCGAGGCCGGCTGGGTAGTCACCGAGGTCGGGCGCCAGCCCTGGATCATCTACGGCGTCATGCGCACCGGCGAGGCGGTGACCCCCGTCGAAGGGGTGGGCTTCTCCCTGGCAGGATTCGTGTTCCTCTACACCAGCCTGCTCGTGACCCTGGTCTTCCTGCTCCGCCGCCTGGCCCGTGGCCAGACGGAGCCGCTGCCGGAGGAGGAGCGGCATGCCCGCATCTGAGGTGCTCCCCGTCCTGATGGGCCTCGTGGCCCTCGCGGCCCTGATCGCCTACGCCGTGCTGGCCGGCGCAGATTTCGGGGGCGGGGTCTGGGACCTCCTGGCCTGGGGCCCGCGGGCAGCCGAGCACCGCGCCGCCATTGCCGCCGCCATCGGGCCGGTCTGGGAGGCCAATCACGTCTGGCTCATCTTCTTGATCGTCATCCTCTTCACGGCCTACCCACCCGCCTTCGCTGCACTCAGCGTGGCCCTCTTCTGGCCCTTCCACCTTGTGCTGGCCGGGATCGTGCTGCGCGGGGCCGCCTTCGTGTTCCGCGCCTACGGCCGCACGGCCGCCCGGACCCCCCTCGCCTGGGGCACCGTCTTCGGGGCGGCGAGCGTGTTCACCCCCTTCCTACTCGGCGCCTGCCTGGGCGCCGTCTCGGCAGGGGGCATCCGGGTGGCGAACGGCGTGGTCGTACGCGCATCGGAGCTGGCCTGGCTCGACGCCTTTCCCCTGGCCACCGGCGCCCTGGCCCTGGCCGTGTGCGCCTACCTGGCGGCCGTCTACCTCACCCTGGAGACCGAGGGGGCGGTGCGCGAGGACTTCCGCCGGCGCTCTCTCGGCGTCTGGCTGGTGGGAGGCGTGCTCTCGATCGGCACCCTCCTCCTGACCTACACCGAGGCCCCCCGCCTCTGGGAAGGCCTCACGGGGGCGCGCGCCGCGCTTGTGGTGGGCGCTGGGATGCTCCTGGCGCCCGCTTCAGCGCTGGCCATGTGGCGGCGGCGCTTCCATCTGGCGCGAGCCCTCGGGGTCGGCCAGGTCGTCCTGCTCCTGGCTGGCTGGGCGCTGGCCCAGTACCCCTACATCATCTACCCGGACCTGACCCTCACGGGGACCGCAGCACCCCCCGCCACCCTGAGCCTCGTGCTCTGGACGTTACCCTTCGGGCTAGCCGTGCTGCTGCCCTCCCTGTGGTTCCTGTTCGCCGTTTTCAAGGGCCGCAACCCCGCGGCCGGCGGCCCATCACCCCGATCAAAGGAGATGACATGAGCAAGCGACGGCAACGGCGGCAACCCGCGCGTCGAGGCGTCCGCAGGTGGTGGCCGGTGGTCGCGGTGACGGTCCTGGCCGTCGCCGCGGTGGGCGGCCTGATCTGGTTCGGCCAGGGAGACCCGGAGCGCCCCCGCGTGGCGGTGCCGACGAGCGGCAACGTGATGGGCCTGGCGGCCGCGCCGGTGGAGGTCGAGGAGTGGGGCGACTTCCAGTGACCGGCCTGCCGAGCATTCGCCCTGGGTCCAGGGCGCCGATTGGAGGAGACCTTCGTGGCTGAGGGGCGGGCGAAGCTCGTCTGGCGTCACTTCGCTTTTCTCGGCCAGGAATCGATCTGGGCGGCCGAGGCGGCCGCCTGCGCAGGCGAACAGGGACAGTTCTGGGCCTACCACGACACGCTCTTCGCCGAGCAGCAGGGGGAAAATGGCGGGGCATTCAGCAAGGAGAACCTGAAGCGCTTTGCCGCCCGACTCGGGCTCGATACCGCCCGGTTCAACGCCTGTCTCGACACGGATCGCTACGCGACGACGGTCCAGGCCGAGACGGCAGCGGGTCGACAGAAGGGGGTCCGCGCGACGCCGACGCTCTTCGTCAATGGTCAGAAGATCGAGGGCGTGCCGCTCTTTGAGGAGCTGCGCCAGGTCATCGGGGCGGCAGCGGGGGGAGGGTCGTGAGCCCGGAGGCGGCGGCATTCCTCAGATCCTGGGCGTTCGAGCCGAGCAAGCTCGCAGGACTGGCGCTGCCCGGGGTGCTCTACGCCATCGGCTGGTGGCGGTTGGGGCGACGGGGATCCGGGCGTGGTCGACCGCCCGCCTGGCGTGCCTGGTGCTACGCCGGCGGCCTCGCCACGCTCGCCCTGGCGCTGCTCTCGCCGATCGCCGTCTACACCTCCCTGTTCTTCTTCATGCATATGCTCCAGCATCTGCTGCTGCTGATGCTCGCCCCGCCGCTCCTCTGCCTCGGCGCTCCGCTGCTGCCCGTGCTCTGGGGCCTGCCCGACGGGACCCGCCAGGCAGTGGGCCGGCTATTCGTCGCCGGCCGCCCGGGTCGCTGGGTCTTCCACGGCCTGACGCACCCGTTCGTCGCCGGTGGCCTCTATCTGGTCGTCGTGGCGTTCTGGCACGTGCCGACCTTCTACGACGCCGCCCAGGGCCGGACGCTCGTGCACGACCTCGAACACCTGACCTTCCTTGGGGCAGGGCTCCTCTACTGGTGGCCGGTCGTCCACCCGACCGGCGGACGCCGACGCCTCGGCTACTTTGCCGCGACCGTCTATCTCTTGCCGCCGCTGTTCGAGGGAAACCTCATCGGCGCGCTCCTCACCTTCGCCAGCGAGCCGGTTTACGCCACCTACCGGCAGGTGCCACGGGTCTGGGGCCTGTCGGTGCTGCAGGACCAGCAGCTCGGCGGGCTGATCATGTGGGTACTGGCCGGCATGATGTGGCTGATCCCCATCTTCGTGCTGCTGACCTTGGCGCTGCGGCAGGAGGAGCAGGTAAGCCGTGCGCCCGACGGAACGGTCCGCACCGCCGCAGACGGACGCCCACCGCTGCTCGGTCAGGAGGCTTCCGATGCTCGGTCTCGGTAGCCCAGCGGCGGAGCGCGCCGCGGTCTGGCGGGGGCGGGCGATGGTGGTGCTGGCCGGGCTCGGGGTGCTGGTCTCGGGCTACCTGACGTGGGTCCACTACGGCGGGACGCTGGCGCTCTGCACGGGGGCTGGCGGCTGCGAGCAGGTCCAGGCGAGCCGCTTCGCCGTCATCGCCGGGATCCCGATCGCGCTGCTCGGCCTCGGGCTCTACCTGGCGTTGTTCGCGCTGAGCCTCTGGCGCGTGCTGGCCCGCGGCGGGGCGCCTCCGCCCGTGCCGCTGGCGCTGTTCGGCCTGGCCTTGGCCGGCACCCTCTATTCCGGCTACCTGACCTACCTCGAGCTCTTCGTCATCCGGGCCATCTGTCCCTGGTGCGTCAGCTCGGCCATCTTGCTGGCAACACTCTGCGTGCTCGGTGCCTGGGACGTGGTCGTGGCCACCAGCGAGCGAGGCTGACATGATCATTGACGTCACCTTCGACCCGATCATTGCCCGGCTCGGGCCCATCGAGCTGGGCTGGCACGGACTCTTCACCGCCCTGGCCATCATCACGGCAGTCTGGCTTGGCTGCTGGCGGGCCGAACGACGCGGTCTGCCGGCGGAGCCGCTCGGCCGGGTCGCGACGTGGGCGCTCGTCGGCGGAGTCCTCGGGGCGCGCCTGTTCCACGTCCTCGACCACCTGCCGTACTATCTCGCGAACCCGCTCGAGGTGCTCGCGGTCTGGGAGGGCGGCCTCGCCGTCTACGGCGCCTTCCTGGGCGGCCTCGCCGCAGCCTTGCTCGCCGCGCGTCGGGCCGAGCTTCCCGCTTGGCCCTTGCTCGATGCTGCTGCTCCGGCGATGCTGGTGGGGCAGGCGATCGGGCGGCTGGGGTGCCTGAGCAATGGCGACGCCTGGGGTGCCCCGACCGGCGGCGCCTGGGGCATCGTCTACTGGCATCCCCACGACCTGCTGTCGCCCGCGCTGCTCGGGGTGCCGACGCATCCCTACCCGCTCTACGAGATTCTCGCCGAGGTCGTCCTGCTCGGCGGGCTCTGGCTGGTCAGGCGCCGGCTCGCCCAGCCCGGCATCACCTTCCTGGTCGCCGCCGTCGGCTACGCCGTCATCCGCTTCGAGCTGACGTTCTTCCGGCAGGAGCCGGCCCTGCTCTGGGGCTTGCAGGAGGCGCAGCTCGTTGCCCTGGCAACCGGTCTCATTGCGCTCGGCGCCCTGCTCGTCCGATCGCGCGAACCATGGGTCGCCAGCCCCACTGGGCCGGTGTCGGACGGAGAGGGCCATGTCGGCTAGTGG
>CADDYW010000114.1 GCA_902810745.1 Chloroflexota bacterium | reverse complement strand
GTGGTGTAAAAAGAGCGGGTGGTTGACCGGGACGGCCACCCCGTGGTCTTCATCATCGAGATTGAGGAGATCATCGAGAGGAGGATCACGGGATGACCGACAGGCTCATGATGGCACGGGAGGAGCTGCTGTGCAAGGCCCGGATGGAGGAGGATGCTGACTTTCTGCCGGAAGGGGTTCGGGTGCTGAGCCATGCGCTGATGGAGCTGGAGGTGAGCCAGCAGTTGGGAGCTGGGCGGCCCGAGCGGACTGCGGAGCGGACGGGGCACCGGAACGGGTACCGGGATCGGCTCTGGGACACGCGGGTGGGGACGATCGAACTGAAGGTCCCGAAGGTGCGGGAGGGGAGCTTCTACCCGAGCCTGCTGGACCCGAGGAAGCGAGCGGAGCGGGCGCTGGTGGCCGTGGTGCAGGAAGCCTACGTCCAGGGAGTGTCGACCAGGCGGGTAGATGACCTGGTGTAGGCCCCGGGGATGAACGGGATCAGCAAGAGTCAGGTCTCCCGGCTGTGCCAGGAGTTGGACGCCGCGGTGGAGCGGTTTCGGCGTCGCCGACTGGAAGGGGCTTATCCCTACGTCTGGCTGGATGCCACCTTTGTGAAGGTGCGGGAGCATGGGCGGGTGGTATCGCAGGCGGTGGTGATCGCCATCGGGGTGAAGAGTAGGGGGAGCGGGAGATCCCTTTCAAGGGTAGGTATTTTGAAAGCGAGCGATTCAGGTGGGAATGGTGAGACGCGGGAGGCTTGGCAAGACACTGCTCCATGCGGCATTCGGGGACTCTCCACCAACCCAGAAAACCGCGGAGGAGCAGGATGTCTCGCCAGATCGCAGTATACCATCAGGAATGGACCGCCATGGTGCAGGAAGCACTGCCCCAGCTGAGCAAACCCCAAGCGACGGTCCTGGCCGTGTTCAGTCTGGGCAAGATCTTCGCCCGTTCCTGCGCGATAAGTGCCGTCGCCGCTTTCCTGGCCGTCACGTTGGATCAGAAGTCCAACACCGTGCGCCAGCAACTGCGGGAGTTTTGTTGGGAAGCTGACGCCAAGGCGGGCGAGAAACGCCGAGACATCGTGGTCGAGACCTGCTTCGTCCCGCTGCTGCGCTGGATTCTGAGCCGCTGGCACGGGACGCAGGTGGCCCTGGCGCTCGACGCCACGACCTTGGGCGAGCGCTTCGTCGTGCTGGCGATCAGCGTCGTCTAGCGCGGCTGCGCGATCCCGGTCGCCGGGACGATCCTGGCGGCCGGCGAGAAACGCGCTTGGCGCCGGGAATGGTTGCGGATGCTGCGTCTGCTGCGTCCGGCCGTCCCGCCCACCTGGACGGTCCTGGCTCTGGCCGATCGCGGTCTCTATGCGCGCTTGGGGGGTGCCCTCAGGGCCCCGCCGGATCGCCCGCTTGGGCTGGCATCCGTTCCTGCGGATCAACCAAGGCGGCACCTTTCGACCGGTCGGCAAGGCGCGTTTCGTGTCCTTGAGTACCTTTGTCCCCCAGACGGGCACCAGTTGGCGCGGGAGGGGTACCGCCTTCAAGACCCCCGCGTGCCGCCTCGCCTGCACGCTGCTCGCTCGCTGGGAGGAGGGCCACCAAGACCCCTGGCTGATCCTCACCGATCTGGCGCCCGAAGCCGGCGATCCGTGTTGGTCTGGGCTGCGGATGTGGATCGAACGCGGGTTCAAACTGACCAAACGCAGGGGCTGGCAGTGGCAGGCGACCCGCATGACCCAGCCCGAGCGCGCGGCGCGCTTGTGGGTGGTGGTCGCGGTCGCAACGCTGTGGCTGGTGAGTGTGGGCGGAGAGGCCGAGGCGAACGCACCCGAGAGTGCCTTCGATTCCCTCGCTTCTGCCTTGCCGACGCAAACGCGCCAACGCCGGGCCACGCGACTGCGCGCGGTCGCGGTTTTCATCAAGGCCTGATTCGCTTGGTCCTCGCGATGATCGACCATGCTCCGTTGCCTTTCGGTCAGTTCTTTCCCGAGCCTTGGCCCACCGCACCACCGCTCGCTACCACCTTCCTTCCCCAAGGGGCTGCCTCCCAATGAAATACCTACCCCTGAAAGATCTGCCGCGGGCGCGGAAGGAGCACGGAGTATCTCGGGGAGAGCGTGTCGTCGGCGGATCCGATGGGCCGGGAGTGAGCGGTGACAGGCCCGGACCTGACCTCACGGCTCGCCGCTACAGGAGAACTTGAAGCCGCAACGCGTGCAGCGCGCGCCGCACGCGTTCACCATGAGGCGATTGCACTGCGGACACGGGGCCAGCCCGCGGTCGCGCAGCTCGATACTCGCGGCTTCCATCAGCCGGTCGCGCTCCACCGCCGGATAGCAGCGGCAGCCGTATCCGACGGTCCAGTCCCCCGGTACTCCCTGAAACACCGCGAGCCGTCCGCACGTCGGGCAGTTCGCAAGAATCTCGACGAGGTCGGCCAGACGAATCTGAGCCACCGCGTTCCGCCTTCGCGTCTCTTCGGCCGTCATCTCTCCAATCCCTTCGCGTCGAGCTGCTCCCGTCCCAGCGCCCCGGCGGGCGGCGCGTGGCGACGGCAATCCCGGCCGTGCACCCGGCCCGGCCAGCATGATGATACCGGTCCGGCCTCCCGGCGTTCAACGTCGGATCCTCCCGGACGCGGAAGCGTCGACGGATCGCGCGCCTGCGCACGCGCGGCCACGTCGCCCCGTCGATTCGGACCGTTCCGCGGTGCTCAGGCGCCCGGCCGCGGGGCCGCGATGCCCGGGAGCACGACCTCCTCCTTGGCCACCGCCATCGAATAGAAGAGAATGCTGCCAAGCAGGCTCACCACCGCCGCGGTGACCAGGGCCAGCCGAATCCCGATGAGATCCGCCAGGAGCGTGCCGCCGATCGGAGCGACGAAGATCACCGCGTTGGCCAGCGCCGAGTTGATCGCCACGAACGTCTGCAGCCGGTCGGCCGGGCACGAATGGAGCAGCGCCTCGAAGAACGAGACGTCGATCCCCGAGGCGAAGATCCCCCAGATGAGGGTGACCGGGATGAGCCAGATCGCTTCTCGCACCAGCGCCGTCGCGACGGGATAGAGGCTGAGCCCGGCCGTCGCGGCGAGGAGGACGATCCGGTGGCCGCGCCGCGCGGCGAGACGTCCCCAGAGGAGATACGAGCCCACCAGGGCCAGATTGCCCGCGGTGGACTGCAGACCGATGATCGTATTGCTGGCGTGCGCCTCGCGGACCGCGTAGATCGAATAGAGTGCGACCGGCAGGTTCAGGCCAATGCGATAGACGAACGAGGTGAGCATGAAGCGGCTGAAGCTCGGGTAGCGGTTCCAGGCAGCGGTCAGATCGCTTAGGCGAAGCCGGGCCGGACGCGCCGGCAGCCGGGCCGGGCCCGGATCGGACTGCTCATCCGGGAGACGAATCTGGCCGAAGAAGTAGATCGAGACCAGCCCGGCCAGGAACGAGGCGACGAAGACGATCTGAAAGTTCAGCGGCGAGGGGACCGCGTCCAGGAGTCGCCCAAACACCGCGCCGCCAGCCGCCGTGACGACGCTGAGAATCGCCCAGCGATTCCCATTCACGCGTGGCCGGCGCTTCGGGGGAATGATCCGGGCGACGACCGCGGTCCACGCCGGGTTCGCCACGGCCGCCGGGATCGAGGTCAGGGTCCAGAGGCCGACGACCGCCCAGATCTCGGCGTCGCCGCTCAGGAGGAACGGAACGATCGCGATCGCCAGGTAGGCGGCGCGGATGAAGAGGCGATTCAGGTTGACGACCCGGACAAGATCGCGCCGTCCCTCGAGAAAGCTACCGGCGGGGATGGACAGGAAGATCGCGCCAAGCGCGGGCGCCGCGGCGATAAATCCGACGATCGCATTGGGCGCGCCGAGTCGGACCAGAAACACGGCGATGAACACGTTGATCCCCGCGGCGATGATCCCCTGCGTCGCGGTGTCGAGCGTCAGGCTTCGGACGTTGTGCTGTTCGAGTGCCGAGGGGCTTTCGTCGGCGCCCGGGTCAATCACCCTGTCCTCCGCTTTCCGGTTGGTCCAGCTCGAAGAGTGGCAGAGCGTCGTGGGGAACGGTCGCTCCGGATGCTGTCCGCACGTCGAGACGCTGTCCAGTTCCCGGGTCGTACAGCCCGACGAGAACGCGGTAGTGTCCGGCGGGCACCCGGTGCAGGTCGATCGTGTGGGAATCACGAATGATCTCGCCCCGCTCCCAGGTGGTCGTCGGGTAGGCTCCATCGCGCGGCGGCCCGTCGTGCTGGGCGACGACCCGTCCATCGGCCTCGGCAACGTGGACGAAGACGGTGTAGGCGACGGGAGGCGGAGCGAGATCGCGCCAGTAGAGCGTGACCGTCAGCCGCGAGCGATCGAGAGCCATATCGTAGCCGAGCAGGTCGATCGCCGAGCCAAAGCGCGCGTTCACCGGCGTCGTCGGTTGCACCGGGCTCGGTTCGGTTGGCGCCAGCTTGATCGTGCCGACAACGATGCCAGTCCCAATCGGGTGGCCAGCGCTGTCCGAGACCGGCAGGCTCGGGCCACCTGGCACCGAGGCATCGTACAGGTTGAGCCAGACACTCGCGAGTCGCGGCTCCGTGCTTGACCAGCGCGGGCGCAAGACGTAGTGATCGTGGTAGATCCGGCCCGGAACCCAGGCGGTCGTCGGCGCGCGGCCTCCCTGCGGCCAGCTCTGAACCCGCGCGAGGGGCGCCTCTCCCACGCCCGCGATGCCCACCGCAACGGCCCAGTTGCGCTCGACCGGCGACCGCGCCGTCCAGTCCAGATCCACCGCGACGGGATCGCCGGATCGCAGTCGCGCCGGCGATACGCGGTAGGCGAGAAGCTCGATCGCGTCGCCGAATCGAACAGCACGGTCGCTGTTCGCGATCGCCACCGGCGAGGCGGCGGGCGCGTAGGCGGGAGCCACGATGCCGCCCAGCACCAGGAGATTCGCCGCTACGCCACACGTGGCGATCGTCAGCGTTCCCCGCAGCGGCGAGCGCGCCCGGTCATTCGTGAGCTCGGCGCTCCGCGGCGCGGGCCTGCCGGTTTCGCGGCTTTCGCCGCCCGTCCGTGGATCTCCTGCCCAGCGGACGGATCTCGACGGATCATTCACCGTGATCCGGGCGAAGCGCGAGCCGACGACGGCCGCACCTGCTGCCGTGGTGAGGTGGCCGTTCGTGCCCGGCGGATGAGCCGGCGACGTCGCCGCGACCCCGAGTATCGCCCGGGGAGCCAGCCGGCGCTGGAGTGGTACCCGCCCGAGCCGGCGTATCTCGTCGAGACCGAGGGCGAGCAGAACCCCGATCGGCGCGATCGCCGGGAAGACCAGCCGCCACTGATCGGCAGCCTCGTTGAGCTGCACCCAGCGCGCGAGGCTGACCACGACCGCGAGCGGCCACACCCCCAGGATCAGCCAGGTCGCCGCCCGACCAGGATCGATCGCCGGGCGCGGAGCCGCCGCCCTCGCCGGCCCCGTCGAATCAGTCGCCGTCGGTCGTCCTGCCGGCCAGCGCGGCTGGTGACGTACGCAGGCAGCCAGCCCGACGAGTGCGATCGCGCCGAGCGCGTCCAGGCACCGGTACGCCAGGCTCGGGAGCAGCAGGTTTGTCCAGCCGAACGCACCCCAGAAGGTGTCGCGCGCGCGCCAGAGAACCTGCAGCGCCGACAGGAGATCGAGCGGCGGGTGACGAAGCATCGACGCGTTCGCGGCGAGCATGGCATCCCAGCCAAGCAGGTCGCCGTAGAGGATCCAGTTGCGCGCGAACCACCAGCCGGCGCTTCCGGCCGCCACGCCGAGGACCAGCGCGACCCGGCCGAGGGCCGACCATCCTCCTCGGCGCGTCTTCGCGTCGGCGACCAGCGCAAGGAGCACGAAGGGAATCAGCAGGATGCCATCCGTCTTCGAGAGGAGAGCGGCTCCCAGCCCCGCGCCCAGGACAAGGCTCGAGGCCGTCGTTCCGCCACGCCGGCACCAGCGGATCAGACGCCAGAGGACGAACGTCGTGGCGGTCGTGATCGCACCGTCGTTATTGACCACGCCGCTCACGAAGGCGAACTCCGGGTTGAAGGCCACCAGCCCGGCGGCCAGTGCCGCGACGAGCGGACGCTCGGGGAAGACCTCGCGGCCAATCAGGAAGGTCAGGAGAACCGTAGCTCCTCCGAGCAGGATGCCCAGGGCGCGAACGAGGTGAATCCCCAGGACGTCGCCGCGATAGGGAAAGCCCTCGCGGGGCGTGTGCGCGTAGAGATTCCGGTTGTCCGAGCCCGGCGGGGCGCGATCGAAGCTCACAAACGGGTTATGCGCGTCGAAGGTCGGCGCGAGCGACGGGCCGGGAGAGAGCGCGAACAACGCGGCTCCCAGCGCGTAGTAGAGAGGCGGCTGGCTACCTTCCTGACCCACCGGGAAGTAAGCGGGTGGATGCTGGATCGGAAGCGCGTGATTCGCGGCGATGTAGCGCACCATCGCGACGTGCGATGGCTCGTCCGGTGCCTCCAGGAGCGGAACCGTCACGCTGAACGCCGCGCTGATCAGGACAAAGCCGGCGATGATCGGAAGCACCGGGACGAGAAGGCGCCAGGATGAGCCGATGCCTCCGCCTGACCCCATGTCGTCTGTCCCCTGTGACCTTCGCTCGAACCCAATGGTTATAGCATGGCCGCCGCGCGCTGTCAGCCTGCCCGCGCCAGGTCACGCCGAGAGGTGAGGCAATCCGGTGGACCTGGCGCGCCAAAACCCCGTCCGCCGATCAGTCGCCCCGTGCCTCCGGGCCGGGCTACGACGCCGATCGCGCGTGAGCGGCGACCGGTTCGACGTCCCCCGTGGCCGCGTCGGCTCTGGTCGTGACTGACGCGACCTGCTCGGCATAGTGCTCGGCGTAGGAGACGATGCGCATGCCCTGCGCGCGCGCGTACTGAAGGATGCGGCGGGTCAGCGTCATCTCCGGATCCTCGCGCGTGCTCGACCAGTCGTGCTGACAGTACGAGAAGACGCCGTCTCGCGCGACGACCTGGTCGATGTCATCGCGCAGCCAGGCAAAGTAGCCGTCGAGGTTCGCCCAGCCGAGCTCCTGGCGCAGAATACAGTCCTGCCAGCCGTGGATGCCGTACTCCCAGACGTCCGGGAAGCCAAGCGCGGTCAGCGGGAACGGGGCGAAGAATGGCGTCGGCTGCCAGTCGTGCTCGTTGCGCCCCCAGCAGCGTAAAAACCGAATGCCCTCGTCGTAGACGATCTCGACCAGGTCCGGGCGATCGCAGAGGCCGCGGTAGTAGTTGTAGGGGCCGGTCAGACCGATCGGTCGAAAGCCAAGGATCTTCTCGAACGAGCGCTGGGCGGCGGCCACGTCGGCTCGGACGTCCTCGGGCGAGCCACCGCGAAAGACGGTGACTCCCGCCGCGTTCTCCTGATAGACGGTCTTGAGGCGCAGGTGGCTGTCGGTGTGCTGCTGCAGGTCGAACAGCGGGTGGTCGGCCAGCGCGGCGAACTCGTCCGCGCTCTGCCGGAGCGTTCGCCCGACGACGAAGAGGGTGCAGGGCACCTCCAGGTCCTCGTGGACCCGCCGCGCGGCCTCGAGGAAATGGCGCGTGACGGACGGATCGCCGTGCTCGGTATCGTAGCCGATCAGAAACGTGGCCATTGGCTTCGCCTCCGTTCTCAGAGCAGCGCGTCCAGCACCTTGACGATTCCCTCGGCGATCTGGTCGCAGTCGGTGTCGGTCAGGAGCGGACTGATGTCCAGGTGGACCGATCGTCCGAGCAGGTCCAGCGTTCGTGGCCACATGTCCGCGCTGTAGCGCACCTCGCCCTGGTAGAGCGGGCACCGGTACGGACAGCCGAGCTCGGTCGGCATGTTCTGGGCGATGATGTGCTTCCAGTGGAACGCGACGTGCCAGTCCGGAACGCCCTCGTTGAACATCGATCCGGCTCGGATATTCTCGGCCGAGAGCGCGCGTGCGACCTCGCGCGCCTTGTCCGCGCTCGGCATGTAGAGGATCAGCGCCACCGCCGCGTCGCCCGCGGGATCGTTCTCGCGCCGAAAACCCACGCCCTTCACCCGCGCCGTGGGCTCGATCGCGGCCTTGATGCGTGCCTTGCGGGTCCGCATCGCCTGGAGCAGACCTTCGAGCCTTCCCAGCTGCACGAGCGCCAGTGCCCCGGCGATCTCGCTCATCCTGTAGTTCAGCCCGGGGAAGAACGGCACCGAGACCGGCTCCTTGCGGCCGCCAAAGAAGCCACCCGCGCCGTCGTGGAAGATCCGAGCGCGGTCGTAGAGGATCTTGTCGTCGGTCACGACGACGCCTCCCTCGCCGGTCGTGATGACCTTGTTGAACTGGAGGCTGAAGGCGCCGACCTCGCCGAACGTGCCCAGCCGTCTGCCGTGGAACGACGCGCCGTCGGCCTGGGCCACGTCCTCGATCACCTTGAGGTTGTGCTTCTTCGCGATGGCCATGATGCGATCCATGTCGCAGGGGGCACCCCGCATGTGCACCGGCATGATCGCGCGGGTACGCGGGGTGACGTGGCGCTCGACGTCGGCGGGGTCGATCGTCAGCGAATCGTCGACCTCGACGATGATCGGAACGGCCTTCGCGGCGATGATCGCCGTGGCCGAGGAGATGAAGGTGTAGGCCGGAAGGATCACCTCGTCGCCCGGTCCGATCCCGAGCGCGACCAGGCCGCAATGCAGCGCTGCCGTCCCCGAGCTGACCGCGAGCGCGAAGCGGGTCCCGAAGTGCTGCGCGAACTTTTCCTCGAACGTGCTCACGCGCGATGGTGTTTTCGAGGGACCGGCGAAGCGAAAAAGGTTCTTGTCGTCGAGGACGGCGAGAACCGCCTGCTTCTCCTCGTCGCCGATCATCATGCCGCCCGGATACATCGGCGGAAGCGGCTCGGCTCGCACCGGCGCCCCGCCCTCGATCGCCAGCTTCTCCCGTGAGATGGCCATTGCTGATTCCTCCGTCGCGGAATGCTCGCCAATTCGAGCTTCCCCAATTATCAACATCTCGCGGCCCGCCGCAAGGCTCCCGGATCGGGCGGCACGCCGCTCGAACCCGTGTCGACCTTCCGGAGTAAGAAGAGGTCCGTCTCCCCGGCCAGGCGGACCTCGGCGACCGGAGGCGGTGAGGGTGCCTCGACGACCTCAGCCGAGGGGCAGCTGAATCCAGTGCTACCGCCGCCATCGCACTCCGCTCGCGGTATCGACCTCCCCCAGCGATCACGATCCGCGGTGGCGGCGCACGGAGGAATCGATCCGGGCGCGGGTACGCGCGGGCGTGGCACATCTCCGTCGACGGCTGGCACGTATCTTGAGAGGGCGCGAGCCGTGCGGGCGCGAACCGGAGATCCCGAACCGGGGCCCCGACCGGTCGAGGGAGGCGTGCAGAATGCCAGAAAAACCATCGGCAGACCTCGCCGAGCTGAAGGCAGAGGTCACCCGTCTACGGCAGGCCCTCTGGGAGGTCCTCGTCGCCGTCGACGAGCTTGCCTACGTCGTCGAGTTCAGTCGTGAGCAGGAGATCGGGACCAGGACCGTCGTCGACGCGGTCGATCGAGCCCGCGATATTCTGAGTGGCGAGCGCGCGGCGACTGGGAAGGCTCCAGTCCGTCCGTCCGCCTCGCCCCGGGCGGCCTTGTCGCGCCGGAGGACATCGGCGGAAACGTCGGGAGGCTCCGTCCAGTGACGCGAGCCACGAGGGGGCAGCGGGTCCAGATCCGACCTCGCCGCTGCGGGGCTGCGCCAATCCGAGGGCGATCGGCCAGCCGGTTCACCGGAGATCTCTGACGCGGCGCGGACGGTTCCCGCGACCCCTCGCTGACGCTCGCCGGGACAGTACGCCACCGCTTGCCCGGAAGCCGGGCCCACGGGGATGACGAGCGAGCGCTTCTCGGGCGAGCGTCTCGGTTAGCCGCTCAGCCGTCTATAGCATCGAGCAGAAAGGTTGGGCTATCGGGCAGACGGCTGTCTCCCTCTCCCCGTGGGAGAGGGCCGGGGTGAGGGCGTGGATCCGCGGCGCACGGTCTGCGACCCTCACCCTCTCCCAGAGGGAGAGGGGATTGGACGGCTGCCAGCTCATTCATACCGCCCGCGCTCTAGCTCGCGGCCAGGACCTCGTCCTTCTCTCCAGCCAGGATGTACCCGAGCGCCCGCGCTTCGCCCGCGAGCATGTCGCGAGCCTTCTCCTTGCTCTCGGGGGAGGAGCGCTCGAAGATGATCGTTCGGAGAGTGCGCCCGTCGTCAGCCTGCAGCTCGAGCAGGCCTGGACCGACGACGATGTGCGCGTATCGGTCGTCGCGGGCGTCGGACCGGCTGATCCGCTCGCCCAGCGCTCGGGCCGACGCGCGACGCGGAGCGCGGACCGCCGCGCTGCGCCGACTCAGACCCGGTGGCGTGTAGCGCCGTCGGAGCGCCGACCTCTCGGCCATTCCGTCGCGGGATACGAGCGCCTCGGCCGGGATCGATAGTCGTTGCCGCGCGCATTCGGTGCAGATGCCGTGGGTGACGAACGATTGAACCGGAAGGGCAGGCCCGATCGGCTCGCCATTGGGCCCCTTCAGCCGCCGGCACCACGCACACTGGACTCGTCCCACTCTTTCCCACTCCCTCGGCTCGGCGGCTGATGCCACCCCGCGCCACGGATCCCTGCTTGCGCCGGACGATCCAAGAGCCATCGTGCTATGAGCATCATGCGGCGCGGGGGACCACCCGTCATCCCCCGTTCGTCCCAATCTTCGTAGCCCAAAAGTTCCGGCGGGACCAGCCGGACGGCGGTTGTCCCCTCCGTCACGTGGGGGACGCGCCACGGAGCGTGAGCTGACGATCGACCCGCGCGCCGCGGGACCGACGGTCGCTATAATGAGGCGATTCCGTGGCGCCCGTGACGACGTCGCGGCCGACCCGCCCTGGCGATGGGTCCGACCGTGTCGGCGCTGGCGACCGGTCGGGATTCGCTTGCGAGGGCCGAATGAAAATCACAAATCTCCGCGCCTGCGCGGTGCACGTCAATCATCGCGGAAACTGGGTCTTCGTCCAGGTCGAGACCGACGCCGGGCTCGTCGGAACCGGCGAGGCCAGTCACTCCACCGACGATCACGCGCTCGTGGCTGCCGTCGCTCGGCTGCGTTCGCGCCTGACCGGCCGCGATCCATCCGAGATCGAGGCGCTCTTCCGAGAGATTGCCCGACCCAATGCCGGGATGGTTACCTGGACTGCCTTCAGCGCGATCGAGCAGGCGCTCTGGGATATCCTCGGCCAGGCAGCCGGCATGCCGGTCTACCAGCTACTCGGCGGCCGCTGCGTTCCGGCGCTGCGCCTCTACGCCAACGTCAATCGCGCTGCCGCGGACCGCGATCCGATTGCCTACGCCGAGTGTGCTCGGCGGGCAGTGGAGGATGGGTTCCGAGCGGTGAAGTGCGCGCCGTTCGACGACGTGTCCTGGCAGACGCTCGACCATCCCGAGGGACGCCGGGCACTCGAGCGCGGGCTCGAGCGCGTCCGGCGCGTCCGCGAGGCGATCGGCGACGCCGTCGAGCTAGCCGTCGACTGCCACAACCGGTTCGACGTGCCCACGGCCCGGCGCGTTGCCCGCGAGCTTGCACCGCTCCGCCTCTACTGGCTCGAAGCCCCGGTTCCACCGTGGGAGCCCACCGCGCTGCTCCAGGTGAAAGAGGGGCTGGGCACACGACTGGTCGCGGGCGAGGAGCTGCTCGGCCGAGCCGCGTTCCGACCGTTGTTTGAATCACGGGCGGTCGACGTGGCGATGTTCGACGTCAAGCACACCGGCGGCCTCCTCGAGTCGAAGAAGATCGCCGCGCTGGCCGAGGTGCACGGCATCGCCGTCTCGCCGCACAGCCCGGCCGGACCGGTCGCCCACGTCGCCGCCGCGCACCTCTGCTCGACGCTTCCCAACTTTCTGACGCTGGAGTACGCCTGGGGCGAGGTTCCCTGGCGGGCCGATCTGGTGAACGGCGCCGAGGAGATCCGCGATGGCTGCTTGATCCTGCCAGAGCGGCCGGGCCTCGGACTGACGCTCAACGCGCGCGTTCTGGCCGAGCACGCGATCGAGCTCTGACGGGTCCGGGGAATCGTCCCCACCGCAGGTGACGGCGTGCTGCCCGGTGGCCGCTGTCATTCCAAGGGCGCGCGTGGAATCCCTGGCGTAGCGCGTGCCCCGGCCCGGAGGGCGCTCCGCCGCGCCCCGGAGTGACCGGGCATCGCTTTTCGGATAACCGGATCAGGCGGCTCCGGCCGCGCGGCTCGACTGCTCGTCCGCGCGTCGCAACGCCTCCCAGGCGTTGCCGGCGAGCACGCCCGCGAGCAGGTAGTATTCGCCGCCGATCGTCAGATAGGCCGCGTAGCTCACCACCGCGACGATGATGCCGTACATCACCTGATCGAGGTACTGGACCGGGCAGGTCGGGGGATCGTCGAGCATGAAGAAGGCGAAGAACAGCGCCGCGTTCGCGTCCGGCGAGCGGAACACCTCGGCGACGCGCGACGGGTCGCCGAGGAAGGCCGAGGCGGTGAACAGCGCGAAGTAGGTCGCGAGAAACGTCAGGGCGAGCGGTACCTTGTTGACGTGGCTGGCCACGAGCAAGCCCGCGCCCATGAGAACGACGACGAAGATCACCGGCAGGTCGGCCAGCGAGCCCCACCAGCTTTCGCCGCTTCCAAACAGAAAGACGGCGAGAACTAGCCCGAACGCGGCGGGGTTGAAGATGTTCGACCAGCGCGTGCGGAAGATGTACTTGCTCGCGATCGCCAGCACCACGGTCCCGATGGCGGCGTACAACGGCTCCTCGGGGCTGAGGACCAGCGCCACGATCAGGCCGGTCAGGATCGCGCCGCTGGGAAAGATCCAGACGCCGCGCGTCTTGCGCACGATCGCGAGATCGGTCACGGCCGCGGCAAGCATCGCGCCGAGCAGGTTCGGCTCGACCCGCGAAACGCCCTCGCCGAGGCTGGCGACCACCGTCACCAACCCCAGGACGAGCAGCAGGTAGCCCTTGGGCGAGCGCAGGAAGCGCTTCACGGCGCGTAGCGGCGACGTGGAGCGGCGCTCCTGGACCAGCGTGCTCATTCGAGAAACCTCGCGAAACCGGGCGTCTGATACCATTCCAGGGACGGCGTGATGATCAGCCCGTCGACGCCCTGCCGCGCGAGCCAGGCGATACCACGCCGCGGCCCGAGGACGAACGCGGCGGTCCCCAGCGCATCGGCAAGCATCGCGGTTGGGGCAATGACGGTAACGCTGGCGACGTCGCCGACGGGCACGCCGCGGCGCGGGTCGATAATGTGGCCGTGGCCGTCCGTGCTGGCGCTCTCACGCTCGTAATCGCCGGACGTGCAGACCGCGAGATCGGCGACACGCAGCGTCGCGACCAGATCCGACGGCCGGCGGGGGTGGCGTATGCCGACGCGCCAGGGCTCGCCGCGCGCGTTCCGACCGCGGACGACGACGTCGCCGCCCGCGTCGATCACGAAGCCGGGCAGGCCGGCGAGGTCCTGCGCTGCCAGGTCGATCGCCAGCCCCTTCGCAACGGCGCCAAGATCGAGGATCAGCGGCTTGAGCAGGGTCACTGTCCGCCTGGCGGCGTCAAGGCGCACGTCGCGGTAGCTGCTGGGTCCCGTCGCCTCGAGCGGCGTGCTCACGCGCTCGCCGGTGCGATAGTTTCGATTGAACCCGCGCTGCTCCAGCGTGTAGCCGACGGTCGGATCGAAGGCGCCGCCGCTCTCGTGCGCCACCGCCAGCGCGAACGCGATCACGTCGAAGAGCATCTGGCTCACCGTGGTCGGCAGCCCGGCCCGCGCGGTCAGCTGCATCACCTCGCTGCCGGGATCGAAGCGACTGCAGCACGCTTCGACGCGCTGGAACCACTGAAATGCGCGCTCGGCACGCTCGTCGCACGCGTCCGCCGGGCCCGCCGCCACCATGGTCAGCGCGATGTGAGTATCCATGAAGACCGCGGTTCGGACGGCGATCGCGCGCGCTTCAGCCTGCCTGGGCGAGGGCATTGGATACCGCCTCCAGATACGCGTCGGAGCTGTCGGAGGCGCCGGACACGACGTCGACGTCGGTGCTCTGCTGGGAGACGACCTGCTCGGGAAGCGAGGCGATGCGTGAGCACGGATACCGGGTCATACAGCCGGTGATCTCCGCCGAGACGATCTTGCCTCCCTGGATGACGACCGTCGCCTGGATGTTCCCGTGACGGCTACGCCCCAGCCCGACGTACCGGCCGTCGCGATAGCGCGCCGTGGTCGGAGCGGTCGTCGGAACCGGCGTCGGCGTCGCGCTTGGTGCCACGACGACGGCCGGGGTGGATCTCGGCGGCGCCAGCGTGCTGGTCGGCGCGGGCGGGGCGGTCGGATCACCCGCGATGGACGGGGCGACCGTCGCGATCGCGACGTCAGCGGGTGTCGGCCGAGGCTCGGCGTTCCCGGCCGGTCGCTCCTGGGCCGCGATCTGCTCCGCCGCCGACTCGGTGCGCAGGTAGCCGGCGGCGTACACCGAGAGAATCGCGGCCGAGCTCAGCGTA
>CADDYW010000113.1 GCA_902810745.1 Chloroflexota bacterium | reverse complement strand
ATAATCAAACTCGCGCCGTCGATTCTGGCGGCGGATTTCGGTCGGCTGGCCGAGCAGGTGCAGGAGGTCGAGCGCGCGGGCGACGTGGACCGCCTGCACGTCGACGTGATGGATGGCCTGTTCGTCCCGAATCTGAGCTTCGGTCCGATGATCGTCTCCGCGATCCGTCGGGCGACACGATTGCCGCTGGACGTGCATCTGATGATCGTGGATCCGTCACGCTACTACGCGGCCTTCGTCGACAGCGGCGCGAGTGCCCTGACGGTTCACCGGGAAGCGTGCCCGCACCTCTATCGCGACCTGGAAGAAATTCGGAAGCGTGGCTGTCGCGCGGGCGTGGCGCTGAACCCGGGGACGTCGCCACTGCTGATCGATTCGGTGCTCGACGTGACGGAGATCGTGCTGATCATGTCGGTCAGCCCGGGCTTCGGCGGTCAGCAGTTCATCCCGTCGAGCCTCGCCAAGATCCGACGCGTTCGCGAGATGCTCGACCGCGTCGGATCCAGCGCCGATCTCTCGGTCGACGGGGGAATTGCCCCCGATACCGCGGGCGACGTGGTGCGAGCCGGCGCCGACGTGCTCGTGGCTGGCTCCGCAGTTTTCCACCATCCGGGGGGAATCGCGGCGGGAATTCGCGACCTGCGCGCCAGCGTCCAGGCCGTCCGAAGTGATCGGGCCCCGGAGACCTCCAGCACCGAGCAGAAAGGCTGAGCTGCCGAGGAGGCGGCGAGCTCCCTCTCCTCCTGGGAAAGGGCCGGGGTGAGGGCGCGTGGCTTCCCACGCGGCAAGATCGGATTCGCCCTCCCCCTCCTCTTGGGAGAGGACACCGGGTCGCGGTCCTCGGACTCGAGCCCGCAGCGGCGTACTCCCCTCTCCCACTGGGAGAGGGCCGGGGTGAGGGCGTGGATCCGTCGGCAGCACGGGATCGCCGACCCTCACCCTCTCCCAAGGGGAGAGGGGATTGGAAGGCTGCTGGCTCATCTGCACCGCGCCCAGCTCTAGGGCGGAAACGGTCCCCGTACCGGAGGACCAGCCCTAAATTGTCACCCCAGGCAAGACCCCCGCGGCCGCCCCGGGATGACGGTGCAAGCGCCTGTAGCTGTTCCTACCGACCGGGGCCTGTTTCCAGCTCGCCGATTCGGCGCTTACCGCGCCGCGGGCGCGGTCCTGTGGTAGGTCCGCAGGCAGCGGGTGCAGACGGCGAGACGCACCGGCTGACCCCCGATGAGCAGGGTCGCGTGCTGGACGTTCGGCAGCCATCGCCGCTTGGTGTGCCGCTGGGAGTGGCTCACGTTATAGCCGTGAGCGGGCTTCTTTCCACACAGGTCACATCGCGTTGCCAAAGCTGGGCTCCTTGGTGAGGTTCCTCTCGACAGAAATTTATCCAAAACGCCGTGCCGAGCGTATCTTCGTGGCGGATTCCTTGTTACTACTTTAGAATACCAAGATGATATTTCCGAGGATCCGGCACAAATCTGGCCAGCCGGCAGCCAATCGGCTCCAATCATACCATTGTGTACGCCGTTTTGACAAGGAAGTCCAGATCTCCATGAGCGTCTGGGCGAGATCTCAGCTATGAGCTTGGTGAAGGCTCCGCCCGAAGACCGCTGCGATGGAACGCGCTTTCGGGCCATGGTCGCCGATGCCTCGACGCTGCTGGCGTGTCGGGCGCGCGTGGTCGATGCCCTGAACGTGTTTCCCGTTCCGGATGGCGACACCGGAACGAACATGGTATCGACGATGCGAGCAGCAGTCCAGGCGGCGGAAGGATCGGAGGGCTCTGGCGCGGGCGCGGTGGCGGAAGCCGTTGCCCGTGGCGCTCTGATGGGAGCGCACGGAAACTCCGGCGCGATCCTCTCGCAGTACCTGCGCGGGCTCGCACGAGGCCTGGAAGGCTGCCTGGAGATCGACGGCCCGAGACTCGCGCGCGCCCTCGACGCGGCTTCGTCGTCGGCACAGTGCGCGGTGGATCGCCCCGTCGAAGGGACGATGCTCACGGTTGCCCGCGACGCGGCGCGGGCAGCGGCTGACTGTGCGCGGACCGACTCCTCGGTCGAGCGTGTGCTTTCTGCCGCCGCGCGTGAAGCGATCGAGTCGGTCGAGCGCACGCGTGGCGCGCTGCCGGTCCTACAAAAGGCCAACGTGGTCGATGCCGGCGCGCTGGGGCTGGCGACGATTCTGGAGGGCCTCTCCTTATCTCTCCGTGGCGAGCCGCTTCCACTCGACGTGCCGTCGGAACCCGTTCGTCCCGCCGCGCTGGACATTCAGCCCGATGCGTACGGCTACTGCACCGAGTTCGTCATTCGCGGCGTTGATCTGGATCTCGCGGCCATCCGATCGACCTTGCGAATGCTGGGGGATTCGGTGGTGGCGATCGGCGATGAGACGACCGTGCGCGTCCACCTCCACACGTTCTCTCCCACGCGAGCGATCGAGTACGGCACCTCACTCGGTGCCGTCGACCAGATCAAGGTCGATGATATGCAGGAGCAGAACCGACGGCTGCGGGAATGTGGGCACGCCACGGACACGAGTGAGACGTGTGGCCTGATCGTCGTGACGGAGAGGGGTTTCGCCGACGTTTTTGATCGCCTTGGTGCCACGCGCGTCATCGAGCTCGCCGACGAGCGACCCGCCCTGTCCGATCAGATCGCACGGACCGTTCGGGAGATCGGCCCATCCCAGGTGGTCGTCCTCGTTGCCGAGGAGAGCCTGGCCTTCAGCCCCGAGGAGCTGACGGCTCCGGGTGGCTCCCCAACGGTCGTGATGGCCCGCGATCCGGCTCGCGCGCTGACGGCGGCGCTGGCGTTTCAGGCCGAGCGCTCTGCCCAGGACAATGCGCGCGCGATGCAACGAGCGATGGTCGGCATCCGGACCGCACGGGTGGTGCGCCGGGACTCGGCGCCGGATGGTGAGAGGTCAACGACCGGCGAGATCGAGGGTGCGGTCGATGGCCAGGTCGTCGCGCGCGGGACGGATGTGGCGCGGGTTACTCTTGAGGTTCTCGATCGGCTTGGCGCGGCAGAATGCGAAGTGATTACCCTTTACCCGAGTGAGGCCCTGGCTCGTGAGACGACGAATGCGCTGGTCGCACGCGTGCGAGTGGCATATTCGAGCCAGGAGGTCGAGACGATCTGGTGCGGCCAATTCTCGGGACTCCTCTACCTTGCGTGCGAGTAATGAGCCATGCAGCCCGTTCGTATTGTCACCGACAGCACCTGTGATCTTCCGCGGTCAGTCTGCGAGCAGCTTGGTATCGAGGTCGTGCCGCTCAACGTGCACTTCGGCCAGGCGATCTACCGCGATGGGGTCGACATCACCTCCGACCAGTTCTTCGAGATGCTCTCCACGAGCCCGGATCTCCCAAAGACGTCGCAACCGGCGACTGCTCTCTTCGAAGAGACGTATAATCGATTAGCAGCCGAGGGGAGCGCGATCGTGTCGATTCATCTGTCGGCAAAGCTGAGTGGTACGTTCCAGTCAGCCAGCGTGGCGCGCGATGCAATCCGCAACCGGTGCCTGATCGAGGTGCTGGATTCACGGTCGGCAAGCCTCGGGCTGGGGCTGATTGTCATGGCGGCGGCCGAGATGGCGCAAGCAGGCGCGAGCCAGCGCGAGGTCGTTTCGTACGTCCGGCGGCTCATCCCGAACGTTCACGTCGTCTGCGTTGTGGAAACGCTCGAGTATCTCCAGCGCGGCGGACGGATCGGTCGCGCTCGAGCCTTCCTGGGCACGCTGCTGAACATCCGCCCCATCATCAAGCTCGAGGATGGGGAAGTACAGCCGGTGGAAAAAGTACGCACGCGGTCGAAGGCGATCGATTGGCTCGTGGAGTTTGTCGAGCTATTTCCGCAGATCGATCGGCTGGCCCTGCTTCACAGCAACTCTCCAACGGACGTCGAAATGCTCGTGCGTCGATTGGAGCCGTTCCACCCGCGTGACCGTATCATGGTCGGGCAGTACGGCCCGGTCATCGGCGCGCACGTGGGCCCGGGTGGACTGGGGGTTGTGGTCTCCCAGGGCGTCTCTAGCTGACGCGGCGATGCGATCGCGGAGTCATTCAGAGCGGACGTCCGGCCAACACGAACGCGAGGCGCTCGACCTGCTCGCGCGGGTTCTTCGGCTCGAGCGCCAGCGTGGTTTTACCGATCGCGCCGTCGTCGGAGGCATGGGGGCATTCCTTGCTGCCTGGCTTTCGCGCTGGACGGGAGAGGATCGGGTCCGGGTCGAAGCGCTGGTTGCGCCCCTGACCGATTATGGCCGCCAGAACGACGCGTCACGACAGGTGGCGATCGTGCAGGTACTCGACGCCATCGAACGTGTCTCGTTTGCGCCGCCCCCGGCGCTATCCTCAGCGGGAATGGCAGGCTCGGTCTCTCGCCCGGCCGAGACGCGCGACAAGCCTGCGCGCACCACGCACGACGGCGAGACCGCTCGACCGATGGGTCCGGAGCATGGATCGGCGACGCCGTCGCGGCGTCCGGCGGAGGTGGCCGGTGACGCGCGCGCGAAGGCGACGACAAGCCGATCCACCACGGGGGCGAGTGGCCGAGCGTCGGCTGCGTCACGCGTGCGATCGTCCACCGATGGAGCGTCAGGTCGGACCGCGATCTCTCCGGGGGCCGCTCCGACGGCGCCCGGGGACGATCCGCTCAACGCCCCGGTTACCGCACTCCGAGGCGTCGGGAGCTCGAACGCGGAGCGCCTTCGGCGTCTGGGTGTCCAGACGATCCGGGACCTGCTCTATCATTTCCCGCGGTATCATCTGGACTACCGCTCGGCGAAGCTTATTCGCGACCTGACGTTCGAAGGGTACGAGACGATCCTTGCCTCGGTCTGGCGTGTCAAGGTGGAGCCGAAGCCGAGTGGGCTGGTGGTCATCCGGGCGACGCTCGCCGACGATAGCGGGACCGCCGAAGCGATCTGGATTCGACGAAAAGATTACTTCTCCCAGGAGCTCACGGTCGGGCGAACGATTGTGCTGAGTGGCGAATGCCGCGTGATCGCCGGGCGGCCGGTCTTCAAGGATCCGGAGTGGGAGCACTTCTCTGGCGAAGAGACCGTCCACACCGCGCGTCTGGTTCCGGTTTACCCGCTGGTCGAGGGGCTGACGACGCGGTACATGCGGCGAATCGTCAAGCAGGCGGTCGATCGCTACGCACATCTGATCGTCGATCCACTGCCACGGTCGCTCCGCTCCGAATTCCGACTGATGGACCTGCCGAAAGCCGTCGCCCAGGTACACTATCCGGATAGCGACGAGCTCAAGGCCTCGAGCCAGCGTCGCCTCGCCTTCGACGAGCTCCTGGTGGTTCAGGTTGGCGTGCTGCGACGTCGACAGCTCTGGGAGACGGGGGAGCCCGCGCCCGCGCTGAGCGGGGGAGACGATCAGGTGCGGCTCTTCGTTGAGTCCCTGCCTTTCCGCCTGACCGGAGCACAGGAACGCGCCGTGGCGGCGGTACGCGAGCGAATCGCGCGCACGCGTCCCATGAGCTTACTGCTACAAGGCGATGTCGGATCGGGGAAGACGGTCGTCGCGGCCGCGGCCATGGTCCAGGCTGCGGCGAACGGGTATCAGTCGGCGATCATGGCGCCGACCGAGATTCTTGCCGAGCAGCACTTCCAGACACTTCAGAAGCTGCTGGCCGGGATGGGCGCCGGGGCTCCGACGGTGACGCTTCTGACCGGCGCGGTGAAGGGAGCCGAGCGACGGAAGCGGTACGCGGCGATCGCCGAGGGAGGCGTCGACATCGTGGTCGGAACCCAGGCGCTCGTTCAGGAAGGGCTCGAGTTTGGACGCCTGGGCGTGGTCGTGATCGACGAGCAGCATCGGTTCGGCGTTGCTCAGCGTAGCGTTCTGCGCCAGAAAGGGTATAATCCCCATGTTCTGGTGATGACGGCGACGCCGATTCCGCGGACCCTCGCACTCACGCTGTACGGTGATCTTGATCTGGTACGCATCGACGAGCTACCACCAGGACGCCAGCTCATCAAGACGCGCCATTTGCATCCAACTGACCGGCCCAAGGCATACGAGTTTCTCCGCCGTGAGGTTCAGGCCGGCCACCAGGCATTTGTGATCTGTCCGCTGGTCGAAGAGTCCGAGCGCACCGAGGCTCGCGCGGCGACCGCCGAGTACGAGCGGCTGCAGAGCGAGGTGTTTCCAGATCTGCGCCTGGGCCTGCTGCACGGGCGGATGAAGCCGTCGGAGAAGGATGCGGTGATGCGGAAGTTCCAGCGACGGGAATTCGACGTCCTGGTATCGACGGCGGTGGTCGAGGTCGGAATCGACGTTCCCAACGCGACGGTGATGCTGATCGAGGGAGCCAATCGGTTCGGTCTCGCCCAGCTTCATCAGTTTCGTGGACGTGTGGGGCGTGGTGCGGCGCAGTCGTACTGTCTGCTGATCTCCGACACGCCGAGCACGGTGAGCCTGGAACGCTTGAACGCACTCGAGCGGACGCACGATGGCCTCGAGCTCGCCGAGAAAGACCTCCGATTACGGGGTCCAGGTGAGTTTTTCGGAACCCGGCAGAGTGGATTACCCGACTTCAAAGTCGCGCGGTGGGGCGACGTCGAGGTGCTCGAACAGGCGCGCGCGGCGGCGGATCGCCTGGTCCGGGAGGATGCAGATCTTGCCGCTCCAGAGCACCGGCTGCTCCGTCAGATGGTCCAGCGCTTCTGGCAGGGCCACCTCGATCTGAACTGAGTGTGAGAGTCATCGCCGGAGCCGCCCGGGGCCGCCCGCTGGCCGGGCCGCCGGGCCCACAGACTCGCCCGACGTCGGATAAGGTCAAGGGGGCGCTGTTCTCGATGATCGAGACGCTCCTGGCCGTTGAACGCCCGGCACAGGGAGGGGGCATCGTCGCGGTCGCCGAGCCCGGGAGTCCCGAGCTTTGGCAGGGCCTCACGGTGCTGGACCTGTACGCGGGGACCGGAGCGCTGGGAATCGAGGCGCTCTCGCGCGGAGCGGCCTGGTGCGATTTTGTCGAGGCGAACGCCGCGGCCCGGAGGGTGATTGAGCAGAATCTCCGCGTCACGGGATTAGCCGATCGCGCGCGCATCATCGCCCTCGAGGCGGAAAAGGTCGTGCGCGGCGCGGCTCGCGCGGTCCTTCACGCGCCATACGGTGTCTGCGTGATGGACCCGCCGTATAATGACCCGCGCGTTATCAGCGTGATCGGCGACCTGGCAGAGAGCGATCTGCTGGTTCCCGGCGCACTCGTGGCGGTCGAGCACTCCCGTCGCGTGGCGCTCTCAGACGAGTATGACGGGCTGATTCTCGTGCGCGAGCGGCGTCACGGCGACACGGTGCTATCGATCTATCGAGAACGGGCGTCGGCCGGTCCAGGAGCAGACGAACATGGGGATAACGGCGATCTATCCGGGAACCTTTGATCCGATTACCATGGGGCACATCGACATCGCGCGCCGTGCCGCGCACGTCTTCGATCGGGTCATTCTGGCGGTGTATGATACCCCGGCGAAGTCTCTGGTTTTTAGCACGCCAGAGCGCGTCGCGATGGCAAGGCGAGCACTCACGGACGTGTCGACGGTCGATGTCCGGGAGTTCAACGGCTTGCTGGTCGACTTCGCACGTCACGTCGGTGCGAAGGTAATCGTACGGGGATTGAGAGCCGTCTCCGACTTCGAGATCGAGACTCAGATGGCACTGATGAACCGAAAGATGGCACCGGAGGTCGAGGAGGTTTTCCTGGTGGCCAGCCTGCAGTATAGCTTCCTGAGTGCCAGCCTGATTAAAGAGATCGTCAAGCTCGGTGGACCGGCCGAAGGTCTCGTACCGGATTTTGTCGCGGATGCGCTCCGGCAAAAGTTCGCCAGCGCTGGGGAAGCAGCGCCAGTTCCCCGTTGGCTGTCGGGCTGACGAGCAAGGGGGTGAGATCATCGACGTTTTAGAATTGATCGACCGGTTGGAGCAATTGGTGAGCTCGGGGACGCGCTTGCCCCTGTCGTCGCGGACGCTCGTCGACGAGCAGGAGTTTCTGGAGATCATCGATCAGCTTCGCGTCACGGTACCCGAAGAGATCAAGCAAGCGCGCCGCGTAAGCCAGGAGAAGGAGCGTGTCATCCTGCAGGCAGAGGCCGAGGCGGATAAGATCATCAATGCCGCGCGCGAGCGGGCGACGATGATGCTGCAGGAGAACGAGCTGGTACGGCAGGCGCAGGACGAAACGCGGCAGATAGTCGAGGCTGCTCGGCAGGAGGCCGAGGAGATCAGACAAGGAGCCGATGCGTACGCGCTCGAGGTCTTGAGCGCCCTCGAGAACGAGCTGACCAAGCTCCTCGCCACGGTACGGAAGGGACGAGCGACACTCGATCGTTCAGCGCATCGCCACGCGGTCGATGGTGGGCATCCCGCCGAGTAGCTCCTGGCCGTCTGTCTGCTATCTTGACCGCTCGCGGATTCGGTCGTATACTACTATGGTCTGTCGTGTGCTGCCATTTCGAGGCTGGCTGGGAGGTAAGATGGTGACGTTTAACGTGGCCCAGCTGCTCAAGGCAGCCGTTGGAACAACCCGCGAGTACGATGTCGACGAGCCCATCCCTAGACTAGACGAGCGAATCGAGCTGACCGAAACGGTCAGGGGAAAGGTGCGGCTGACTCGGACGAACCGCGGCATTCTGGTCGACGCCAAGCTGCACACGGCCGCGAAGCTCGAGTGCAGCCGCTGTCTGGACGTCTACGTCGAGATTCTGCCGATTCGCTTCGAGGAGGAGTATATTCCAGTGATCGACGTGGTCTCGGGATTGCCGACTCACATCCCCCATGAGACCTACGCTTTTCGGATCGACGAACGGCACGAGCTGGACCTCCGACCGGCGATTCGGGAATACGGCGACCTGGCGCTACCCATGAAGCCGCTTTGCTCCACGAGCTGCGCAGGGCTTTGCCCGCAGTGTGGTGCCAACCTCAATGTCAAGAAGTGCAGCTGCGTCGTCGCGGCGAGAGACTCGCGATTCGCGGTGCTCGAGGCCTTTCTGTCCAACGAGAAGGACGAGTAGCGACTCGCGACCTGATTGCCCGGACGATTCTGCGGCGATGTCTGCGACGTGCGGCCCATCGCCGCACGATCGCAGCGTGATCGATACTGGACGCACGAACGCTAGAGGATCAGATCCGTAGGAGACGTGATTGCTATGCCACCCCTGCCAAAACGCCGAACGTCGCACGCTCGGCAAGGTGAACGACGGAGCCATCTTCGCGTGGCCACTCCTCACCTGGTGCCGTGCCCGCGGTGCGGGCAGCTGCGGCCATCCCACCGTGTCTGCCCGAGCTGTGGAACGTACAAGGGTGAAGAGGTTCTGAAGCCCAAGTAGGACCATGCGACGCCTCGGGGTCCTCTTTCCAGGTCAGGGTGCCCAGCACCCGGGAATGGGCCGAACGCTGTGGGAGCGATTCGGCTGCGTGCGCGATCTGTTCGCCGAGGCCGCGGACATTCTTCACCGGGACCTTCAGAACCTGTGCTTCGATGGTCCGGAAGATGTTCTGCGAGAAACCGACGTCGCCCAGCCTGCCCTCTACGTGGTGGGCTACGCGGGCTGGCTGGCGTTGCGCGAGCTGGTCGGCGACGGGCTCGCCCCGGTCGTCGGGGCCGGGCACAGCCTGGGCGAATATACTGCGCTGGCCGTGGCGGGCGCGATTCCATTTGCCGACGGTCTGCGCCTGGTTGCCGAGCGGGGGCGCTTGATGCGCGGAGCGGGAGACGTCGCCGCCGGAACGATGCTGGCCATTCTCGGGCTGAGTACCGCGCAGGTAGAGCAGGCGTGTCTGGCCGCGCGGCAACGCCTCTGCCCCGACGGCATCGTCGTCGTGGCGAATGATAATGCGCCCGGCCAGGTTGTCATCAGTGGAACGCCGGATGCAGTCGAGATGGCGGCCAGTGTCGCTCGCGACCTGGGAGCGCGCCGGGTCGTCCCGCTGGCGACGGGCGGTGCTTTTCACTCGCCGCTGATGCAGCCAGCCGCCGCGGAGCTCAGTCGTGCCATCGCGGCGGCGCCGATTGGGCGGGCGGTCTGGCCGATCATCGCAAACAGCACCGCGCAGCCGATCCAGGAGCCAGCCGAGATTCGGTCCGAACTGGCCGCGCAGCTGTGCGCACCCGTGCGGTGGGTAGAGAGTGTACGACGGTTCGGTGCGTACGCGACCGATCTTCTGATCGAGCTTGGTCCGGGTCAGGTCCTCACGGGCCTGGTCAAGCGCATCGAATCGACGCTGCCGGTGTTGTCAATCGGGGACGGCGAAGGGCTTGATGCCGTGGTGACCTCGCTATGATCAGGAAGGATGCCGGATCCGTCGCGACAACCCGACGCCAGGCCCGCATCATCGCGCTGCAGTCCTTGTACGAAGCAGATATTGCTGGTCACGATCCCATCGAGACCTTGAGTCGCAATCTTGCCGAGGAAGAGTGCGACGCCGCGGTCGCGGCCTACGCGCGGCATCTGGTGGAGGGGGTCGTGGCACATCGGGCGGAGATCGATCGAAAGCTGGCAGCGGCAGCCCCAGCGTGGCCTCTCGATCAGATGCCGCCGATTGACAAGAACCTGCTGCGCCTTGCAATCCACGAGCTTTTATTTGATAATAAGCTCGTGCCAGTGAAGGCCGCAATCAACGAAGCTGTGGAAATTGCCAAAATCTTCGGAAGTGAGAGCTCCAGCCGCTTTGTCAATGGTGTCCTCGGGACGGTGGTGGCTGGCCAGGCGAACGAAGCGTAGTTGGGGGCAACGCGAGCGAGGACGGATGCGTCCCGACGACCACGCGCTCTCCGGGTGATTGATACCCGTTCTTCCCAACAGACGACACAGGGGTGACAGGATGGCTGATGAGGTCTTCACCAAGGTGAAGAAGATTATTGTCGAGCAGCTCGGCGTTGAAGAAGATCAGGTGCAGGCATCCGCAGCGTTTGTCGAAGATCTCAATGCCGACTCGTTGGATCTGGTTGAGCTGATCATGTCGCTGGAGGAGGAGTTCGGAATGGAGATCTCCGACGACGCGGCTGCCAAGATCCATACTGTGCAGGATGCGGTAGATTACATCACCGAGCACCAGCTGTAACCGAACTGTTCGCGGACCCTCGGGTGGGCGCGCACCCGAGGTCCCGTTGTCCGCGTCCGAACGGCATCGGCGGGTGTCCCTGGTTCTCCGGGAGAGGAGATTCCGGTGAATCTATTTGGACTATCGCCAGGCGAGCTATTGCTGATCATGATGGTCGCGATGATCGTCCTGGGGCCGGAGAAGCTCCCGGAGGTGGCAGCATCTCTGGGCAGGTGGGTCCGCGAGTTTCGCCGAGCAACCGAGGAGCTATCCGCTCAGTTCGCGGGTGACAACCCGCTGCTCGAGCTGCAGCGAGCCCTGTCTCTCACCGATGAGCCCGCGCCTCCGCCGCCCGCACCAGAGACGGCGGCGCAGCCGGATCTGAGCTACACACCCTCGGAAACGTCGGTCTCGACGACGCTGGCGACGTCGACACCAGCGCCTCAGATCAGCACGCCGGTTCGTCACGATTACTTCACCTATCCCCAGACGTACCCGTCCATCTCCGATGCGTGGACTCATGGGAGCCTGCCGGAGAACCCATCCCACAACGGGCGCGCGGTTCTTGCCGACGGGCGGTTCATCTCCGACGAGTGGACGCACGGTGTACCGGTAGCACCTTCGCCAGGGTCCGTGGACGATGACCAGGCGGCGACGGCGTCCCCGGCTGCAGAGCCCGTTCCGGGGGTCGCGGCTCACGTTGAGTTCGACCCGGCCCTACCTCGGGATACAACACACGATATCGTGAGCGAAACGGTGTCTCCGTCCGGAGACGGAATCGCTGGCGATCTGAATCCTCTATCGTCGCCCGAAAGGTCTCCGGAAACCACGGAGGCCGTGGATGCGTCGGTCGAGATGCCGAGCCCGACCGCAGCTTCTCCGAATGGTACCGCCAATCACCCGGTTGACACCGTGCCCGACCCGGTTCCGGCGGCCGCGAGTGAACGCCGAGAAGGTGATGCCACGTGAGTACGGTAGCCGATAAGATCAAAGATTGGGTGACTGGCCCGCCTTCCACGGCCGAGGAGGACGAGGAGTACGGCGGTCCCGAGATGACCATCGTCGAGCATCTTCAAGAACTGAGGATGCGTCTGACGAAATGTGCATTCGCCCTGGTCATCGGTACCATTATCGGGCTGATCTTCGCCGAGCAGATCTTCCATCTGCTGATGAGTCCGGCTGGTCCAGGCTTCCGAGCGTACCAGATCGAAATGACCGAAATGTTCATGACGTACTTCAAAGTCGCGATCATGACCGGAATTGCGCTCGGGATGCCGGTGTTCGTGTACCAGATCTTCGCCTTCGTGGGCCCCGGTCTGACGCGAAAGGAGCGGCGCGTCGTCCTCACGCTGCTGCCGGCGGTCAGCCTGTTCTTCATCTTTGGGATGCTGTTCGGCTACTTCGTCGTTCTTCCGTTCGCCGTTCACTACCTTCTGCACTTCAGCGACCTGGCGGTAGACGCGATTCGGATCAGCAACTACATCGGGTTCGTGACGACGGTCGAGCTGTGGCTGGGGGCCGCGTTCGAGACACCGCTGATCATCTACATGCTGGCCAAAGTCAACCTCGTCAACGTGAAGCGCCTGACGTCGTACCGCAAATACGCTATCCTGGCGGTATTCATCATCGCCGCGGCGATTACGCCAACGCCCGATCCGTTCAACCAGACGCTGGTAGCGATTCCACTGTACCTGCTCTACGAACTGGGGATTCTGTTCGCCCGATTTGCCTAAAAAACGACCTCATCCACTTGTGGATGAGGTCGTTTGCTTTTCTGGTACGCCTGGGGAGACTCGAACTCCCGCACCCGGCTCCGGAGGCCGGCGCTCTATCCACTGAGCTACAGGCGCTTAGCACCCGGATTATACCCCGAAACCCTGGTTTATGGCAACGTCAACACCGACCCCTGACCCCTGAACGCAAGTTCTTGCCAATTCTCCCCGTTGCCAATACCATTGCCGTCATCACCATCGCGCACTTTGTCGGTGAGATTGAAACCGTTTGGAGAACGCTAGCTGGTTGGATGGCATGCACGGCACGTCGGAGCCGCGCCTTGCCGAGTTGGTCGCGGCGCTATCGCTCGCCACGGACCTCGGCATGGGGCAGCCATTAGAGCAGTCGATGCGCACCTGCTTGCTCTCAATCCGAATTGGCGAGGCGCTCGGCTGGAGCGAGGACGTTCTAACCCAGACGTACTATCTTTCCCTCTTACGCTTTCTCGGTTGCACCGCCGACTCCGCCACTTCGGCAGCGCTTTATGGGGATGAGATTGCCTTTGGCGAAGAGGTGGCCCAGTTGGATTTTGGGAGGCCGTCGGAAGTCCTGGGCTTCATGATCCAGCACGTCGGGCGTCGCAGCGGCGTAATCCAGCGCACCCGTGCCCTTGGCGCAGCGCTTCGAACCATTCCAAAGGCAATCGATGCCTCGAAGGCTCACTGCGAGGTTGCACAGCGGCTCGCCGCCAGGATGGGATTCGGAGGCAAAATTCAGCAAGCGCTAGGACAGGTTTTCGAGCGCTGGGATGGACGAGGAGTCCATCGACTCCGGGGTGAGGCAATCTTGCTGTCGGTCCGCGTAGTTCAGATTGCGTACGACGCGGTGACGTTCTTCCGCGTGGGAGGCGTCGACGCGGCAGTGGCAGTGGCCCGACATCGCGCCGGAACGGCATACGATCCCGCTATCTCCGCTGCATTCTGCCACCTTGCCGGGCAATTGTTTGCTGGACTGGACACGTCGGCGACCTGGGAGACTCTTCTCGACACGGAGCCAGGGCCACGGCCTCGTCTGTCTCAAGCCGAATTCGACACGGCGGCCGAGGCTATCGCGGCTTTTGCCGATCTCAAATCGACCTACACCGTCGGCCATTCCAGCGGAGTCGCCGAGCTTGCCGTTCGAGCGGCCAACCGATGTCGGATGTCGAGCGCGGACGTGACGGCGTTGCGCCGGGCGGCGCTGGTTCACGACGTCGGGCGTGTCGGAGTGTCCATTCTCATCTGGGACAAGCCGGGTCCCCTGACTCACGGCGAGTGGGAGCGGGTCCGACTGCACCCCTATCTTACCGAACGCGTCTTTGCGCGCTCGGCGTCGCTCTCCGACATTGGCTCACTCGCGGCTCTGCACCACGAGCGTCTCGACGGCTCTGGCTACCACCGTTCGCTTGGCGCGCCGTCCCTCTCCCACGCCGCGCGGCTTCTCGCCGCCGCGGACGTCTACCACGCTCTGTGCGAGCCACGCGCCCACCGTCCGGCCCGAACGTCGGAGGAGGCTGCAGACGAGCTTCGTGCCCAGGTGCGCTCAGGGAAACTCGACGGCGACGCGGTTGCCGCCGTGCTCGATGCCGCCGGCCATCCGGCGCAAGTGTCGCGGCACGAATGGCCGGCCGGTCTGAGCGAGCGCGAGGTCGAGGTCATCCGTTTACTCGTGCGCGGTCTCTCGAATCGTCAGGTGGCCGACATTCTTTGCATCTCCCCCAAGACGGTGGGGCACCACGTCCAGCACATCTACGACAAGATCGGCGTTTCGACACGTGCCGCGGCGGCGGTGTTTGCAATGGAGAATGGGCTCGTCGAGGTTTCGACCAACCGGAAATAGGGTGATCACCCGATGGCCACGTCGACGCAGACCGGTACTCTAACTCTA
>CADDYW010000112.1 GCA_902810745.1 Chloroflexota bacterium | reverse complement strand
TGGGGCACGAAAGGCAGCGGTCCGGGCCAGTTCGACCATCCCGAAGACCTCGCCATCGATCGTCAGGGCAACCTCTACGTCGCCGACGTCAACAACAGCCGCGTGCAGAAGCTCTCGGGCTCCGGGCAGCCTCTCGCGGCGTGGGGCACGGAAGGAACCGGACCGGGCCAGTTCCATCATCCCCGTGGAATCGCCCTGGATAACGAGGGAAACATCTACGTCGCGGACACCGACAACCAGCGCATTCAGAAGCTCTCTCCGGCGGGACAGCCTCTCGCCCAGTGGGGTAGCGAGGGAGCGAGCCCCGGGCAGTTTCGAGTTCCCGCTGGGCTGGTGGTCGACACCAAGGGCCACGTCTTCGTCGCGGATCTGAACAATCACCGTATTCAGGAGTTCTCGGCGACGGGACAGCCGATCGCGCAGTGGGGCGGCAGAGGCCAGGCGCCCGGTCAGTTCCAGTGGCCCACCGACGTCGCCATCGACACGCGTGGCAATCTCTACGTGACCGACAGCGGCAACCGCCGCATCCAGGTCGCGAATGTTGGCGGGTAGATCTGACATTGAT
Source organism: Chloroflexota bacterium (assembly GCA_902810745.1). Lineage (GTDB taxonomy): Bacteria > Chloroflexota > UBA6077 > FW602-bin22 > CADDYW01 > CADDYW01. The sequence continues at coordinate 14,369 of CADDYW010000112.1, read as the reverse complement.
TTTGAGGAAGCTCTCGTCTTGGCGAACCTCGACAGCGTCTAGCCGATACGACCGACCCGCTCGGGATCATCGTCGACGCAAACGTTACCCGCACCGACAGCACCGGCGCCTCGACGCTCCTGCCCGACGCCCTCGGCTCGACGCTCGGACTGGCCGATTCGGGCGGCACGATCCAGACGCAATACACCTACGATCCCTTCGGCACCACCACGTCCTCGGGCGCGGCGAACGGCAACTCCTTCCAGTTCACCGGCCGCGAGAACGACGGCACGGGCTACTACTACTACCGCGCGCGCTACTACAGCCCGACGCTCCAGCGCTTCATCAACGAAGATCCGCTCGGCTTCGGCGGCGGCGACGCGAATCTCTACGCCTACGTTGGCAACGATCCGACGAACCTGACGGATCGGAGCGGGACCTGCCCGTGGTGCGTGCCGGCGGTGGGAGCATGCGCGGGCGGTGCGGTGATCAGCGTTGCGGTGGATGTCGGCGTCGATGTGCTTGGCGGCCGGAAAGTCACCTTGGGCGGCGTCGTTCGAAGCGCCGCCACCGGCTGCGTGGCCGGAGTGGTCGGAGTCGGTCTCGGGGAAGTCCTCGGCATCGCGGCGGATGCGCTCTTAGCAAGCACCTCCACGCGCGATATCCTACAATCTCTCGGAGAAGAGGCGTACGCCGCCGTCAGCCGTGGAAACGGCCCTGTTAACGGGACATTGGTTCACTCGGCGTTCGAAGACCTGGTTAATGCGCTTGGCAGGGATGACCTGCACACCGAGGTCAACTACCTGAATGGCATAGCGTTCCCTCGGAATATTGCCGGCTCAATTAGGCTTGACGTGGTGGAGGGCCCACTGACGAATCCCACGGCGATCTACGACTTAAAAACTGGGACCGCCGAGCTTACCAACTCGCGGATCGCCGAAATAAGATCGCATCTCCCGAATGGCGGCGCGGGTGTCCCAATAGTGGAGATACGTGTGCCATGAAGTCGCGCGAAATCCAGCGACTGTTAGTCAAATACCTGCTCCCGCACCTTCCAGGATACCACGTCAAGGGGTCGTTGCTGTATGCCGAGCCGGTCGAGCAGCTTCTCCGAGGCTTCGCGTTCGAGAGCTCCGGGTTCGACGCCACGGCATTCTACGTCTGGGTGTTTGTTCACCCGCTATACGTTCCGGCACCGGATATCGTCCTCACATTCGGAGAGCGGCTCGGCGGAGGAGCGAAGAGGTGGCGCCCGACCGCCAGGCAGGAGGGTCAGGTGATGGGCGACATCCTACGTGAAATCAGGGGGAAAGGGCTGCCCTTCCTTGACCAGATCAGGACTCCGTCGGACCTCGCCGGACTTGCGGCGAGAGAATCCCGCCGGGCGCCCGACAATCCGCACGTCCTTGAGGTCGAGGCCTGCTCGCTGGTTCTAGCCGGCCAGTACCCCGAGGCGCGAACGGTGCTTGAGCAGATCGAGCAGCTTGCGCAGGATCTTCTGAAGGCAAATCCAAGGGCTGTGTGGCTCGAGGAGGTTGGCAAACGGGCCAAGCTTCTGCGGGAGACCCTCGCCCGCAGCCCCGATGAGGCGATTGCGCTTCTGGAGCAGTGGCGTCTGGGGACGCTGGCAAAGCTTGGTGTCGGCGGGAGTCGGCAGGGTAAGCGCTGAGCAGGTATCCGCACTACCACCGCCGTGGACTTCCCGACCCAAGGAGGCCGGGCCAAACGATGCCAGGACAGGGTATCGGGAGACATCGCCCGTGGCAATCGATGTCTCCCGACAAGAGCTTCTGGGAGCGCTTTTAGCGAAACCACCAATTGTCATTGACGGCGACGGCGGCCCACTGATATTTGGCACCGTAATGGAGGCAGAGGGATACCTGGAGCCAATTGACGTGGTAAACAACGAATATTGGGCTGCCTACGATAGCGAGGGCAGGCTGCTTCGCCTCATTCCAGGCAGACGGACCGTCAGCATCGAGCCCGCGGATGCCACGCCAAGCCACGCCGCCGATCTGCGCGAGCTGCTGCGTGACCTTCTCGGCCGCTACGGCTGGACGAGGGATCGACTGTCACGAGCCTCACTGACAGAACTCGTCGATGCGGCCTACGATTATGCTCGAGTCGAGGGCCATGGCCCCGTGGAGTTGATTCGCGACTTACTCTCCGAGGTGGTGGGTCTACTACGGCGTCTATCGTGGTGATCCTGCGGTCTAAAGACGGCTTCCTACGAGCCCGAACGAGCTTCCCCGTCGACGACCACCCTGCGGGCCCCGTCACGACGAGCGTCGTAGGTGCCCGCACCTGGTTTAGGTCGCGGTGCTTGCGCGGGCGGCGCCGCCATCAACGTCGCGGTGGATGTCGGCGTCGATGTGCTTGGCGGCCGGAAAGTCACCTTGGGCGGCGTCGTTCGAAGCGCCGCCACTGGCTGCGTTCTCGGCGTCGTCGGTCTTGGAGCGGAAGAGCTGTTAGAGTCCGTGGCGAGTGTTTTTGTCCGGACTCCATATGGCCTCGCACTCCAATCGATGTCGCCGGAAGCCCTGCGGGCGCGTGCTGCAGTGCGGGCGGGGGCGCTCATGTACAGAGGAGGCCGGCTGGGTCGGAGTGCTGCGGCAGAGGGCCAGTTTTGGGCTCTTGAAAGTCCTCTAAGCCCGGGATACGCTCAGCACTACGGACTCCCCCCTCAGAACGCGACGTTTGACTTCGTCGAGGTAGGGGTTCTGAGGCCAGGGGCGAGATTCATTACGCGGGCCGCGCCGGGGATCGGTACCAACCCAGGTGGAGGGATCGAAGCCGTCGTTGATGCGGGCAGCGTGATTCTGAAGGCGTTCACAATGCCATAGGGGTTCAGTAGATGATCAATAGTAACGCGAGCCTATACAATGCCGTTAGGGCGATCAGTGAGGACTTGCTCAATGCGGGGGAGAATGAATGGAGTTGCGCCCTGCTCGATGCGATGGAGATTAGCACCGTTCCGGGCGAGGTTCTCGGCGAGTTGCGACTCCAGTTGGAGAAGCTCGGGCGAAGCGATGTGTCGGAGCGCCTGCAACTGCGAGGACGCATCGACGAGGCCCTCCGTTACCTCAACGCAGTGTTGCGGCCTAGGATCTTGTGAGTCAAGTGCCCATTCGATCTGGGCGAGGCCCTCATTCGCAACGGTCCTCCCGCCATTGAGACCACAACATCCGGCGAGCTCATCTTAGCGCCGATGCAAAATGGCATCAGGCGGTAGGACCGGAGACCTGAGAAGACCGACCCGAATCTAGGTTCGGCACGGCAGAGCCTACCCGCCTGTCGAGGCGCAACTTCTCCGCTCGAGTGCGCGTGGCGCTGCCTACGGGCGAGGTCGCACCGGCCTGGATTACCACCGCGCGCACTACTCCAGCCCGACGCTCCAGCGCTTCATCAGCGAGGATCCCCTCGGCCTCGGCGGCGGTGACGCGAATCTCTACGCCTACGTCGGCCTCACTTCCCTGGGTGGACGGAAGGTCACGGTCGGCGGCGTGGTCCCCAGCGCGGCCAGTGGCTGCGTGGTTGGCGTCGCCATGTCCGGGGTCGGTGCTACAGCCGATGTCGTCCGGGCCCTGCTGTTCATCACCGACGGCTTAGCGGCACCTGAAGGACTAATCACCGCCAACCGTGCCGCCGGTCTTGCGGCGGAAAATCAGGCAGTGAAGGACCTGGCCGCGAGCGGATATACTATTCCGGGCCGGCGCATCGCTGTCCTGACGTCCAGCGGACCACGCGTGATCGACATCCTGGCTCAGAATGCCAAAGGCGTAATTGGGGCTTTCGAGGTCACGAGTGGTGGTGCCGTGCGCAGTGCCGCACAAGCCGCCAAGGATCGTAAGATGGCGCAGAATTGAGTGCGAGAGAAATGGCTGATTTCAAGCAGATCCAAGAGGTCCTCTTGGTGAGGCTGGCTGCAGCGGTGAAGCCCAGGGGCTTCCGTCGCAGTCGACAAAGCTTCCGACGCGCGACGGGTTGGGGCTGGCAATCGTTCCATGTCAGTTTCGTGCCCCGCCCGCACGATTTTGCAGTGACTGCAGACATTGCCATCCACCACGATGCAATAGAGAAACTCGTCAGCGAAAATAGCGGTCCACTGAGCAAACAGGCCAGTCGCGAGGTCGCGACTCTCGGAAACGATCTGGGATACCTCTCGACTGGCCAGCCTCTCCGGCGGGACATGCGCGGCGTAGCGGACCTTCCGATTGTCTGCGCTCAGATCCTGAGCGCGTTTGAGTCAACGGGACTACTGTTTTTCGACCGGTTTTCATCACTCGCGGATGTCCTTGAAGCTCTATCGGCGGTTGGCAACTCAGGTCGGCTGTACCTTCCTCTCGATGACGTCCGGGCACAGAAGGCCGTTGCGGCAGCATTTCTGCTGGGTAGAAGGGATACCTTTCACCGGCTTGTAGGTCAATATCAGCGTTATCTGGAGCAGAACGGGAATGCCTTCGGCCTGTCGCAGTTCGTTCCGTTCGCTGAAAAGTTGGCAAAGCGGCGGAGCGCCGGCGGGCCAGAGGCCGGAACGGTGAAAACACGGGAACCGGCATCGCCAGCGTAGGTCGCTTCTCGTCCATCGGTCAGCAGATGCAACTGGGAGGGCTGCATGGGCCTTGACGTGTACGTTGGCCCCCTGAGCCGCTACTACACGGGCCAGTGGGAGACGGTCGTCCAACAGTGGGGCCGGCAGATCGGGCCGAACCCCGGCCCGGCTCAATCTTTCAGAACCTTGCGGAGACAAATGTCGGCGAATCGGAGCGGACGCTGTACGACGGCTGCCCGCCCGTGGTGCCACGGTCGCCGAGCGTGCAGCCCAAAGTAGCGATTCGTCGTGATCCAGGCAGGGTCCGCGTCCGCGAGGCGATAGTGGAACTCTTCCCACGCAGCGGCGAGACAGAATCTGAGCCAATAACCTGTTCACCATCAGAATCTGCGGTAAACTAAGGTCGAGTGGCATCGTGTATTGCTGCTGCCACGCGATGAGGAGACTGGCAAATGGAAAATGTTCGGGCGACGGTAAACGCGGGTGGTAGGATCGTGATTCCGGCCGCGTACCGCCGTGCGCTGGGAATCAAGCAAGGTGACGAGGTAATTCTGCGGCTGGAAGATGGGGAGGTTCGCATCATCACCCCGGCCCAGGCCATTCGGCGTGCCCAGGCGCTTGTACGCCGCTACGTGCCAGCGGGGCGCTCCATGGCAGACGAACTCATCGCGGAGCGGCGCGTTGATGCCGCCCGTGAGTGAAGTCGTCGTCGATGCCTCGGCAGTTCTTGCCCCGCTTAACCAGGAGAGAGGGGCCGACCTCGTCGCCGAGGCCATTGCACAGGGCGCGGCCATTTGTACCGTCAATCTCTCTGAAGTGGTCGGCAAGTTAGCCGAGGCTGGTATGCCTGAGTTCGCAGTCCGAACCGCGATCGATGACCTGGATCTTGAGGCCGTGGACTTCGGCCTCGAGTTAGCCTACCAGGCAGGCCTACTGCGACCACAGACACGGTCCTTCGGTCTTTCGCTCGGCGACCGTGCGTGCCTTGCACTTGCCCAGAAGCGTGGTGTACCAGTTCTCACCGCGGATCGCACCTGGGAACGCCTGGCGATCGGAGCGCGTATACAAGTCATTCGGTGAGATTACCGTCGTCAAGCAACGCCTCGACATTCACCGCAACTCGCTACCCAATACCCATCAGGGCGCGCTCGTCCTCCAGTCGTCGCATTCCTCACTCCATGCCGGCGTCTCTTTACGCGTCTGGCTGGCTGCCGGCATCGGCTGGAACGTCCGCGCCAGCGTACAGTCGCGGCTGCTCCTCGTTCAGGTGAAAAGCCTCGGCGGCGCGGTCGGCGATGTACTCGGCGATGGCCAGCGACGACGTCGCGGCGGGCGACGGCGCGTTGCGGACGTGCAGCACGTTCGCGTCGCCGTGAATGACGAAGTCGTCCACCAGCTTTCCGTCCGGCGAGAGCGCCTGGGCGCGAACCCCCGAGGGTCCCGGCAGCAGGTCGGCCTCGGTCAGTTCGGGCACGTAGCGCTGAAGAGACGCCAGGAACGCCGACTTGCTGAAGTCGCGGTACATCTCTTCCAGACCGGTCCGCCAGTACTTCGCGGCCAGGGCCTGAAAGCCGCTGTAGCCGAGCGCGTCCAGCAGGTCGCCGAGATCGAACGTCAGCCGCTGGTAGCCCTCGCGCGCGAAGGCCAGGACCGCGTTTGGCCCGAGCCAGACGCCGCCTTCGATTCGGCGCGTAAAGTGGACGCCCAGGAAGGGGAATGACGGATCGGGGACCGGATAGATCATCGAGCGCACCAGGTCGACTCGCTCCGGGCGCAGCACGAAGTAGTCTCCGCGGAAGGGCACGATCCGCGGCTCGGCCGGCGCACCGGTCATCGCGGCGATCCGATCCGAATAAAGCCCGGCGCAGGTAATCAGGAATCTCGCCTCGATCCCGCCGCGCGTGGTGAGCAGGATGACCCGGTCGTTCGAGCGGACGATCGACGTCACCGCGCGACCGGTCAGGATCTCGCCGCCCGCGCTGGTGACGTCCAGCGCGTAGCTCTGGGCGACCGCGACGTAGTCGACGATACCAGTCCTGGGGGAGTACAGCGCGCGAATTCCCGTGGCGTGGGGCTCGATCTCGCGCAGACGCTCCGGCCCGATCATCTCGAGACCCTCGACGCCGTTCGCGATGCCGCGACGGTGCAGCTCCTCCAGCCGCGGCAGCTCGGACTCGTCGGTCGCGACGATCACCTTTCCGCTCAGATCGTAGGGAATGCCGTGCTCGTCGCAATAGCGCACCAGCGCTCGGCTCCCGGCAACGCACAGCCGCGCCTTGAGCGAGCCCGGCGCGTAGTAGATGCCGGAGTGGATCACCCCGCTGTTGTGGCCCGACTGATGCGCCGCGATGCGATCCTCTTTCTCGATCACGGCAAGCTGCAAGCGCGGCCAGCGGCGCAGCATCTCGCGCGCCACGGCCAACCCGACGATTCCCGCGCCGACGATCACGACGTCCATCGCCACATTCCTCCACCTCCCATTCTAGCACGCGAGAACGTGCCGCCGTCAGCCTCCAGGAGGTAGAGGCCGGTCCAGGGCGATCAGCAAAGCGCAGTCCAGTGGCGACAAAGGCGTTCCGCTGCGTGCCATCCCCCCTTCGACCGCGCGACCCACGGCGTCGAGAAGCTCCGCTGGTAATGCCACCGGTATACTTTCCGTAGAGCAGCTTGAGATGTCATTGAGCAGGCCACCGGGAAAGCACCTCATCCCCGACTCCTGTCCATCGCGATGCAGAGAGGTGGCCGCCACGGCGGACGGGGTGAGGTTTCCCGCTCGCCAGCTCCATGTTTCTGCCAACTGCGGCAATGCCATCAATCAGCACTCGTCGTCGCTGGCCAACGATAGGAGATAGGTTGCACGCGGACTGCATATCCCTGGGAGTGCGGGCGTCTCGCCCGCCCGGGCCGGGTCCTGGCGGACTCTCGCGGCGAGCACCCCACCGCGCCCTCAGGTCAACGCCGCCGTCGTGCGATAATACCGACCGTTTTCACTGTCACCAGAAGAACGGCTCTCTCATCTCCGATAGAAAGGCGAACACGACGAAATCCTTTCCCATCTCCCATAAACCTTCACATTCCCCGAGGTATGCGATCGATGCATCCAGTCAAGGCCCTCGTCCTTGCCGATACCCACATGCCATCCCGCGCGCGGGTGTTCCCGGAGCCAGTCGTCGCCGCGCTGCGCCAGGCGGATCTGATCCTCCACGCGGGCGACCTGGCAACGCTGGCAGTCCTGCAGGAGTTGGAGGCATACGCGCCTGTTTATGCGGTGTCGGGAAACGTGGACACGCCGGAGGTGGTCTCGCGGCTGCCGCGTCGGCTGATCGTCCCGGTCGGCACGTTTCAGATTGGGCTGATCCACGGCCACGGCGCCACCGGATCCACTCTCGAGCGCGCCGCTGCCGCGTTCGCTCGCGACGCGGTCGACTGCGTAGTCTTCGGCCACAGCCACCAGCCGCTGCTGACCCACCGCGACGGCCGGCTCTTCCTCAATCCTGGCTCGCCGACCGACAAGCGCGGCCAGCCGAAGTACTCGTTCGCCTGGCTTCGCGCGAGCGACGCGCTCGAGCCAGAGATCGTCTATTTCTAAACGCGTTCCATGGTGAGACCTACCATGAAGCGCCGCGAACGTCGGAGCAGGCCACCGGAGGAACGTTTACCACAGAGACGCCGAGTCGACACCGAGAGCACGGAGGTAGGAGTTGTTGTTCACTCTGCGGTTCCTCCGTGTTCTCGGTGTCTCGGTGGTGAGCCGTTCCTCGGGTCCGATCGCATCGAAAACTCGGGACGCTTCATGTTGTTTCCGCCCTGGACTCGCTTCAGTACGCGGCGCGACGTCGCGCGATCTCGTAGATCGGTAGCCCGATCAGGGTGGCGACAATTCCGACGACGATGACGCGTGGCGTGACGTAGAGGCTCGCGAGCAACGCTGTCAGCAGCCCGAGCAGCGCGGGAAGGGAGACCCAGCCGAGGTTGAATGGCACACGGAAGGGGCGATCGAGGTCCGGCTGGGTTCGCCGTAGCCAGAGCAGCGCCGCGTTGACCGAGATGAAAGCCGTCAGCGCGGCCCAGCTTGCGAGGCTGCCCAGCATCCCGATTCCGCCGACCGGCAGAAACGCCACCGCGGCGAGCGCCTGAAAGACGATCGCGATTCCGGGCGTCCCGGTGGCCGGGCTCGCCCGACCGAGGATCAGCGGCAGCGCGCCAGCCCGCGCCATCCCGTACAGCATCCGAGTTCCCGCGATCAGCAGCAGCAGGACCGTGTTCGCCGTCGCAAACAGCGCGATCGCACTCAGGATCTGCTGACCACGCCCGCCCCAGACGACGGCCAGCGCATCGGCGAGCGGCGCCGACGAAGCGGCAAGCGCCTCGGGAGACGAGAGAGCCAGCGTCGCCAGGGCGACGCCAACGTAGAGAACCGCGGTGACGACGACCGACAGCAAGATCGCGATCGGTACGAGTCGCTCGGGCGAGACCGTCTCCTCGGCGACGTTGGCGATGTCCTCAAAACCCAGGTAGGCGAAGAAGACGAACGCGGCGGCCTCGAAGACGCCGGGCCAGCTCTCGATCGACCGCGACGGAAGCGGCAGCCCGGTCGCCCCGATTGCGGCCCCGATGATCAGGAGCAGACCACCCGCCTCAATCGCCGTCAGGACGACGTTGACCGCCGTGGACTGGCGGATGCCGACGAAGTTGAGCGCCGAGAGGATCAGCAACAGAAGAACGGCGATCGCCGGGGGCGAGATTCCGCCGAGCCTGGGTAGGTAGCCGGCGAATCCAAGGGCAACCGTGCTTGCCGACGCGGTCCCACTGAGGACGAGAACCCATCCGACCAGAAACGCCAGGCGGTCAGATCCGAAAGCACGACGCACGTACTCGAATTCGGCTCCCGCCATGGGAAAGGTCGTCGCGAGCTCGGCGTAGGAGAGACCGGTGAGCGCCGCGACCAGTGCCGCGATCAGGAACGACAGCCAGAGGCCGTGGCCGGCGAGCGCAGCCGCGTCTCCGATCAGCGCGTAGATCCCGGCGCCGAGGATCGTTCCCACGCCGTACGCGGTGAGCCCAACGAGGCCGATGCCGCGACGAAGCTGTCCTGTCGTCTGGTCGCCGGGTCCGCCGAGGTCGGGTCGCATGGCGCCCTGCCGGAAAGTCGATCGCGAAAAATTGCGAGCTCTTAGCGAGGACGAAAGAACCGTTCACCACCGAGACACCGAGAGCACAGAGGCTTACTCGGTTTCGAGTTTGAGCAATGGCAGTACTGGGTAAAAGCGGCGAGGATGCTTCGGCGAGCATCCAAAACCCTACACCTCAAACCCCCTCGGTGTTATCGGTGTCTCGGTGGTGAGCATCCCCCGCCTCGCTGGTCAAACGCGATGACTGACGAGCGGGTGCGAGCATCGTCATTTGCTCGTCACCTAGTCGACCTTCACCTACGACCTACCACCCACCACCCACGGCCCATCACCCATCACACGTCACGGCTGGCGCAATCCCGCCAGCGCCTGCTCTACCTCGGCCGTCGAGTACTCGGTGTCGACCAGCTTGCCGCGGAGGTAATCGTCGTACGCCTGCAGATCGAAATTGCCGTGACCGCTGAGGTTGAAGAGGATGACCTTCTTTTTCCCTTCCTCGCGGGCCAGCAATGCTTCGTCAATCGCCGCCTTGATCGCGTGGGCCGACTCGGGCGCGGCGACGATGCCCTCGGTCTGCGCGAAGGCGACCGCCGCCTGGAACACCGGGTTCTGATGGTAGGCGACCGCCTCGACGATCTTCTCGTCGTAGAGCAGGCACAGGCTCGGCGCATCGCCGTGGTAGCGCAGGCCACCCGCGTGAATCCCCGCTGGAACGAAGGTGTGGCCGAGCGTGTACATCTTGACCAGTGGTGTCAGCCCGACGGTATCGCCGAAATCGTACAGGTACTTGCCGCGCGTCAGCGTCGGGCAGGCGGCGGGCTCGACCGCGACGACACGCAGGTTCGGACGCTGGCCACTCAGCTTGTCCGCCAGGAACGGATAGCTCAGGCCCGCCAGGTTGCTGCCGCCGCCACACGAGCCGATGACGACGTCGGGATAGTCGTCGGCCTTCTCCAGCTGCGCTTTCGCTTCCTGCCCGATGACCGTCTGATGCAGCAGCACATGATTGAGGACGCTTCCCAGGCTGTACTTCGTGTCGTCGTGCGTCGCGGCGTCCTCGACCGCCTCGCTGATCGCGATGCCAAGGCTCCCCGGCGAGTCCGGCTTCGCCGCAAGCACCTTCTGTCCCGCGCGCGTCTCCATGCTCGGGCTCGCGTGCACGGTCGCGCCATACGTTTCCATCAGCAGCCGCCGATACGGTTTCTGCTGGTAGCTCACCTTCACCATGTAGACCGTGCACTCGAGGTCGAACATGCGACAGGCCATCGCGAGCGCGCTTCCCCACTGGCCGGCGCCCGTCTCGGTCGCGAGTCGGCGAACCCCCTCCTGCTTGTTGTAGTAGGCCTGCGCGACCGCGGTGTTCGGCTTGTGGCTGCCGACCGGGCTGACGCCCTCGTACTTGTAGTAGATGTGCGCGGGTGTCTGCAGGTACTTCTCGAGCCGCAGCGCCCGATGGAGCGGCGTTGGCCGCCAGAGCTTGTAGACGTCCCGAACCTCGTCAGGGATGTCGATCCAGCGCTCGGTGCTGACCTCTTGCATGATCAGCGCCATCGGGAAGAGGGGCGCCAGGTCGTCTGGGCCGATCGGCTGCATCGTCACCGGATGAAGGACCGGCGCGGGTGGCTTCGGGCTATCGGCGAGAATGTTGTACCACTGGCGGGGGAGCTCGCGTTCGGTAAGCGTGATGCGCGTATCGGGCATCTCGTCTCGTCTCCTGATCGGATTTTCGGCTGTCCTGGCTTGAGGACTATAACAGCCCTCGCGCCGATGTCAAGCAGGTCTCCTCTTCCGTGCTGGCCCGTCAACTGCCACCAGCGACGGGTCGAACGGGACGAACTGGTTCGCCGGTAGAATCAGCGCGCGCTCCGGTGCCAGGCGCTGCATGAACTCGACCGCGTGGCAGACGATGATCACGCTGCCGGTGAACGCTTTCAGCGCCTTCAGCAGCGCCTCCTGCGAGGCCGGGTCCAGGTTGTTGGTCGGCTCGTCGAGCAGCAGCAGGTTCGCCTTTTCGAGGAAGAGCTTGGCCAGCGCCAGCCGGGTCCGCTCGCCTCCCGAGAGCGTCCCGACACGCTGGTAAACCTTCGCACCGCTGAACAGGAACGTCCCGAGAAACGATCGAATCTGGCCGTCGCCCGGTGGCGTCGTGGAGCCGGTCGCGGTCATCCCGACGTTCGCCGAGCGGCGCGCCTCGTCCAGGACCGTCGACGCCGGGTCCAGCGCTTCGTGCTCCTGCGCGTAGTAGCCAGTCCGGACGTTGTGGCCCGGCTCGACGCGCCCATCGTCTGCTTCGAGGACCCCAGCCACGATCTTGAGCAATGTCGTCTTGCCTGCCCCGTTCGGCCCGACCAGCGCGATGATCTGGCCGCGCTCTTGAGTGAAGCTGACGCCGGTGAGGACAATGTTCTGGCCGTAGGCTTTCCAGACATCGGAGACCTCGAGGACGATCCGACCGGTCTTCGGGGGCTCGATCGCTCGCATCTTCGGTCCACGCGACTGGGCTGGCCTGGTCGGCACTGACGCGCGGAGGAGCTCGACGCGACGGTCCAGATTGTGGACCAGCCCCGCTTTCGTCGGCTTGGCTCGCCAGCGGTCGGCGGTGGCCTGGAGCTGCGCGACCTTGCGCCCGATCACGGCTGCCTGCTTCTCGGCCTGGAGCCGTCGCACCTCGCGCTGCGCGAGATAGCTGCTGTAGTTGCCGCGGTAGACCTCGAGGTGGCCGGTCTGCTCGTCCAGGCGCAGCACCCGTGTGATCGCGCGGTCGAGCAGAGCCAGGTCGTGGGACACCAGCAGAACCGTCCCGGGGAAGCTGACGAGATAATCCATCAGCCAGCCGGCCGCGCCACGATCGAGGTGATTCGTCGGCTCGTCCAGCAGGAGCACGTCCGGTCGGCTGAAGAGGAGCGCTGCCAGGGCCAGCCGCGTCTTTTGACCGCCGCTCAGGCTGGAGAACTGCTGCTCGAGCTGAAGGCGACCCAGCCCGAGGCCGAAGAGCAGGCGTCGCGCGAGCGGCTCGGCGTCGTAGCCGCCCAGGTGCTCCCAGTCGTACTGGAGCTGACCGTAGCGGGCGAGTGTCTTGGTCAGCTCCGGGCTGCCGGCCGGCAGGCGCGCCATCGCCGTGGCGAGGGTCTCGAGCTCGCGCGAGAGCTTCAAAAGCCCTCGTGCTTCGAAGAGACATTCCAGGATGGTGTGGTCGGGCGGAAAGGAGGCACGCGGCTCCTGCGGCAGATAGCCGACGCTCTTTGGCACGCTGACGTTTCCACGATCCGGAAGAAGCTGACCGGCGATGATCTTGAGCAGGCTGGACTTGCCAGCGCCGTTGACCCCGACGAGGCCGACCTTCTCGCCCTTGCCGATCTGAAATGAGACGTCGTCGAGGATGGTTCGGCCGCCGAGGATCAGGCCAACGTTTTCGACGGTAAGCACGGGTGCGTAACACCTCCGGCGGGCCCGGATCGCGAACGGTGCTGCGCCCCCTTCGAAGACACGAAAGGACCGCGGAACACTGCTCGCGCCCGCGGTCCCTGAACTGGCAGTATCGATGTTTCGCGATGGAAAGGCTCAAGCACAATCGACGACCACCCGCCGCCGTGCACCTGCCTGGCAGAAGATCGTCGTTGCGCCCCGGTTGCTGCCGGCTTCAGTCGGGGCGTGAGTCCGAAGCCGGCAATGCACTAGCTTGCACGAATCCAATCGCGTCCATAACACTGGCCATTGTAGCGGCGTGGCAAAAGACCGTCAATCTTTTCGAGACCGACGGCCTGGGCCGATGCATCTCATATTGGGAAGAGACAAGGGCCAAAAATGCAGGGGAATGACATTTGTGATGGGGCAGGACTGTATCCGAATCTGCTTCAGGCAGTCCGTCCCTAGCCGAACACTGTACCGCCGTGATCCTACCTGGCCTTGCCTTGACCAACGCCTTCAGGGTTCTACGCGCCTGATTCCAGAAACACGGTCAAACTCCTGATCGAAGGTGACGATCTCGTCTAGCTTCAGGCTCTTCATCAGCGCGGCGTGGTACGCATCCGCGAAGGGAAGATTGAGATCAACGTACAGGTCGAAGGCTTCGCGGAAGTGCCGTTTCCCGGGAAGGATGATGCTCGGTAGTTCGAGGATGGGAAGAACGGCATCACGAATCGCGTCCCTGGGCCGGCGGTAGAACCGCTGCAGAGTAAAGACTGTCTCGAACACGACCGTATCTGCCGTGTGAACGCGAATCTCTCGTCGCTCAATCCGGTCGAGAAACGCCGTGGCTCGAGGAGACTGTTCCGGATGATCGCCGAGTAAGTGACGGAGCAGAATGTTTGTATCAAGAAACGGTTCAGGCATTCTTGCGGGGAAGACGCTCGACAGTCTCGTCCGCAATAGCTTGTTCCGCGACCGCACGCAGCTCGTTCGGACGCAGCGGCGGTTCTTCCCCTTTGAGGATGCCCGCGGTGCGGGCAACGACGCTGCCCACGCGCCGCAAGCTGACCCGATCGTTTTCCATCGTCAAGGCGACCTTATCTCCCTCGTGAAGATCGAGCGCTCGGCGGATTTCGGCGGGGACCGTAATCTGCCCTTTTCGAGTAATGACGCTCAGCATTTCCTTCATTGTAGCCATCCCCGGATGCGTAGTACTCATCATGACTATGTACTACGAGTATACATAGATGCATGCCTGCTCGTCAATGCACGTTCATCCGGTCCCCCGAGCGCGGAGC
>CADDYW010000111.1 GCA_902810745.1 Chloroflexota bacterium | reverse complement strand
TCGCGAGCGTTCAACGCGTAGACCGCGTGATCGTCCGAACCAGCGTAGACAACCCCATCCACCACCGTTGGATCCGAGCAGACGTCGCCGCGGGTCTGGTAGCGCCAGAGCACGGATCCGCGCTCGGCATCGATCGCGTAGAGATGATCGTCGTCGGAGCCGACGTAAACAATCCCGCTGGCAACCGCCGGTCGTGACCGGATGCTGCCGCCGGTCGGGCAGCGCCAGCGAATCGAGCCGAACCCGGTCTCGATCGCGTAGACACAGTCATCGCGGCAGCCCACGTAGAGTGTGCCGTCGGCAAGCGCTGGCGTCGCCGAAACCGAGAGAGCGATCAAGCCCCGCTGGAGCCGAGTCTGCCAGTGAATCGAGCCGTCGTTCGCGCCAAGCGCGTAGACGTGGCCATCGGACCCGCCCACGTAGACGACAAGCTGTCGCAGAGCGGGATCCGCCGCCGCCCTCTGCTGGGCGGCCTTGCGCCGCTGCGCCCTCGCCACGTCGAACAGCAGGCTGAGCAGGACAAAGACACCAAAGGCGACGGCAAGGACCGGCAGCGATAGGTCCACCCGCAGCGTCGGCAGAACCAGATAGACGACCACGAACGCGACGACGATCAGCAGGTTTCGCGTCGTGCTGCTCATGCGCTCATTCCTTCCCGACAGGAGGGACCGTGGTGCAAAGGCGAGGCAATCCTAACTCGCCGCAGGTAGATCCTTCTGCGAAGTCTTGGCCGGATCCGCGGTCACCTAACAGATCTCCGGTCTGAAAGCAACGAGAAAAGCGTCCGGGGGGAGAATTTGAATTCCCTGATATTCGCCAACGTCGAGCAAGTGACGATCCCCGCTGATGATATAGTCGGCCATGCCAGCACTTGCACATTCGATCACCTTGTTATCGTCCGGATCCGCCGCGACGACGCTGACTGTTTCTTCGGTCTCGACAAGAATCCCAAATTCCTGGAATCCACTGATCACTTCGGCGATTTCCTCGTCGCTCATACGGTGGCGAGAGCGAACGCGCTGGTGGGCCAGCGCGTTCCGATACTCATTCAGGATCGCTGCCGAGACAACAAGATCAAACGCACCCGTTCTCCATAAATCAAACACCTTGGCAGGGGCGCCGCTGGGAGACAAGAAGCGACTTACAACCACGTTGGTATCGATGACGACGCGCATCCAGCTACGTACCAGCTCGGATTGCTTCCACTGCTTCGTTCGCCAGGTGATCCGCTTCCTCGGGTGTCAGGTTTGATTGCTCAGAAGCGGCACGCAATCTGTCAAAAAACTTGTTCCGCGCTCTCTTCCATTGTTCGTAGACCTCAATTGGAACAACCGCCGCCACGGGTTCACCATGTCGTTCCACCACGAATCGATCCCCTTTAGCAGTCACCTCTTGTAAAATCCTGCCAAACTGGCGCCGTGCCTCAAAGGCTCCGACCTTTCTTTCTCTCACCGTAATTCCCTCCATCGACGGTAGCGCTAATTACGTAGTTAGCGTAATTATCGTACGTGCGCAGGCCCATCGTCAAGCGTTCACCGGGCGCCGCGTGCGAAGGGTGTGCTATCATGTCTGGACAGTGCGCGAGGGGGACGAGTGATCCGGGTCGGCATTTTGACGGCGAGCACGCTCGGTGCGCGGGGCGAGCGGGAAGACACCAGCGGACAGGCGATTCGGGAGATGATCGCACGCCTCGACGCGCGTGTCGAGGCCTACCAGGTAGTTGCCGACGATCTGCCGACGATCGAGCAGACGCTGCGCGAGTGGTGCGACACTCTTCGGCTGGATCTGATCCTCACCACCGGCGGCACCGGCCTCTCGCCAAATGACGTGACGCCGGATGCCACGCGAGCGGTCGTCGAGCGCGAGGTTCCGGGCATCGCCGAAGCGATGCGGCTGGAAGGGCTGAAGCAGACACCCCGAGCAATGCTCTCGCGCGCGATCGCGGGGGTCCGAGGCCAGACGCTGATCGTGAACCTGCCGGGAAGCCCGAAGGGTGTGCGTGAGTCCCTGGGCGCCGTTCTGGACGTCTTGCCGCACGCGATCGAAATCCTGCAGCGCCGCCCGACCGACCATTGATGCAGGATCAGGGAGGAGCCAGGGTTACGCTCCCGATTCCATCCCTGGCGAAGACTTGGAGCAGGACAGAGCATTGATGGAAACACCCGAAAGCTTTATCGCAACGCACGTCGCCACGGTCGAGCCGCTGATGCGCGCCGAGGCGATCGAGGAGTGGGAATCGGCCGCCACCGGTCGGCCCGAGCACGACGAGCGCCTCGCTCAGATCCGCGCGCAGATCATGCGCATCTACGCCGATCCGGAGCGCTTCGCGAAGGTGCGTGCCTGGCACCAGGCCGACGGCTTTTCTGACCCCGTGCTCGCGCGGCAGATCCAGCTGCTCTACTACTCGTTCGCCAAGGGCCAGCAGGACGAGGCGACGATCGACCGGATCACCCAGCTGCAGAAAGAGGTCGAGTCGACCTTCAACACGTTCCGCGGAACCTTCGAGGGAGCGCCGCGCTCGGACAACGAGCTTGCCGCGGTTCTGATGACCGAGACCGACTCGAACCGGCTGAAGGCTGCCTGGGAGGCGGCGAAGCAGATCGGCCCGCGCGTCGCCCCGACCGTGCTCGAGCTCGTCCGCTTGCGCAACGACGCGGCGCGCCGCGCCGGATTTGCGAATCATTACGCGAAGAATTTACTGCTCAACGAGATCGACGAAGCTCGCCTCTTCGCCACGCTGGACGAGCTGGCGCGCCTCACCGACGAGCCATTCCGCCAGGCGAAGGCCGAGCTCGACGAGATCCTGGCCGATCGCTACAAGATTCAGACGGCAGACCTGCGGCCGTGGCATTACCACGACCCATTCTTCCAGCGCCCGCCACGCGTGGGCGCGGCAAACGTCGACCGCTTCTTTACCGGCCGCAAGCTCGAAGAGATCGCCATCCGCAGCTACGATGGGCTGGGGATGGACGTACGCGACATTCTCGCGCGGAGCGATCTCTACGGTCGCCCGAACAAGTACCAGCACGCGTTCTGCACCGACATCGATCGGAAGGGCGACGTACGGGTGATGTGCAGCCTCGAATCCGATGAGCGCTGGATGGAGACCTTACTGCACGAGCTCGGGCACGCCGTCTACGACAAGTACATCGATCCTGATCTGCCCTTCCTGCTGCGCCGCCCGGCCCATACCCTCTCGACCGAGGCCATCGCGATGCTGATGGGTCGGCTGGCCCTCAACGACGAGTGGTTGATCGAGGTAGCTGGCGCGCCGGCCGACGAGGTCGCGCGGATCGCACCCCTGGTGCGCTCGCGCCAGCGCCTGGGCATGCTGATCTTCGTCCGCTGGGTGCTGGTCGTCGTGAACTTCGAGCGCGCGATGTACGAGAATCCCGAGCGCGATCTGAACACTCTCTGGTGGGACCTGGTCGAGCGCTATCAGAGGGTGCCACGGCCCGAGGGGCGCGACCAGCCGGACTGGGCGGCGAAGATCCACCTGGCACTGTACCCGGTCTATTACCAGAACTACATGCTCGGCGAGTTGATGGCCTCCCAGCTCAACCGCACGATCGTCAAGCGTTTCGGTCGGCTGGTGGATACGCCCGCGGCGGGAAAGTTCCTGATCGACGAGCTCTTCCGCCGTGGCGCCTGCGCCGACTGGGACACGACGCTCGAGCAGGTAACCGGCGAGCGCCTCTCGCCACGCTATTTTGCCGAGGATTTCGTCTGAGTGGAGCCGCGCGCGGTCGTCACGTCGTTTCTGGAATCCGAGGGGAAGATCCTCCTACTGCGCCGGAGCGGTCAGGTTCGCACCTATCCGGGGCGCTGGGCCGGCGTGAGCGGCTCGATCGAGCTCGATCGAACGCCGGAGCAGCAGGCCCGCGTCGAGATTCGCGAGGAGACCGGCCTGACCGACGACGACATCGAGCTGGTCGCCAGCGGCAAACCGCTTGCCGTGGACGACACCGCCACCGGTCACCAGTGGATCGTCCACCCATTTCGGTTCGTCGTGCTTCACCCCGAGAGGATCCGCCTCGACTGGGAGCACGTCGAGCTGCGCTGGATCGATCCCGCCGACCTCGCCGACTTCGAAACGGTCCCGAATCTCCCCGAGACCTGGGCGCGCGTCGCTCCGGCAGCTGGTGAGCGATGAGCGAAGAGCAGATCCGCCGCCTGATCGCGGACATCGCTGCCGACCGCGAGCACGGCGCGTCCTGGCTCGCGCGGCGGGCGCTGACCGTCGTCGACCAGTGCGCGCAGGGATCGACGGCTCACGCGCCAGCCGATCTTCTCCAGGAGATCGCGACCTGCGCGGACGCGCTGATCAAGGCGCGACCGGGCATGGCGCCGCTGCGATTCTGGATGGAGTGGCTGCTGCGGGATCTCGGCTCCGCCGCCGAGAATGCGACGACGCTCGACGACCTGCGCTCGGCCATCTCGACGTTGGTGGCATCGCTGATCGCCGAGTCCGAGCGGGAAGCCCGCGCCGCCGTCGAGAACGCGGTAGCGCGCCTGCCCGCCGACGGCGTGATCTTCACCGCCAGCCTCAGCCAGACGATCGTCGACGCCCTGACGCTCGCCCAGCGCACCGGGAAGCTTCGCGGCGTGCTTGCCGCCGAGTCGGTCGATCCGAGTGGCCACCGCTACGGGAACGACCTCGCCAGTGCGCTGCGCCCGTCGGGAGTCGCGGTCGAGGTCGTCCCGGATCACGCGATTGCCACGCGCGTCGCCGATGCCACGCGCGTCTGGCTCGGCGCCGACAGCGTCCTCGCCGACGGCTCGGTCCTCAACGGCACTCCCAGCCTGACGCTCGCCGTGGCCGCGAAGCAGGCCGGACGACCGGTCGCGATTGTCTGCGAGTCGGCCAAGATCGACCGCTGGACCTCTCCCGGCGCCGTCGTCGTGCCGCCCGGCTTTGATCGAATCCCCGCCGACCTGATCGACGTGGTCATCACCGACGCGGGCGCGTGGGAACCGGCGCGCGCGCGCTCGGGCGCCGATCGGCTCTCGGGCGAAGCCCGGACCGCCGATGAAGAGACTTCCTCGAAGCCCAGTGCTGTCCCCGCCTTGACATCCTCGATCCCCGATCCGCGACCTCTGCCCCCCGATCCAGCCGTCCTCGTCGCCCGCATCGCCGAGAGGCTGATCGAGCGCAAGGAGACGGTCGCGGTCGCCGAGTCGTCGGCCGGCGGGCGCGTCTGCGACCTGCTGACCGATCGCGCCGGAAGCTCGGCCTGGTTCGCCGGCGGGATGATCGCATACTCGAACGCGAGCAAGCAGCAGGTCGCGGGAATCTCGGCCGAGGACCTGTCCAGCTTTGGCGCGGTCAGCGACGAGACGGCGCTGGCGCTGGCCGAGGGCGCCCGCCACCTCTTCGGCACGGCCTGGGGCATCGGCGAGACCGGCATCGCCGGGCCACAGACCGGTCGTCGCTCGAGCAAGCCCGCTGGCCTGACCTATGTAGCGGTCGTCGGTCCTGGGAATATTCGCCGCGCGGTCGAGGTGAACAGCGGATCCGGCGAGCGCGCCGAGAACAAGCAGGCGTTTGCCATCGCCGCGCTGCAGTTGCTGGCCGAGGAGCTGGAGAGGACGGCGTGAGAGGCTCGTTCGATCTCAGCGGGAAGGTCGCGCTCATTACCGGTGCCAGCCGTGGCATTGGCCGGGCAATTGCCCTCGCGCTGGCCGAGGCCGGCGCCGACGTCGCGTTGGCGGCGCGATCGGTCGAAGCACTCGACGCGGTCGCGGGCGAGGCGCGCGCCTTCGGACGACGCGCCACGGTGATCCCGACCGACGTCACGTCGGTGGAGCAGATCCGGTCCATGGTCGACCGGACGGTCGAGACGCTCGGGCGGATCGACATCCTGGTCAACGCGGCCGGCGTCGGCGCGCGCAAGCCGACGGTGGATCTGACCGAGGCCGAGTTCGATCAGGTCTACGACGCGAATATCAAGTCCGTCACCTTCGCCTGCGCCGCGGCCGGCCGACACTTCCTCGAGCAGCGCTCCGGCAAGATCATCAACATCGCCTCGCTGACGACGACGATCGGCCTTCCCGGCCGCTCGCTCTACGGTCCGACGAAAGGCGCCGTTGGTCAGCTCACTCGGGCGCTCGCCGTCGAATGGGGACCGTACGGCGTCTGCGTGAACGCGATCGCCCCCGGCTGGATCGATACGCGGCTTTCCGGGCCGGTCCTCCGGAACCCGGAGTTTCGGGCCGAGGTCGTCAAACGAACGCCGCTCGGCCGCGTTGGCGAGCCGGAAGATCTCGGCGGTGCCGCGGTGTTCCTGGCCTCGTCGGCCTCCGACTTCGTCACCGGCCAGATCCTCTACGTCGACGGCGGGTTCATCGCGGCGTAGCAAGATGTCAAAGCTCGCGGTCGTCATCATCACCGGCCTCCCGTGTACTGGCAAGACGACGCTGGCCCGTCGCATCGGGTCGGAGCTCTCGCTGCCGGTCGTCGGCCGTGACGACATCAAGGAGCGCCTCTTCGAGAGCCTCGGCTGGAAAGATCGTGAGTGGTCGCGCATGCTCGGACGCGCTAGCTGGGACTTACTGTACTACCTTGTTCGCGCTGGTGCAGGAAGCGATCTCCTCCAGCGACGCTGGAGAGTGATTTTTTCTGGAGTGACCTGGCGCCAGACCTCCTCAAAACCTCTCTCCATTCCACGGGATGTGATATCAGGCCCTCGCCTGTAACCACGCGGGTGCCTCCACCGTTGATCCGGGTGAGGGACGGCGAGACCGACCGATCGTCCCGAGGCGAAGCTCACGGCGGTGAGGAGGTAGCTGCACGGTGACCTGACCCCCTGAATGCCAGGACAGCAATCCCGAGGAGATCCATCCGATGCGCAGTCCCGAGTGGTGATCGGGTTCGACCGATGCGCCGCAGGGCTGCTTCCCCCCGATGGGATCTTCGGCGTCCTGAGATACCAGCCATCCCTGCCATCGGCATCAAACGAAGCCAGTACTGACAATCGTGAGACGCACGCGAGGAAACAGTAACGTGTCTCGTCTGGAGGATGTTTTATGCTTTTTCGGTCGCTCTACACCCAGCTTGGCCTGGCCGTGGTCGCCACGGCGTTGACGGCGTTGCTGGCCAGTAGCGCCGTCTTCGCCGATGCGACGCCAACGCCCACGGCAACCCCGACGTCTTCGGCAACCGCGACCGCGACGCCCACTGCCACGTCGACCGCGACACCGCTTCCGTCGGCGACGGCAACTCCAACTGCGACCCCGTCGGTTCCTCACGATAATCGATACTTCCCGGAGACCGGCTATCGTATCGACAACGATACGATCTGGGACTACTTCAACCGGCGCGGCGGCGTCGTCACCTTTGGCTATCCGGTCAGCCGGACCTTTCTCTTCCAGGGATTCCAGGTCCAGTTCTTCCAGCGGCGCATCGTCCAGATCGGCCCCGATGGCCACGCGCGCTTGCTGAACGTGCTTGATCCCGGCCTCCTGCCCTACACCAGCTTCAACTTCGCCACCTTCCCCGGCTTTGACACCGGCCTGGTCGCCACGGCCCCTCCACCCACCGATCCGGGGGCGACCCTCGCCTGGATCAAGGCGCACGCCCCGGATTCCTTCCAGGGAATGCCGGTGAACTTCTATCAGACCTTCCTGAACACCGTGCCTGCCTCGGTCGCGTTCCCGAACGGGGGAGACCCGAGCCTCGTGCCCGGCTTCGACCTGGAGATGTGGGGGATTCCGACCAGTCCGCCGACCGTCGATCCCAACAACCACAACTTCGTCTACCTGCGCTTCCAGCGGGGGATCATGCACTATGACGCCGGCTGCAACTGCACGCGAGGGATTCTGCTGGCCGACTACCTCAAGAGCATCCTGACCGGCCAGAACCTCCCGTCCGACCTGGACCAGGAGTCGCAGAACAGCCCGTTCTACAAGCAGTACGACCCTACCCAGCCCAACTGGGTCCACAATCCGAGCCTGCTGCCCAATACCAACCTGACCAACGCGTTCACGCCGGAGTAGCCCCAGCTTTGACGGCGATGGGTCCCAGAATCGCCTGGTACCCATCGCCAGGCGTTCCCTGTCCACCGTCCAGCACCAATTACCTCCCCTTGCTATAATCCCCATGGAGTCCACCAGAGGGGAACACCATGCCTCCACCCAACCGTCTGATCCACGAGACCAGCCCCTATCTGCGCCAGCACGCCTACAATCCGGTCGACTGGTACCCCTGGGGGCCAGAGGCGCTCGAGCGGGCGCGGCGCGAGAACAAGCCGATCCTCCTCAGCATCGGCTACGCGGCCTGCCACTGGTGCCACGTGATGGAGCACGAGTCGTTCGAGGATCCCGACACTGCCGCGCTGATGAACGAGAGCTTCGTCTCGATCAAGGTCGATCGGGAGGAGCGGCCAGACCTCGATTCGATCTACATGGACGTCGTCCAGGCGATGACCGGGAGCGGCGGCTGGCCGATGACGGTGTTCCTGACGCCGGACCTGGTGCCCTTCTACGCGGGTACCTACTTCCCACCGACCGATCGGCCGGGAATGCCCAGCTTCAAGCGCGTCCTTCAGGGCGTCGCCGACGCCTACCGAAATCGTCCCCAGGACGTCGCCAGCACCGTCGCCCAGGTGACGCGCTATCTGCGTGATCGCAAGCTGCCGTCGGCTAGCGATCAGCTTCTCACGCCGGACCTGCTGAATCGGGCGGCAGCGGCCCTGCCGAGCCAGTTCGATCCGCTGCACGGCGGCTTCGGCCGCGCGCCGAAGTTTCCGCAGCCGATGATTCTGGAGTTCCTGCTGCGTCAGTACCTGCGAACCGGCGACGCCCAGGCGCTGCGAATCGTCGAGCGAACGCTCCAGCGGATGGCCCGTGGCGGCATCTACGATCAGCTTGGCGGCGGATTTCATCGTTACTCGGTCGACGCGATCTGGCTCGTCCCGCACTTCGAGAAGATGCTCTACGACAACGCCCAGCTTGCCTGGGTCTATCTCTACGCCTTCCAGGTGACCGGCGACGCGTTCTACCGACGCATCGTCGAGGAGACGCTCGACTACGTGCTTCGGGAGATGACCAGCTCGGACGGCGGGTTCTACGCGACCCAGGACGCCGACAGCGAGGGCGAGGAAGGCAAGTTCTACGTCTGGTCAGCCGAGGAGATCCGCGAGGCGCTCGGCGCCGACGATGCCCGGCTCTTTGAGCTAGCCTACGGGGTAACCGAGCACGGCAACTTCGAAGGGAAGAACATCCTCTACCTGGCGCGCGAGCCCGATCAGGTCGCGACCGAGGCCGGCGTCTCGATCGATGTGGCCCGCGCCGCGATCGAGCGCGGGCGCCGGCTGCTCTTCGAGCGCCGATCGACGCGCGTCTGGCCCGGCCGCGACGAAAAGATCCTCACCTCCTGGAACGGGCTGATGATCCGGGCGATGGCCGAGGCGGCACGGGTGCTCGGACGGGAGGATTACCGCGCCGCCGCGGCTCGCGCGGCCGAGTTCGTCCTCGACCGGCTCGGCCGGAACGGTCGGCTCTTACGAACCTATAAGGACGGCATCGCCAAGCTCAATGGCTACCTCGAGGATTACGCGTTCCTCGCGGACGGGCTGCTCGCGCTGTACACCGCGACGTTCGATCCACGCTGGTTCGAAGAGGCCCAAAGACTTGTTCAGGCGATGATTGCCTGGTTCTGGGACGATGCGTCCGGTGGCTTCTACGATACCAGTCACGATCACGAAGCACTCGTCGCCCGCCCGCGCGACTTCTACGACAACGCCACCCCGGCCGGTGGCTCGGTCGCGGCCGAGGTGATGCTGCGGCTGGCAAGCTACACCGGCGACGACGATCTGCGCCAGCGCGCGCGGAAGATCCTGGCTCCGCTCGCCGAGGCCATGGCCGAGCACCCGCTCGCCTTCGGGCGGCTGCTCTGCGCGCTCGACCTCTACCTCGCCGAGCCGAAGGAGGTGGCCCTGATCGGCGATCCAGCGGCGGCCGATACCCGTGCCCTGCTCGAGGTCGTCAACCGCCGCTACCAGCCGCACCTCGCGCTCGCGTTGAGCCGCCCGGGCGACGTCGCCGCCGCGCAGGCCATCCCACTCCTGCGCGACCGCCCCGCGGTCGACGGCAAGGCGACCGCCTACGTCTGCCAGAACTTCGTCTGCCAGCTCCCGACGACCGAGCCGGGAGACCTGGAGCGGCAGCTGCCCTAGAGACGACGCAGCCCCGCGCGCATCGCCGAGCAGCAAACGCAACCGCGCGCGTATCCGCCGGAGCATGCTCGACGGCCCATCATTGGCTTGCGACCACCGCCTCCACCCGGCGTCTGCTCCAGAGGTCGTATCCCCCTTCGAGATTACGGACGTCCGTCAGGCCGTGACGACGCAGGATGCTCGCCGCGATGGCCGAGCGTGCGCCGCTCCGGCAGTAGACGACGACCGGACGGCCACGCGGAATCTCATCGAGACGCGTGCTGAGATCTCCAAGCGGGATGTGTCGCGCGCCGGGAATGTGCCCGGCTTCCCACTCCGCGAGGCCCCGCACGTCGACCAGCGTCACCTCGTCACCGCCACGGACCTGCTCCAGCCACGTCGGCGTCACCAGATCGATCGTCTCAAGCGCTCGCCCCTCGTCCCGCCAGGAGGACACCGCATCTGCCCCGAAGTAACCGGCTGTACTCTCGAGACCAATCTTCGCCAGCTCACGCACGACCGCGTCGGCAGCCTGGCCAGCCCGATCATCCACGAGGAGGTAGATGGGCCGGTCGTACGGCAGAAGCCAGCCTGCCCACGTCAGGAACGATCGGTCGAATGGCAAGCTCAGCGTCCCGGGAATGTGCCCCCGCGCGTATGCCGAGGCGGACCGCACGTCGACCACGATCTCCCCCTGGCGGAGCAAGGGAAGAAGGCGTTCGGGGGATAGCTGCTCCAGGCGACGGTTCCTGTCGAGAACCTGTGGCCCCGCCCGGTTGACGTGCTTCATCCTCCCAAAGTAGCGCGGTGGCTCCGGCTGTCCGTCCAGCACCGCGCGGACAAAGGTATCCTCGTCGTCGATCGCGAATGCCCAGTTGGCGAGCCGCTCGAATCCTATCGTCGACTGCGGGACGGCCGACAGGCCCTTGCCGCACGCCGAGCCAGCCCCGTGTCCTGGCCAGATCTGGAGATAATCCGGCCGCCGCTTGAACTTCTGGAGGGAGCGGAACAACGTGCGCGCGGAAGCCTCCATCGTGCCGGCCTGGTTCGCCGCGCGCTCGAGGAGATCCGGTCGGCCCACGTCTCCGACGAAGACGAAGTCGCCCGTGAAGACTCCCATTGGCTCGGCGCTGGCCGCGGTATCCGTTAGCTGAAAGGACAGGTGCTCCGGCGTGTGCCCCGGTGTGTGAAGAACGTCGAGACGCAGATTGCCAATCCGAATTGTATCGCCATCCGCGACCAGGACGACATTCGGCTCGTGAGCAAAGGCATATTTCCAGCCCGCGTCGCCTTCGTCAGAGAGAAACAGTCTGGCCCCGGTTCGCCTGGCAAGCTCGCGGCTACCGGATACGAAGTCGGCGTGAATGTGGGTTTCCGTGACCGCGCTGATGCGCAGCCCCTCGCTCTCGGCAGCCCGGAGGTATTGGTCCACGTCTCGATTCGGATCGATGACGAGGGCCTCCCCGGTTGCCGAGCAGCCGACGAGATAGCTCGCCTGAGCAAGGCGCTCGTCATAGAAACGCTGCAAAATCATGCGACATCTCCAGATACCCCGGCCTGGTAAGTGGACGCGGGAACGTTGGTAGAAACGATGTGCGCGCCGAAGACGCCACGGTTCTGATACAGGATTAAGAGCCCCATCGCAACGGCAAACACGGCGAAAGCCCGGCGTAACGTCCGTGGCGAGAAGTGGCGCACGAGCGACGAGCCGACAAAGATGCCGAGCACGGCGATCGCGGTGAAGAGGAGAACCGTGGCCCAGCGCACCTCCACCTGACCAAGGTAGCCAGCGAAGCCCGACGCGGCGTTGAGCGCGATCACCAGAAGTGAGCTGCCGATGGCCTGCTTGACCGGGACACGCCCCAGGAGAACCAGCGCGGGAACGATGAGAAAGCCCCCGCCCACACCCACGAGGCCAGTCAGGAATCCTACCAGAAAGCCGGGAAGCAGGACCAGCGCGGCGCCAGGGGCCAGCGATGGGGCCGGATCGGGTGCCGTAATCGTCTCGCGTCGATCGCGGAACATAAAGACGGCCGCGAGAACCATCGTGAGCGCGAAGATGACGAGCTGGGTCGGACCGCTGACGAAGTGCGCCAGACGGGCGCCCAGGTAGGATCCAGTCATGGCGATCGCTCCGAACGCCAGAGCGACACGCAGATTGACGTTACCGGCTCGCCAGTGGCGGATAGCCCCGACCAGGCTGGTCGCCCCGACGACGATGAGACTCATGGCAATCGCTTCCTTGGCGGCGAAGCCAAGTGCGTAGACGAAGATCGGGACAGTCAGGATCGAGCCTCCCCCGCCCAGAAGCCCCAGCGACAGGCCGACCAGTGCGGCCAGAACCAGGCCAAGGATCTCCACGTCGACCTCTCCCCGTTAACGTTCGATTGGCAGCTTTGCCTGGGCCCAGGCAATCATGCCGCCGCTAACGTTCGACGCGCGCAGGCCGGCTTCTCGCGCCGCGTCGGTTGCCCGCGCCGATCGATTGCCGCTGCGGCAGATAAAGAGAATCTCGCGGTCTCGTGGCAAGGCAGGGAACTTGGCGGCAAGCTGCCCAAGAGGGATCAGCTTCGCGCCCGGCGCGTGGCCACCGCGCCACTCGTCAGGCTCGCGAACGTCGATCAGCAGTGCGCCAGCACGCTGCAGGCGGTGGGCCTCGGCTGGCGTCAGGCTGGGAACTGCCGGTTTGATCAGGTGAGTAAGCCAGTCCATTGCGTCTTCCTTCACTCCATTTACGATTGTGTCCACGCGTCTTACTCCAGACGCGCAAGGGTGTTGATCGCGCGCGATCGTCGCGCGTGCCTCGTCCGGTGGCATCCGAACCAGGCACTCGTCGATATGGGTGCTGATGACCTCGGTCGCGATGCGCTCGATCGCGGTGCGCACGGCCAGAAGCTGAGTCACGATGTCGTCGCAATCGCGGCCTTCCTCGATCATCCGCGCGATTCCGCGAAGCTGCCCTTCGGCGCGCGCCAGGCGATCCCGCAACGCTTTGTCGTGCTCTCGCACCAGTGCCCCGCCAACGGAAATATGAGGGGTAGCAATTTGGGGAAATTGGCCCGCAGGGCCAATTTCCCCAAATGCCTCCACCCGTCAATTTCTGCTTGACACAGCACTAGAACCTCCTCTGAACTCGAACCGGGGAGCGCCGTGGAATCCTTCAGGGTCACGCGTCGACAACCGTCATCAGAACGCCTGTAGTTGCCAGCCGTGACGCACCAGGCGTTCGCCGAATCGTGCGACCGAGATAGGGGCACTTCAACCGAGCTGGACCAAGGGGGCTTCTCTCGGGTCCCCGGCGATCCTCTTCGCCCCGCGTTCGCCCCGTGCATACCCCGTGGGGTATGCACGGATAATATACCCGAGAGGGGTATATACGTCAAGCGACGTACAGCCGTGCGCTAGGATCGACTACCGCGTGGATCGGCTCGCGGTGCGCCGTGCTGATGTCAGCGCCGGGAGCGTGGTAGGAGTCAATCCCGTGCTTGAGCGTGACGGCAATCCTTGAACCGAGGTCGTATCCCGCGTCGTCACCGCTCACGTGGACAAGCGTCTCGAGCTCGCCGCGACGACGCCGCTCTGGTCATCCAGCCGTCGTTTCGATTCGCACGATCTTCGGCGGCACGATCACGCGTGCCGCGCGCGGGTCATACACCGGCCGCTCCATGGGTCGGATCCGGAGCTCTCCCCTCTCCGCCCGGTGGATGCGATCCCTCGCCACCGCGACATACTCCGGCACCACCTCCGCGCCGATCGCCCTGCGACCGTGCATCAGCGCGGCGATTGCGGTCGTTCCTACGCCGATGAACGGGTCCAGCACCCAATCCCCCTCGTCGGTCAGCGCGAGAATCAGTCGCTCGATCAGCTCGACCGGAAACTGGCAGGGGTGAATCGTCTTCTCGACGTGGTTTGCCTTGACGTTCGGGATCTGCCAGACGTCCCCGGGGTTTTTCCCCAGCGGATTCCCCGAGAGCTGACCTCGGTTCGGTCCCTTGAAGTGCTTCTTGTTCGGATACTTCTGCGGAACGCGGACGGCATCCAGGTTGAACGTGTAAGCGTCGCCCCTGGTGAGCCAGAGGATCACTTCGTAGCGGCCGGAGAATCGCTTCGACGCGTGCAGCCCGTGCTCGAAGTGCCAGACGATCCGATTGCGCAGGTGGAGTCCGAATTCGGTAAAGATCGGATAGAGCGCGATGTCGAGCGGGATGATCTCGCCGTCGTCCACGTAGTTGCCGACCTGCCAGCAGATGCTGCCAGCCTCGTCCAGCACGCGGACACACTCGGCGATGACCCGGCGCTGCTGCGCGAGGTAGTCGGACAGATCGAGCCGACTTTCGTAGGACTTGCCGAGGTTGTAGGGCGGCGAGGTGACGACAAGCTTGACGAAGCGGTCGGGGATGTCTCGAAGCAGGTCGAGGCAGTCGCCTTCGAAGAGGACCACGTCCGCCACCGGATCGAAGTGCGACGCGATCTTCAGCATACCTACCGGTTCATCCATCCAATCAGTGCGACGGCCTGTCCCTCAGGGTTTGCTGCCACCGCCTGGCTGCGGTCGGCAGCGCAGAAGTGGGAATCAGGAGCACGCTCCCTCACCAGCTGCCCGCCTCTCACCGCCGTGGCAGGCGGAGCCGCGTCGCCGGCGCGTAGCCGATGGACAAAGGTCAATTGCTCGACTGACTGATGAATCGATTCGTCGGCGTGATCCGCCGTTCTGGACCAGGGCACAGCTGCTTTTGAATCACGCGCACCCCGGCTGTCGCCCATACCGTCGACGCATATGCCTCAGCATTATACATCGTACGCTTCGCAGCAGCTCAGACGGTACTGTTCTACCAGCGCCGCGGTAGGGCACCGGATCGATCG
This sequence comes from Chloroflexota bacterium, assembly GCA_902810745.1. Lineage (GTDB taxonomy): Bacteria > Chloroflexota > UBA6077 > FW602-bin22 > CADDYW01 > CADDYW01. The sequence goes on along the minus strand of CADDYW010000111.1, from coordinate 148 downwards.
TCGTCAGGCCACGAAAAGCCCCCGCGCCGAGGCATCTACCGCGGTGCCTCGACGCGGGGGACGGCGGTCAGCCGGGTGACGCGATCCACTCCGAAGGGCAAGGAAAGGTTGGGCTGGTGTCATACCCCCGGGGCCACGCTCGGGGCAG
>CADDYW010000110.1 GCA_902810745.1 Chloroflexota bacterium | reverse complement strand
TCGAGTAATGACGCTCAGCATTTCCTTCATTGTAGCCATCCCCGGATGCGTAGTACTCATCATGACTATGTACTACGAGTATACATAGATGCATGCCTGCTCGTCAATGCACGTTCATCCGGTCCCTCGAGCGCGGAGCGGCAGACGAGCTGCCGCCGCTCGCGTGACTCGCGCGAGGGCTGGCGGGCAGCAGATAAGGTCCCTCCCCGCCCTCCTCCACAGTCCGCGCCCCTACGCCGTCGTCGGGAGCCTGCCGCTCGACCAGGTGTCAGATTCAGGGTGCTCCGTGGTCGGGACCTATGCACTCCTCTGATCCTACACGACGCAGATTTATCCGGAAGCAGCCGGTATAATACTTCCGTGAGTGCTCTCAATCGGAATTCCGCGAATCCTCGGGTCGGCATTCTCGGTGGTGGGCAGCTGGGCCGCATGACCGCCGAGGCAGCGCGGGACCTCGGCATCGAGATCTTCATCCTCGAGCGCGAGGCCGCGTCCCCGGCCGGGCAGATCGTCGGACCGGACCACGAGGTCGTCGGCGACTGGCGCGACCCGGCCGCGCGCGAGGCCCTCGCCGCGCGCGTCGACCTGGTCACGCTCGAAAGCGAGTTTGTCGCCGCCGACGCTCTCCAATCCATCGTCGATCGCGGGACACCGGTCTACCCCGGCCCGGAAACGTTGCGCATCGTCCAGGACAAGCTTCTCCAGAAAGACATGCTGCAGCGGGCCGGTCTGCCGGTGCCACGGTTTCGCCAGGTCCGATCGGAAGCCGATCTGCTCCGGGCGGGTGCCGAGCTCGGTTGGCCTCTGATCTTGAAAGCGCGTCGCCTGGGCTACGACGGCCACGGCAACGCCACCGTCGACGAGCCGTCGCAGGCGGCGGAAGCGATCGCGAAGCTGACTGGCACGACCGAGCGTCGTGAGGGGGCCGCGCTCGATCTGTATGCCGAGGCGTTCGTTCACTTCGCGGGCGAGATCGCGGCCATGGTCACCCGGGGTCGCCATGGCTCGCTGGCGGTGTATCCGGTCGTCGAGACCGTCCAGCGCGATCACATCTGCCACGAGGTCGTGGCGCCGGCCAGGATTCCATCAGCCGTGGCGGAGCGCGCACGTGAGATTGCCGTCGAGGCGGTCAAGGCCGTCGACGCCGTGGGGGTCGTCGGCGTCGAGATGTTCTGGCTGGACGACGGGACGGTTCTGCTCAACGAGCTGGCGCCGCGCCCCCATAACTCCGGCCACTACACGATCGAAGGCTGCTGCACGTCGCAGTTCGCCAATCACCTGCGCGCGGTTCTCGCCTGGCCGCTGGGACCGATCGACCTCGTAGCGCCAGCCGCCGCCATGGTCAACCTGCTCGGCACGCGGACAGCGCCGGCTAGCCCGCGCGGCGTCGCGGCAGCGGAGTCGGTCCCGCGCGCGTTCCTCCACCTCTACGGCAAGCGGGAGGTACGTCCCGGCCGCAAGATGGGCCACGTCACCGCGCTCGGCGACACGCCCGAGGAGGCATTGGAGACCGCCCGCCGGGCCGCCTCGTGCATCGAGTGGTGAGCAGTGGACGATCTGGACGCCGAAACGGCGGTCGAGAGGAGATGACCGGATGGCTATCGATAGGAACACTGCAACTCCCCTCGTCGGTATCGTGATGGGGAGCGAGTCGGACTGGGCGGTCATGAAGGCGGCAGCCGAGGTCTGCCGCTCGTTTGGCGTCTTTCACGAGGTCCGCGTCGTCTCAGCGCACCGAACGCCACTCGAGATGGCCGACTACGGTCGCACCGCTCACGAGCGCGGTCTCCGGGTCATCATCGCCGGCGCTGGTGGCGCGGCGCACCTGCCGGGGATGCTCGCCGCCCACAGCGTGCTACCGGTTATCGGCGTGCCGGTGCCGCTCGCGCATCTGCAGGGGCTGGATTCCCTTCTCTCGATTGTCCAGATGCCTCGCGGCGTGCCGGTGGCAACGGTGGCGATCGGCAACGCGACCAACGCCGGCCTCCTCGCGGTCCAGATCCTCGCGACGAGCGACCCGGCGCTGCGCGAGAAGCTCCTCGCCTACCGTGCCGAGAAGATCGAGGACGTTCACGCGATGGATCAGCGTGTGCGTGAGGCCTGGTAGCGCATGCCAAGGGTGGATGCTGACTTCCCCCACCGACGCTACAACCCGCTGACCGGCGAGTGGGTCCTCGTCTCACCGCACCGTGCCCGGCGCCCCTGGCTGGGGCAGGTAGAAAAGCCACCGGCCGAGAATCTTCCCGCCTACGATCCGACCTGCTACCTTTGTCCCGGTAACGCGCGGGCGACTGGCGCGGTCAATCCGCGCTATGAGCACACCTACGTCTTCACCAACGATTTCGCCGCGCTGCTTCCAGAGATCCCGGCCTCGCCTTTCGTCGATCAGCTCGGGACGGCGCCGCCAGTGTCGAATGGCTCCGTGGATGTCGCGCAGCGCCTGCTCCGCGCCGCGCCGGAACCGGGAACCTGTCGAGTCGTCTGCTTCTCGCCTCGCCACGACCTGACACTTCCCGAGCTGACGATCCAGGAGATCCGTGGGATCGTTGACGTCTGGGCGGATCAGACGGCGGAACTCGGGCGACGCTATCGCTGGGTGCAGGTGTTCGAGAACAAGGGAGTGATCATGGGCTGCTCGAACCCGCATCCGCACGGCCAGATCTGGGCGACGGCATCGCTCCCGAACGAACCGGCCAGGGAGGACCATCAGCAGCGCGCCTACTACGCGCAACATCGCTCGCCGTTGCTGCTGGACTACGCGAGCCTCGAAGCGAGCCAGCGCGAGCGGGTCGTCGTCGAAAACGAGCACTGGCTGGCTATCGTCCCGTACTGGGCGACCTGGCCGTTCGAGACGGTCGTTCTACCACGTCGGGCAGTATCGCGTCTGCCGGACCTCCTCGAGGTCGAGCGCGCCAGCCTCGCGGATCTGCTCAAGCGCCTGCTCACTCGCTACGACAACCTCTTTGGCGTCTCCTTCCCCTACTCGATGGGCTGGCACGGCGCACCATTCGACGGCGGCGACTCGCTGCACTGGCAGGTGCACGCGCACTACTACCCGCCGCTGCTCCGTTCCGCGACCGTGAAGAAGTTCATGGTTGGCTACGAGATGCTCGCCGAGGCCCAGCGCGACCTGACACCCGAGCAGGCCGCCGAGCGCCTCCGCTCACAATCGGAGACGCACTACAAAACCACTTCAGCCCCGGCCGACGGACGGAACTCGTAGAACGCGGGCTCGGCGAAGCCAAGCTCGCGGAACCGTGCGCGCGTCGCATCGGCGAGATCTGTTGCCAGATCACGTGCGATCAGCGCGATGGCGCAGCCTCCGAATCCAGCGCCGGTCAGGCGAGCACCAACGGCACCTGCCCGCGCGGCCAGATCCACGAAGGTGTCCAGCTCGGGCGTGGAGACCTCGAAGTCGTCGCGCAGCGAGGCGTGCGAGGCGTACATCAGCTTACCGAACGCCGCGACGTCACCTGCCCGCAGCGCCTCCACCGCCTCCAGCACGCGACGATCTTCGGTGACGACGTGTCGGGCGCGTCTGAGCGCGAGCCCGGTGAGCTTCGCCAGGTCGGCCTCGGTCGCATCGCGAAGGAGCGCGACGCCGAGGTCGCGCGCGGCCTGCTCACAGGTCGCGCGGCGCTCGTTGTAACCGGTCGCGCCCAGCTCGCGCTTGACCCGCGTGTCGCAGACCAGCAGGCTCAGGCCGGCGCGGTCGAGGTCGATCGGCACCTCCTCGGCGTCGAGCGACCGACAGTCGATCAGCAGGGCCGAGCCGGCTCGACAGAGCAGCGACGCGTACTGATCCATGATGCCGCAGCTCACGCCGACGAAGGCATTCTCGGCCCGCTGACAGAGCGTCGCCAGGCGTTGCCGTGGAATGCCGAGCCGAAAGAGCGCGTCGAGCGCCAGCGCCGTCGCCGCCTCGATCGCCGCGGACGACGAGAGACCGGCGGCGCGCGGAACATCGCCCGCGATCGCCGCGCGTACTGACTCCAGCCGGTAGCCAGCCTCGCTCAGCGACCAGGCGACGCCGCGGGGGTAGTCGGCCCAGGAGCCATCCCTGGCAGCGCCAGAACGCATCTCGTGAAAATCGTCGGAGTAAAGCTCGATCGAGCCTTTCCCCATCGCCACGGCGATCCGGCGGTCGATCGCGCACGGGAGGACGAATCCTCCGTTGTAATCGGTGTGCTCGCCGATCAGATTGATCCGCCCGGGCGCGCTGGCGACGACCTCGGGCTCCGCGCCGAATCGGTCGCGGTAGGCCGTCACCGCGCGCTGCTCGATCTCTCGCATTACTCCTCTAACTGATCGCTACTGCGATCGGCTATTCCCCGGTCCGCCCACGATGACGGTGTGGCGGGGATTCTGAACCGTGATGTCATCCAGGTAGGTGGTACCCTGCTCGTCCTGGATGATCTCGATACTGTCGACCGTCTGACCCGATGGGAAGGTGACTCCTCCGTACGTCTGGCCAGCGGTGAAGCTCACCTTACCGGAGCCGTCGTTTCCGTAGATGCAGCCCAGGAAGATGGTCTGGCCGTTCGTCAGCCTGACGTTGAAGCGCGGAGCCCCCGCGCCACAGTAGCTGTCCGACGTCGCGAGGGTGAAGCTGAGCGTCAGGTCAGTCGTCGGCAAGCCCTTCACTCCCTCGAGCTGCGCTCCCGCGGCCGCCACCTCGCTCGTCGGGACGTTCTTGGAAAGCAGGAGCACATCGTTTCCGTTCAGGTCGACCCATCGCGCCGTAGCCGCCGGGCCACCACCTGGTGTGAAGTCACCTAGGCCCAGGGCAGAATAGGTAAACGGCGCGACCGTGAATCCCGGCTCGGGAGCAGCGAAAGCAGTCCAGATCAGGCCCCCGAGCAGCAGCACGCTCGCCGTCGTCGCACCCAGCACTCGTCTCCAGTTCATTAGCGTCCACCTCCCGGCAGAATCAGGTTGGTTTTGGCGGGTAACAATCCATCCGGAGCCGCCACTCCAACAGGCTGTCACTCGCTACCATGCATAACGGCCGGTCGGTGGCTTCGTTACTCCCAGTTTGCTGGCGTCTGGCCCCTCGTTACTGCCCGGCCGACCTCGCTCGAACCTCCACGCCGCTGAGGCGCTCGAGGGGGATGACCTGCGCGCTCGTACTCGCGCGACCGAAACCCGCGGCCTGCGCCTCCTGGAGCACCTGCTGCGCCAGCGCGGCCGCGAGCGTTCGAACTTTGAGGTTCCTCCCCAGGTCTACTGCCAGCCCGACGTCCTTGTGCATCAGATCGATCATAAAGCCCGGCTCGAAATCGCGCTTGAGGATAGCCTGGCCGGTTCCGGTGAGCGCCCGGCTGCCGGCCGAGCTGTTGCTGCAGACCTCATAGAGCAGCGCCGGATCGATCCCGAACTTCGTCCCCAGGACCAGCCCTTCGATCACGCCGAGCGCGTTGATCGCGGACATCATGTTGTTCACGATCTTGACGACGGCCCCGGTCCCGACCGGGCCGATGTGGTAGATGCGCTGGCCCATCGCACGCAGCGCCGGCATGACCTTCTCGAGCGTCTCGGCGGTGCCGCCGACCATGATCGTCAGGGTGCCGTCGCGGGCGCCGGTCGTGCCACCGCTCACCGGCGCGTCGAGATACCCGATGCCCTTCTCGGCCGCGAGGCTAGCGATCTTTTGATGTGTCCCCGGGTCGATTGTGCTCATGTCGACGAGAACGCTCCCGGCGCGCGCCCCGGCCAGGACGCCGTTCTCGCCGAGATAGACCGTCTCGACGTCGGATGGGCCGGGCAGGCAGGAAAAGACCGCGTCGACGCGCTCGGCCAGGGCCCTCGGCGAATCGGCGGCGGTGGCGCCCTCGGCGACCAGCTCGCGCACGGCAGCCTGGCTACGATTGTGGACAGTCAGTGGAAACCCCGCCTTCAGGAGATTCCGCGCCATCGGCTTACCCATGTAGCCCAGGCCAATGTACCCCACGGATAAGGTCATCGTTCTCTTCTCCCAGCGCGTTCTGATGATCCGCGAAGCGAGAATGGCTACCATTCCGCCGCTCTCGCTTCGACGGTCACTTTAGCCTCAGAAGAAGATCTTCGCAAGGGCGAGGATCCCTTGCTTCCAGGGGACACGGTGGGAGACGCCGGAGCTGTGCTCGAACTTGGAGAGGTTCTCCAGGTACCATTTGTAGTTGCGGAGCAGGGCGTCCTTGTTCGAGTACTTCGGCTTGAATCCGAGGATCTTCTCGGCTTTCTCGATCGAGACGAAGGAGTCCTTGGAGGCGGTCTCGTAGACCCACTTGTACAGCGGAGAGAGGTGATAGAACTCAAGCACTCGGAGCGCCCAGATGACCGGCCACGCCGGGAATGGCACGATCTTCTTTCCGAATCCGGCGTAGTCGAGGACAGCCTGGTAGTCCTCTTTCATCGTGGTAAACTCTTTCGCGCCGACGTTGAACGTGTCGCTCACCTTGTCCTTGTCGCCGGTCGCCGCCAGGTAGATCGCATCGCAGAGGTCCTCGACGTCGAGAAGCTGGTAGCGGTTGTTCCCGCTCCCGATCATCGGGAAGCTCTTCCCATCCTTGGCCCAGTCGTAGAGCAGCGCGAACACACCAAGACGCTCCGGGCCGACGAACGACTTCGGCCGAATGATCGTCACGCACATGCCCTTCGCGCGATACTCCAGGCAGATCTCCTCCGCCATGATCTTGGCCTTGCCGTATGGCCCGACGCCGTCGAGCTTGTCGTCCTCGCGCAAGGGATGGTGATCGGGGATCCCGTAGACCGCGGTCGACGAGATGTGAATCAGGCGGTCAACGTTATGTCGATACGCCGCGTCGACGACGTTGCGGGTACCGTCGACGTCGGTGGAGAAGATATCTTCCTTCCTGTACAGGGGCAGCGCGGCGGCCGCGTGGACGACGACGTCGATCCCCTCCATCGCAGCGTCGACCGCGGCCGCGTCGCGAATGTCGCCCTTGATCGCCCTGACCTGGTCGCGCACGTCCGGATAGTCGAACTCGGCGATGTCGAACGAGGTCACGGCGTGGCCTCGCGCCAGGAGATAGCGGGTCAGGTTGATCCCCAGGAAACCTGCCCCGCCGGTGATTAGATAATTCGTCACTCCTCAGACCCTCGGGGTGCACCAGTGCCGTCGCCTGGAAGGTATTTGGGAAAGACCCAGGCCACTATCCTGAACTTGCACCGGCACGGATGAAATCAATCGGGCTCGCCAGCTTCGCAGACTGGCATTCTGATTATACCCCGGGGGAATGGCCACCTTGGGTCAGCGATGAGACGATCCGGACCCATCTCCACCACCTTGGCGAGAAGCTGGGGGTGTTTCCCCGGGAACGGCGGCTGATTGTCAGCGTGGCCCGCGAGCGCGGTCTCCTGCCCCCGGTCGGGCGGGACCGGCCGGGCCGAGGTGGCGGTGTGGAGAAACGCTCCCCGGGCGGCTGAGACGACTGCAACCCGGGTTGAGGAAAAATCCCCCCGCGGTTGAGACAAGTTCCCCCCAAGGGGGGATTGAATCTCCCCCCGGGTTCGGTGCGATGCTGGAGCCCGAGGAGCGCAATGACGCTCCCCGCCAGGCGGAGGGGCCAAGGCCTTGGGCCCGGGCCACCATCCGGAGCCCGCCGGGGAGGAGGTCGGGAGAATACCCCGACCGAAACCAGGGCCACGGCAGGCTCTGAATGGAGATGGCCCTTCCGGCTGGGAGCATCGAAGCAACTCTTGGAACTCAAACAGGAAGGGGTCGTAGATGTATTACGGGTGTGACAGTGGTTCCAATCATTTTCCCTGTGCAGCAGATTTCTATATTGGCCGCGTGGGCTACGGAGTTACTCGAGACTACACATACTTCAACGCATCGGCAGCGAACCGAGTAGGAGCAGCGAACACGTACGCGTACTGGTTCGTCGAGGGCCCGGATGCGGCAGGTGCCACCAACAACGATGCCGCATACAACTGGGGACAGAGGCAGGCGGATGCGGCCCATGACGCGCGATTAGCCGCCCCTGCGCCGATCAGTCGCGTGACAGTGTTCGGCGATTTCGAGGGCTTTCGCGGTCAGAATGGGTGGTCGACCAACGTTGCGCTCAATCAGAAGGTGTGGCAGGGATTCTTCAACCAAATGGCTCACAACGTCCTCAGCGCCGGGGTCTATTCAACTGCTACCCAGTGGAACGACATCATGAATGCCGGCGCAGGTTTTGGGATTCCCCCAGGCACGTCGATCTGGTCAGCCGATGATACCGACTCCAGCGGCAGTAACGGTCCGGTGCCATGTGATGGCTGTCCGTCGAGCTTCCCGAGTCTGCCGCTGATCGGGGGGATCACCCCGGTAATCTGGCAGTACAACCAGAACAATGGCAGCAGTCCAACGTGTCCGGCGGATCTGGACGCCGCGACAAGATTGCCATAGCGGATAAAGGCTGGCCAGTCAAGGGCTTTAGCTCAGTCCCGCGATCTTGCGTGAAGGGGTATCCATGCCTGGCACTCTCGCAAGGGCGGGAGGTTAGGAGTAACTGCCTGGACAAGCGACCTGGAATGCCGCTTTTCCAGGCAGGCCAGCCGAAATACTCGCCTGATCCCACTTGAGTTGATCGAGGCATCCCTGCAGACGAAGAGGAAAAATCATGATGGAACGCGTGGTTCTGCTCGGCTATCCTCCAGTTGACGGCGCGACGGCGCCCATTCCGTGGATGAACGGGGCTCGTGCGGCGACAGCCGGAGCCATGACGGCGATCCTTCGTTACGGCTCGTCCGATCGCTACGATCTGTTTGTTCCTCACCGTTTGCCCGAATCTATGGAGTCCTACCTCTCACAGCTGAAGAGCCAGGGAGTCGACACCCAACGCGTCTCGTTGATCCCTTTTGACCAGATCCACCGCACCTTGAAGACGCGCCGTTACTTGGCCGTCCACGATCCCGGCTCCTGCCAGCTCGGCCGACTCGCTGCGATGGTGCGCCCGCTCGCTCTCGAGGCCACCCCCTGCACCTGTACACATCACAGCATCAGCTATGGTCATCTGCTGCCGCACTTTCTTGAGGCCTGCGTCAGCGGACTGTCGCGCTTCGATGCCATATTCTGCTCGTCAACGGACTCTCGCGCTGCCCTGCATCGCCTCCTGGAAAACCTCTGTCTGGTCGTCGGCTGGGAACCGGGATCATGGCGGCACCGGCTCGAGCTTGCGCCGCTGGGGATCGATGTGCCGGCACTGGAACCGCAGTTGCCGCGAGCGGTTGCGCGCCGGCTCCTCGGACTCCCCGTTGGCGGCCGGTATGTGCTGTACCTGGGGCGGCTGACGCCGTTCGATAAGGCCGATTTAGATGTTCTCCTCCGCTCCTTCGCGACGCTCCGCCATACTCCTGGCGGACAAGATCTACAGCTGCTGCTTGCCGGCGACGATACGAACCACTACGGAACGTACCTGATCGCTCGCGCGCAGATACTGGGTATTGCGCATGCTGTGCGAATTCTTTCCACCATTACGAAGACGACCAAGCAACTGGTCCTATGGTCGGCAGATGTCTTCGTATCTCCCGTCGACAGCATCCAAGAGTCGTTCGGACTCGCCGTGCTCGAAGCCATGGCTGCTGGCCTGCCCGTTGTCGCATCAGATTGGGGAGGATATCGAGACCTGGTCAACGAGGGGATCACGGGATTCCTCATTCCCACCACTTGGGGGCCGTGCACATCGGTGGTCGAGACCCAAACCGAATTGGGTCTGTTCCTCGCTGATCACTTGATTCTTGGGCAGAGTGTCGCCGTCGATGAAGATGCCCTGACTCTTCGTTTACAGACGCTTCTGAACAACCCAACTCTACGTGCTACGATGGGGCAGCAGGCTCGAGAGCACGCGTCCCAATATGACTGGCCGGTGATCACAGCGCGATATGAGGCGGTATGGCGGGATCTCAAGCGGGAAGCGCTGGCCACTGGCGAGGCCAGAAGGCCGCCTGTTCGTTTTCCATTCTGGTCCGTCTTCGGAGCGTATGCAACGCGTCGCCTACAGCCACGCGATATCGTGGAGTTGCGTCAGGTAGTCATGCCAGCCCCTCCCGTACCACCTCAACTCGAATTCCTACTTCCCGAATACGTCCTCAAGCGACTCCAGTCGGCCGTTGTCGAGGAGCCCCAGCCCGTTGACGCGCTAGTTCACAGTGAGGAGGATCTCTTTGGCCTGCTCTGGCTCGCCAAGGCTGGCGTGATTCGCGTACATCCGGTGCTGCCGCCGTCGATAGATAAGGATCCAGGTTTCCGAGCTGCCCAAGAACCGCCCGATGGCTCTTGTGGTATGGCGCTGCTATAATGTCGGAGCGTAAAACGGGTCGGGACGCCCGGGCGGAGGTTCCGGCGCACGTGCGGGCGAGTACCGAAAGGAGAATCCCCATGGGAGAACTACGGGGCGTGACAAGGGAGTATCGGACTACTGTGGTAATTGCTGGTCTGCTGCTGGCGGCCTTCGCCTACGTTCCTGCCATCGCTCAGGGCCAAACGGTAACAACTGTCAATGCCAAGGTCGGAGTACCGTTCACGACCCCGCCCGTAACCGGAGAAACGGTCGCCGGTACGTCTGTCACAGTGACGTTTACCGCGATATCCTCAGCGACCGGCACCGTCACTGCCACGGCCGGGGTCGCGGCCCGTAACCCGGTGTTCAGTATTGTCGCGCCAACCGGCGGGAGAATTTCTGTAATTAAGATTGGCGTGAACGGCTTGCCGGTGCCTGCTTTGATGGACATTGACGTGAAAGATACTTCTGGAGCCACGGTTGAAACCTGTGAGACCACGACGGTCTCCTTTGCAGTCGGCGTGAATGGGTTGCTATTCGTCCCTCCGCCGTGCCAAGTGCCGAGTGCAACAGTGACCGTCGTCACTGGCTTCCCGTCGACTATGCCGACCTCCCACGACAGCCGCTACTTTCCCCAGACGGGCTTTCGGATCGACAACGATACGATCTGGGACTACTTCAATCGCCGCGGCGGGGTGAACACCTTCGGCTATCCGGTCAGCCGGACCTTTCTCTTCCAGGGCTTTCCGGTTCAGTTCTTCCAGCGGCGGATCGTCCAGCTCGGTCCCGATGGCCACGCCCGGCTCCTGAACGTCCTCGACCCGGGCCTGCTCCCCTACACCAGCTTCAACTTCGCGACCGTCCCGGCCTTCGATCCAGCGCTGGTGGCCACCGCACCCGATCCGACCAATGCCTCGGCCGTCCTCGCCTGGGTGCAGGCGCACGCCCCGGATTCCTTCCAGGGACTGCCGGTGCACTTCTCCCAGACCTTCCTGAACACCGTGCCTGCCGCGGTCGCGTTCCCGAATGGGGGAGACCCGCGCCTGCTGCCCGGCTTCGATCTCGAGATCTGGGGCATCCCCACCAGCCCGCCAATGGTCGATCCGCATAATCACAATTTTGTCTACCTGCGCTTCCAGCGGGGGATCATGATGTTCGACGCGCGCTGCACCTGCACCCAGGGCGTGTTGCTTGCCGACTACCTCAAGGGCATCCTCACCGGCCAGAACCTCCCCGCGGACCTGGATCAGGAAGCCAAGGACAGCCCGTTCTACAAGCAATACGACCCGGGCGCTCCGCACTGGGTCCACGACCCGAGCCTCCTGCCCAACACCGATCTGACCAACGCCTTTAGCCCGGAGTAGGTCAGCGCCGATTCGGCTTGCGGAGGCTTTGACGCTGTCCCTCGCCCGGCTCGCACGGACGAGGCCCCCGGAAGCCCCGACCAGGCCGATCATCGCGACATCGCCGGCGTCTCCCCGCCAGCTGGGGTGACCACCCGGATCCAGAGCACGCCTTCCTGCCGATCTCGGTCGCGGAGGACGAACTCGCTGGCGCTGTCGGGGCAGCGGATCTACACGTCGGTCGTCGTCCCCGGAGCGCGCTGGTGGCACCCCCCGGTCGCCCGAGCGCAGGACCCGGTCACTCCCAACTGGCGCGGAACGCCTGACCCTTTGGGCATTGGACGTGACTTACGGGACGTGAGGCATGTCCCGTGGTCTTGGGCTTGCAGGCTTGGACCGAGTATGGTAGGAATTTGTCGTAGCTAATCATACCACCTGAGGTGCACCATGGCCGTCGTCGAAAAAATTAGCATCGCCTTAACTCCGGATCTGGCCTCCCTGGTGCGGGAGGCCGTTGAGAGCGGCGAATACGCGTCCAGTAGCGAAGTTATCCGGGACGCCCTGCGGGACTGGAAGCGCAAACGCACCCTTCAGCAACAGCAGATTGAAGAATTTCGCCGCCTTTGGGACGAAGGAATCAACAGTGGGCCGGCCGGGGTGCTCGATATGGCAGACATCAAGCGAGAAGCGCGCCAGCGTCTTGAGGCCGAGCAGAGGCCGCCCACCTGATGGGACGGGTGATTCATAGCCGGCGGGCGCGGGAGGACCTGCTTTCCATCTGGTCTTACATCGCGGCGGACAGTCCAGCCGCTGCCGACCGCTTGCTTGATGCTATTGATCACCGGTGCGCGCTCTTGGCCGATAATCCCAAACTGGGCCCGGCCAGACCGGAGATTACGCCAGAGTTACGCTACTCCCCGGTGACAAGCTACCTGATCTTCTACCGCGAGGTTTCCGAAGGTATTGAAGTTGTCCGCGTGCTGCACGGCGCGCGCGACTTACGCGCCATCTTCTACAGAGAGGAGGGCGAGTAGGCTCAAGGGAGAGCTATCCGTCTCTTGTCATTGAAGACCCAGCGAGGAAACGCCTGACCGCCCACGTCGTAGGCGATCTCCGTTGGGGTTTGCGGGGCATTCGTCTGTGGGACTATCCTCTTGGAATGACCTGCTGCGGAGCGTAATTGCGCGGGTCGGCGGCGTGGTCCCAGACGTTGCTGGCGCCAACGTAGCCCGCGTAGAACGAATACCTGCCCGAGGGATCGGTTGGAAGATCAACTGCGATGACGACAAGCTCCATCATCCCAGCGACGGATTCCTGCCCTCAGCTACATCCCGACGAACCGGTGGAAAGCGCACGCATCGCCAGCCAGCAGCAGATCATCCTCCTCGCGGCCGCTCGGGTGGAGCAGCGCGCGATGGCACGACCGGTTTTTCGCTGCCACGATCAGTCCGGTGGCTCGGACCTCCGGCACCGTCAACCCGGCCAGGTCCAGGTGGTCTGACGCTACTCCGCCGTGGGTCACGCGGAGACGTGCGAGGCTGGGGCGCGTGTAGAGCGCGACAATCACCTGGTACACGCCCGGCGCCAGGTCTGGCGGCAGCGGAACCTCGTGATCGTCGACGACCACGACGTTTTCTGGCCAGGTCGAGGTGGGGGCCTGCCCGCGGGCCGGCTCGGAGTCATTCTGAGCGACCAGCTTGCCGCGCGCGTTCAGGATCTGCACGGAGACGGTGGCATCTTCGGTCGGTGTGGTCGCTGCCTTCCAGTAGAGGCGCACGTCCAGCGAGCCTCCGGCTTGTGCGCTGCCAGCGATCCGATAACCGATCAGATCGATCTCTTTGCCGAACGAGGCGAACACGGGTGTCGCGTCGGCGGGCACGCGCGGGACCTTCGGTACGGTGGCGATCGCCAGGTCGCCCAGCGTCACCTCGCGCCCGCCAGTGCTGCTGAGCCAGCCGACGGCTGCTTGCTGAACGCTGACGAGGATACGCGCCCGGCCCGGGGCGGTGTTGCCGGGCACCGGGAGGGGAAACGAATCACGGTAGGTAACCCCGACGGGCCAAGTATACGTCGGGACACCGCCACCCGCTGGCCAGTATTCCTTGTCGAAGATCACCGTACCATCGCGGGCGACCGCCCGCACCCGGAATTTCAGGTCGGAATCCGTGGAACGGGCGGTTCGCCAGTAAAGGGTGACGGTCGCGGTCCCGCTAGGTGAGACACGATCTGGCGTGACGTCCGCCGACACCAGTTCCAGCTCACCGCCAAAGGTTGCACCAATGGTTCTAGCGGTGCGGATCTCCGCCGCTGTCGCGATCGGCGGACGGTAGGCCGGTGCGATGACCGCGAACGGCGCTGCGATGCCAAAAGCTACCATTCCACCGGCGTACGCGACGGGCCCGATCGGCCAGCGCTTCGACGTCAGCTGGCGAAGGCCAATGACAGTGGCTGCTGCGACGACCGGCATGATCGCCACGAAATAGCGTCCGTGCGCTGCTCCGCCGCCCGTGATCATCGACCATCGGACGAACAGGCTAAAAAACGATGCCACGGCTACCGCCGCGAGGACCCAGGAGACGCAAAAGCTTGGATCCCGTCTTCGTTTGATCAGGGCCACCAGGAAGCCGGGGATGGCGACGGCGACCGCAAGCCAGAAGGCATCCCCTACCCGCTGATCCATCAGGATATGGACGTAGCCGAAGGCGCCCCAGTAGTTGCGTCGCAACTGCTGGACGAAGGCCAGGAAATCTCCCCAGCGGTAAGGCCCGGCGTGCAGCGAGGACGCGTACAGCGCGGAATAGACCGTTTGCGCGAGCGGGTCGCCATACAGGAGGATATTTCGAGCGTACCACCACCCGGCGATCAACAGCATCGCCAGCGCAACCACCCCGGCCGCTCTCGCTGATTGACCCCAGCGGCGCGTGCGCAGCGCGACGAGCCCGATGGCAACCGCGTACACTGGCCCGAGGGCCAGGGTCGTCTCCTTCACGAGCAGGGCTGTGCCGAGGATGATTCCGCCAACGAGGGGACACGAGAAACGCTTGTCCTGGCAAGGATCCTCGACGTAGCGGATGCACCAGAGTACGCCGGCCATGACCAGCAGGGCAACCATGCAGTCGTTCTGGGCGACACTGAACGTGTTGATGAAGGTTGGCTGGAAGCCGGTCGCCGCCGTCGCCGTGAGAATCAGGGCGGTGCGCTCCGCGAGCAGGCGCCGGAGCATCGCCCGAATGACGAAAAGCGCGGCAACCCCTTGAAGCGTCGAGAGCAGCCGCAGGAGGTGAATCGCCAGAACCACGCCGTGGTAGGGAAACGAGTCTTCGCCGGTGGTGGGCGAGTGCAGAAAGACATTACGATTGCCCGGCCCGTACCCTTCGATCCAGTAGAAGTGCGGATTTGTCAGGAGTGCCCGGGCGAGGTCGCTGGTGTCGAGCGGAGCGATGACAAGCGCTGCGACGATATAGTACAGCGGCGGATGGTAGCCCATCAGCACGGTGCCGGGGCGGTCCTCGAATGGCAGAACCGGCAGGGCGTGATTGTTCTTCAGGTACAACGTGTAGGCAAGATGCGAGATCTCGTCGACTCCCTCGCCGGCCGGAGTCACAACGTTGTACGCTGACGAGACGAGTATGAAGACGACGACGATCGCGGCGAAGACGAGGTTTTCGGCAGACCGGGCAGTCTGGCGCCCGGTTGGGAGTGCTTCGGCCATCGCGTCGCATTATA
>CADDYW010000109.1 GCA_902810745.1 Chloroflexota bacterium | reverse complement strand
GGCGGTGTTCTCGCGCGCGAAGTTGTGAACCCAGAAGCTGATCGGTACGCGGTCGACCTCCGCGCCGGCGACCGCGGCCTGAACCCGCTCGCGGCGGGTCAGCGGTGACGTCATGTCCATCCCTCCTCGATCCGGGGTCGGGGCAAGCCATTATCCCCGGGGATACTCCTGCCTCCTATCGCCACGGGGACGGTGCGACGGAGCTCTTCTCCGGTCCGTGTCCGGCTGGCCTACTCATCTCTCGGCACGAGTACTCCTTTCCGCCAGCGGCGACGGAAGGACGGGCGAACCAGCGCCTCCGGCGACTGGATCGTCAGCCCGCCGTCGACGACCAGCGTCGCGCCCGTCACGTACGACGACTCGTCCGAGGCCAGGTACACCGCGGCCCAGGCGACGTCGTCGGGTCGGCCGTACCGTCCGAGGACCTGGGTCTCGGTCATCGCCCACTTTTCGAGCGGATCGCCCTGGAGCCGCTCCTCCATCGCGTCGTTGGCGATGAAGCCGGGACAGATCGCGTTGACGCGGATGCCCTGCAGTCCGTAATCGATCGCGAGATTGCGGGTCAGGCCGAGGACGCCGGCCTTCGCCGCGCTGTAGGCCGAGAACGACGGGTTCGAGATCAGACCGTTCACCGAGGCGACGTTGATGATCGAGCCTTTGCCAGCTTTGACCATCTCGGGGATCGCGTACTTCGCGCCGAGGTAGACCGACTTCAGACCGGAGTCGATCGTGAAGGTCCAGTCCTCCTCGGAGAGCTCGGTCACCGGTCGCACCCGCGCCGCGGCGGCGTTGTTCATCAGGACGTCGAGTCGGCCGTAGGTCTCGACCGCGACCTGGATCATATGTTTCACCGCGGTGGCGACGCTGACGTCGACCTCGACAAAGCAGGCCGTGCCGCCCGCCTCCTCGATCAGGCGAACGGTCTCGCGCCCGGGCTCGGGACGCACGTCCGCGACGACGACGCGCGCTCCCTCCTGGGCAAAGATACGCGCGGTGGCTCGACCAATGCCCGACGCCGCGCCGGTGATGATGGCGACCTTATCGGCGAGTCTCACTCGTGTCCTCCTGAATCAGGCTCGGAGACTATTGTCGCAGATCCTAGCGGACTCGGGCCCTCGCGCCGGGGAGTAGCCCGTTGTACCGAGACATGGGTGATTTTACCTACCCGAAAGGGGAGAATTTCTCATGACCACCGGTTCCGGGGTGGTAGGCTTAGCGCTACCTGGCACGAACGGGGTCCCCCGAGAGGGTCAGTTCGCTGCCTGGGGCTGCCCTGGAACGCGATGCTGTCCCGCGCAGACCCGCCTCGGCGTCGGGCCACGGGTGAGCCTCGCGTCGGTCAGTCAAGATTGCTCGGCAGGTCGGGCGGCAGACGCCCCCGTCGGTCCGTCGAGTGGAGTCTGGAGCCGCCGAGATGGAGAGACATCGGCCGGCGCTTCTGCTGGTCGAAGACAATCGGACGTTGCGTGGAACCCTCCGGCGCTACCTGGAACGCCGGCTGTCGGTCGAGCTGGTCGAGGCGGCCAGCGGTACCCAGGCGGTCGGCCTCGCCCGGGCGCTTGAACCCGACGTCATCCTGCTGGATCTGAGCTTCCCCGATCGATCCGCGACGCAGCTGATCGGTGCGCTTCGATCGTCCACGCGCGCGGCGCGAATCGTCGCGATGACCGGCTACGACGGACGGGCTTTCGCCGAGGAGGCGCTGAGCCTGGGCGCGTGGGCGTGCGTATCGAAAGAGATGCTCGGCAGCGAACTCGAGCCAACGCTCCGGCGCGCGCTCTGCGCCGCGGACCTGTCCGCGCGGATCGGCCTGGATCGCACGGCGGCGCAGCATCGCCTTCTGGGAAAGGTCGTCGAGGGGCTGGCCGACGCCTGGACCCGCGTCGGGGAGGGGTTGCGCTGGCTCGACGCCCACGGCCCGTGGCCGGGTCGGCCACGGACGCGCCTGCTCTACCTCGCGAACGTGCTCGAGCTGGCGCTGCTCTTTATTTTCCGGCATCAGTCCTTCGGCTTTTAGTCAGCCTGCGACGGAATGGGGACCCGGAGGGATCGTCGGGGAAGGGGGCCTTCCGGGTCCCTACGCTTATCGTTGCGCTCCTCTGGTAAGATCGACCGCTCCCGTCGTCGCGCCGTGACGGCGGAGGGGCCAGCTCACCCTCACGGACGTGAGGAGTCGCCGACGCGAGCGGCGCGCTGATCCGACCCGTCCCGGTGCCACCGGGACCTTTACCGCGAGGAGACGTCCGCGCCGGTCGCCACGGTCCGCGCTTGTCCCGAAACCTGGCTACCCCACGGTGGTGGAGACCGGTTCGGCACGGTCGAACCGCGTCGTAGCAGCCCCGACCCGTCGGCCCTGCGGCCGGGACGGTCGGGTCGTCCTCCCATTGGCCCGAGAGCCGGGCATCTCGCGCGGTGTCGAGTATCCCCGGGGATACTCGACACCGCGGTCTGCGCGGACCTGGCCGGCCGGGTCGGGGGCGCGGACGCGCGGCCGGACTGGATGCGGCTGCAGCGCGTGCGGGCGGTGGTCCGTGGAGACGCCGGGGATCCGATGCGTGGCGATCACCACCGCGACGCCGCGAATAGGTGACGCACAGTATCGTGGCGGCCGGGCGGGCGTGGGAGGACGTCGCGAGCACGGCCGCGCGACGACGGCCGCGGCCGTGCCGACCGGTACCGCCGGGCGGTGAGCTGGGACCAGCGCGGCGGCTGGAGGCGCGTCGCGGGGGCGGACGATTACCGCATTGCGCAGAAAGGGTGAGCTGCCGAGGCAGCGGCGACCTCCTTCTCCTGGTGGGTGAGGGCGTGAGTCCGCGGCATAACGTATGGTCTCCGCCCCTCACCCTCACCCTCTCCCACCGGGAGAGGGTGTTAGACGGCTGCTGGCTTATTCATCCTGCCCGGTGCTCGGTTCCTTCCCTCGCGCCGACCCGGGCGCCGCCGGGTGCCTCCGGTCGAGCTCCGACGAAGAGCGGCGCGGTCCGGTGTCCCCGGGTTTACTGGAGCGCCGAGGTGAGAGATGACGGCCCCACGTGGTGCCCATCCCGAGCGCGCCGAACCGTCTGGATCCAGTCGGACCGGGATCGCGCCGAGACCGACACTCGGCGTTGGAGGGTGAGGTCGTGCCTCGTGGTGACCGGCGACGGCCGACCGTGGGGTCGGGAGAAGGGCGACGGGAGGACGTTACTCCGGCGCGGATCCGTCCTCGAGGTCGGAGCCGCCGTAGAGCGCGAGGATCTCGCCGAACTCGTTCGCCAGCTCGCGGGCGAGGCGCTGCTGCTCGCGAATGGCCCGGAGGCGGACCTGACGTGCCTCGTCGGGGAGCGCCGCCAGCTCGGCGTGAAGCGCGGCGCACCGCGCGGCGAAGTCGCGCGGGACGGCGTGCAGGAGCGGCTCCCACGAGACCGCGGTACGCTGCCGACCGGCCTCCTCCCGCGCCAGCTTCGCCATGATCCGACGGATCGCGTCGCGGTCCCCACTCCGCGCGACCTTGACCAGCGTCTCGGCTTCGCGACTGCTGAGGTTGCGCTCGGCGATGAAGGCGACGATCGTGGCCTGCTCCGCGGCAGGCAGCGCGGTCACCGGACGGAGCTGCTTCTCGGTCAGCTCCAGTCCCACCGCCTGGGCTTCCGGGCTGAGACGGTTCAGCCGAAGCAGACGGTAGTAGTGGACGCTGGACATGCCGGTCAGCGCGCAGACCCGGTTACGTACCCGCGCCGCTAGCTCGCGCTCCGCTCGCGGCATCGCCCGGACCTCGTCCCCGGCCTCGTCCTCGTCGACGTCGCGGGCGACCAGCGCGTCGACGACCAGCGGCTCGCCCGCGCTCCCCAGCTCGGCCCGTAGCTCCTGCTCGACCAGCCGCGCCAGCCGGAGAAGCCAGCGCCCCTGCTCGAGCGCGGTCAGATCCGAGCGCTGGAGGTTGACGACGAGCTGCCGCGCCGCGGCCTGGACTGGCGACTCCTCGTCGATCACGCGGATCGGGACGGTGGACCGTTCGGCCACGATCGCGGCGAGCGAGCGGCGATGCCCGTCGCGCACGACGTGGCGCTCGCCAACCTGCGCGACGATCAGAGGATTGAGAACCCCGTCGGCGGCGATGCTTCGGGCCAGGTCCTCGATGCCGCTCAGCACCCGGGCAAAGTACGGCCGCTCGCCCGCGACCGTCCGCAGCGCCTCGAGGAGCGCGGGTGGGTGCGCCTGATCGCGAGCGATGAGCTCTGCCAGGACCTCTTCGGGCACGAGGAGCCGCGGCTGCTCGTCCAGCCAGAGGTCGGCGACCCGGAACTCGATGATCTCGCCGATGGCTGGCGCCGCGGGCGACGTGAAACTGAGGTAGTCGACAAAGTTCATCGTCTGGAGTGTCGGATTTTCGAAGCGCGGCTTTTTCTCACGCCGCGGCTCAATGGGCGACGGCACGGAGGTCCTCCGCGATCTGGCGATAGGCCGACGCAGCCTCGGCGGCGGGGCGGTAGCGCGTCAGCGGGATACGCTGGGCTGACGCCTCGCGAACACGCACACTGTTTCGGACCGACCCGAGAATGGGGATACGTCCCTGCAGCGAGCGGGTAAACTGCTCCATCACCTCGCGGTCGAGCGTCGGGCGTGGGTCGACGCGGGTGAGAATGATGCCCTCGACGGTCAGGCGCGGGTTCAGGCGCGAGCGACGAACGTTCGCGACCAGCTCGAAGAATGTCTCGACGGCTGCAGTGACCAGTGGCTCGGGGTGGACCGGGACGATGCACGAATCGGCGCAGGCGAGTGCGTTGACCGTCAGGATCGACAGCGAAGGCGGACAGTCGAGGAAGATCCAGTCGTACGATCCGAGGAGCGGCTCGAGGGCGTCGCCGAGGACGTACTCGCGGCGCAGGCGCTGCAGCAGGGTGATCTCGGCCGCCGAGAGGGATCGATTGCTGGGGATGAGCGCGAGGTGCTCGTCGATCGGAATGATCGCGCGCGCCGTCTCCGGGACCTCGGCCGTGCTGTACTCGCACATGACGGTGTAGATCGTCTCGGTCAGCGTGGAAGGGTTGTAGCCGAGCGAGATGGTGAGGGAGGCCTGTGGATCGAGATCGACGAGCAGGACCCGATCGCCCAGGTCGGCCAGGGCAGTCCCCAGCGCCTGGGCGGTCGTCGTCTTGCCGACGCCGCCCTTCTGGTTCGCGACCGCCACGATCCGGGCGCGGCGACTGCCTCGGGGCGTGCCACGCGACGCGGTCGCCGCGGCTGGCCTGGTAACGGCGTTAGTCATCCCCTCTCGCCTCCTCGCGCACGACGGCGGCAGGTCGCGCGAGCCCCTGCCCGGGCCACGTCGATCTCCCGCCAGTCGAGCCA
Source organism: Chloroflexota bacterium (assembly GCA_902810745.1). Classification (GTDB taxonomy): domain Bacteria; phylum Chloroflexota; class UBA6077; order FW602-bin22; family CADDYW01; genus CADDYW01. The sequence goes on along the minus strand of CADDYW010000109.1, from coordinate 10,129 downwards.
GCCCACCCGGCGCACGCGGACGTTTGGCCCGGCGCCTGACGTGGGCGACGACCAGCGCGAGTATAGCACGCGCGATCGGTCAAGACATAGTGGTCGGCCGGGCGAGCAGCGGGCTTTACGCGATTTCTACGACGGGGCGTCGTGGCGGAGTCGTAGCGGTGACCGTTCGAGGCGGGACGAGGCGGTGCTCGCTGGCCCGCGTTGCCCCGGGTAGGTCGCGGCCAGGGATGGTCGACAAGCGTCTGGCGGCGTGTCTCCCGCTGATTGGAGCCGGCGCGAGTCTGGGACCCGGTCCCGGCGGTGCCTCGTCTGCACAGAAACACGTCGTTCTCCCGGCGCCGTGCTCCCGCCGAGTAGACTAACAGGGCATTTCCATCCTGACTGCCAATGTGGTCGTGCCTCCCGTTCTCCCCGGTGACGATCCGTTGCGGTCGCTCCCGGCGAGGTGGGAGTCTTGCTGGTGAGTGGGTTGGTGGGCTGCTGCTCAGGGTTCAAACTGATTCTGTGCAGGCACCGCTCTCTCCCGCTCCACGCCCCTCAGCTCTGCCGCGCTCCCCGCCGCGTCGCCCGCTCCGCCACGACCGTCCCCGACCGCCGCTCGACGGTGATCCGCCCATCCTCCCCCAGGTGATGCGTCGAGATCCAGCCACAGGCGGGACAGCGCACCATCACACTATCGCCGGGACTCAGATCCAGGTAGACGAACGGTTCGCCGCGTCGGACACAGGCATGATTCGCGCAGGCAATCGCCGCGTGCCGTGATGCGATCATCTGTTCTACTCCTCCCGGCCGACATGCTACCCCAAATCGCGCCGGCCGTCTACTCCGCTGGCGTCTGTGCTAGACTCAGTCCGGGCACCCGCTGTCCCGGCGGTACCCGTCCGCCCGCGAGGCGCTGCGCGGCGAGGACGATCTGCCCACGGCGCCACGCGCTGCACCGACGGCGGGAAAGGATGGACGATGACTGACGAGAAATCTGGCGCTCGCGCCGTGGCCACCCTGGGTGGTGGCTGCTTCTGGTGTCTGGAGGCGGTCTACGACGAGATCAAGGGCGTGGAGAGCGTCGTGTCGGGCTACGCGGGCGGCACCGTCCCGAACCCGACCTACGAGCAGGTCTGCTCCGGACACACCGGCCACGCCGAGGTCGTTCAGATCACCTTCGACCCGGCCGTGATCTCGTTCAAGGAGCTGCTCGAGATCTTCTTCACGATCCACGATCCGACGACACGCGATCGCCAGGGGCACGACGTCGGTCCGCAGTACCGCTCGATCATTCTCTACCACGATTCAGCCCAGCGCGCGGTCGCCGAGCAGACCATCGCCGAGCTGACCGCGGCGAAGCTCTGGGACCGACCCATCGTGACCGCCCTCGAGCCCTTGACCGCGTTCTACCCGGCCGAGGCGTATCACCAGGAGTACTACCGGCGCAACCCCTACCAGCCCTACTGTCAGCTCGTGGTCGCGCCGAAGGTGGCGAAGGCGCGCCACCTCTTCCTCGACAAGCTCAAGGCCTCCGCACCGTAGTGCCCCGCCAACGGAAATATGAGGAGTAGCAATGTGGGAAAATTGGCCCGCAGGGCCAATTTTCCCACATGCGTCCACCCATCAATTTCTGCTTGACACACCAGTAGTGGGTGTCCTCGCCGCGGCTGGGCTCGGGTCTGGCGAACCCCGGCCCGCTTCCCGTGGTCAAACCCTGGCTTCGCTCCTGATCCTCCGCTAGTCACGCCGGTCCAGGTCCAGACGCGCCCGACGGGCCAGCTCCTCGGCTGGCAGGCTGAAGCGATCGAAGGCGTCACGCAGGTGCTGGGTGGTGTAGGGGGCGTAGATTCGCTTGGTCGTCTCCGGCGAGGCGTGCCCGAGGATATCCTGCACCTCCGAAAGCTGCGCCCCGTTATTTAACATAACCCTTGCCTTCAGATGACGCAGGTGATGGGTCGTGACCTCGACGTTGGCCAGCTTGCCGTACTTCTTCACCACCAGCCAGACGGACTGGGGCGAGAGGCGCCAGTGCTCGCCGCGTGGCCCCGGCTTGCCCCGACCATCGTCGTGGCGCAGAAAGAGCGGCGCATACGTGTCCGCGCGCTCTTTCAGGTAGACTCGGATCGCCGCGAGCGCCCCCTCGTCGAAGAAGACGACGCGCTCCTTGTCACCCTTGCCGGTGATCAGCCCTTCGGCCGCCCGACCATCCTGGACGTCGGCACGGTCCAGCCGGGCGATCTCCGCGCGACGCATGCCAGTCGCGTAGAGCGTCAGCAGAATCGCCCGATCGCGCAGGATCTCCAGCCGTCGCTGGCGGTTTCGACCGTCATTCGGCGGCAGGGGCACGCTCTGGACGTAGGTGACGATCAGGGCGACCGCGTCGTCGACGCGGGGCGTCTTGTAATGCAGACGACCGATCAGCTCCCGCAGCCCGTCTTTGACGTGCTCGTACGACAGATTCGGATTCAGCCAGCGGCGCCGATCGAGAAAACGGAAGAACGCGCGCACCTCGCTCGCGTAGGCGACGGCGGTGAGCCGCCGGTCGCGGCCGTACGTCTGGAGGAGCCAGGTGTAGAACCGCTCGAGAACCTCGGCCGGGAGCTGATCGGTCGTCACGGTCGCCGGATCGAGACCAACGCTGGGCAAGAACTCCTGAAAACGGTTCAGCGCGGAAAGGTAGTTGGTCTTCGTCCGCGGCGACTTCGCGAGCAGTGACTGGGCGAAGTCGGCGATTGCCTCGGGCAGGGCGGGATAGCCGTTCGCGAGATCGGACGTTGTTGCCACGCGCGAGCTCCGGCGAGTGCTGATGGCTCGGGATGTGCCTCGGTCAGATCCTACCATCCGATCGCGGCGCGCGGAGGATAAGGAGTCGTTAGAGCCGACGTCGAGCCCCCCGTCTCGGTCGAGTCAGCACGCCTCGCGGCTAGCGGTGGGTGAGCCAGGCGACCACGAGACTGTACAGGAGGCCGAACCCCAGCCCTTTAACGAATCCTCTCCGGGGGAAGCCGACGTCGCCGTCCTCGGCCATGATCCCCTTACAGCCAGCCTTTCTCCTCCGCGATCCGGGCAGCCTCGACGCGGTTGCGCGCGTTCAGCTTCTGGATCGCGGTCGACAGATAGTTGCGCACGGTGCCCTCGGAGAGGGCGAGCCGGTCGGCGATCTCGGCAACGCTCGTGCCCGGCGCGGCGGCGGCGAGGACCTCGCGCTCCCGCTCGGTCAGAGGATTGCTGCCCTCGCTCAGCGCCGCGGCCGCCAGTGTCGGGTCGATCACCCGCTCGCCGGCCATCGCCCGACGAATCGCCGTGGCCAGCTCGCTGGCCGGCGCGTCCTTGACCAGGAAGCCGACGACGCCGCTCTCCATGGCGCGACGCAGATAGCCCGGGCGGCCGAAGGTCGTCAGGATCAGCGCACGGCAGGAGGGCAGGTATCGCCGGAGCTCGGCCGCGGCGGTCAGACCGTCTCCCCCCGGCATCTCGATGTCGAGCAGCGCCACGTCTGGGTGGGTCGCCAGCGCGGCGGGCACGACCTCGTCGCCACGGCCAACCTGGGCAACGACCTCGATATCGCCCGCCAGTCCCAGCAGCGCGGCTAACGCGCCGCGCGTCATGGCCTGATCCTCGGCCAGCAGAACTCTGATCACGACTTTCCTCCGGCTCGAATTGTAGCGTTCGTCTGCGCGGCCGAGTCACCGCCAGGTGCGCCTCGCGCGAGCGGCACCGTCGCCGTCAGGCGGAATCCGCCGGGGTCGCGCGGTCCAGCGTCGACCTGCCCACCGACCGCCGCGACCCGTTCCGAGAGGCCGGCCAGGCCGTTGTGCCCGCCGCTCGCGGCCGGTGGAGGCCCCTCGACCCTTTCACGCGCTCCCCTGCCGTCGTCGATCACCTCGACGACGACGCGATTGCTATCACGGCTGATCTTGACCGTGCAGCTTCGCGCCCGACTGTGTCGGATCACGTTCGTGATTCCCTCGCGCACGGTCCAGGCGAGGGCGGCCTCGATCGGCGCCGGCAGCCGTCCAGCGTCGCCAACCCAGCGGAAGGCGATGCCGGACGCGGACAGGATCTCCGTCGCCGCGGCGAGCTCGCTCGCCAGCGTTGGCTGGCGGTACCCGGCGACGGCCTCGCGCACCTCGCGGAGCGCCGTCCGTGCCACCTGCTCCACGTCGCGCATCTCCGCCGCGGCTCGATCGGGCGCTTTATCCACCAGCTGGCCGGCCAGCTCGCTCTTCAGCGCGATCAGCGACAGGTTGTGCCCGAGCAGGTCGTGGAGGTCGCGAGCGAAGCGCAGCCGCTCCTCGGAGATAGCCAGTCGAGCGATCTCCTCGCGAGCTGCGCGAAGCTCTCGCACGGTGGATAGCGCGTAGACGATGCTGGCCTGGCCCGCGCCGATGCTCAGGCTGAGCGTGCACGCCCAGCCAATATCCTGGGGAGTGGCGCGTGCCAGGGATCCCGCGACGATCGCCAGCATCACTATCGCCGGCAGCGTCCAGGCGGCCTCGGAAAGCTGGAGACGGAACGCAGCGGCGACGGCGGTGAAGACGATCAGATCCAGCCAGGGCGGCCCGTCGGCGAGGATGAGGACCACCGCGATGGTGGCGAGGACGCCGATCGGTAGCCGGCGCTCGAGCCCGGTCCCATCCTGGGAAGCGCCAATGATGCCGCGCGGCGCGCTCTGAAGGATGACCCAGAGGTAGAGCGCGACGAAGACCACGACCCCGGCCAGGGAGGCGGCGGCCGGGATGGTCAGGCCGGGCCGAAGCAGCGCGCTGATCGGTCCGCTCAGGACCAGCAGCCAGCCGATCGAGACTACTTGCACCAGACGCGCGATGCGAACGTCGCTCCTCGCAACCGGCTCGGTCCCGTCCTTGTGGCTCATCGGCGCTTCCTGGGCTGCGCCCCCCGTCTCATTCGATCGATCACGCGCGGTCCGGTCGGCTGCTCAGACCTGGATCGTCCTGACCTGACGCCAACTCGTCCCCGCGATACGCGTCAGCCAGGTGGCGCTCCCCGGCCGCGAGGGCCGATCCGCGCGGAATCCAGATCAACCCAAGCGCGACCAGCTCGACCAGGTACGTCGCCGTTCCGACCAGATCCGGTCCCTCGCGCCCACTCCCCAGATAGAAGAGATAGGCGGCCAGCGTGGCGCCGAGAAAGGTCGCGGCAACCCGTCGCCACCGGTCCCAGACGAACGCTGCGATCCCGACCGCGAGGAAGGCAGCACCGTCCAGCGCGAACTCCATCGCTAGGAGCCGGTTCCCCGCGAGATGTCCCGGCACGAGCGCCAGGTGGACGGCCCCGGCCAGCACGAGAAGCAGCGCCGCCAGCCGGGTGAGCGACGACGAGCGCCCGTAACCGCCCAGGAAATGTTGGGCAGCCGGCACACCGGCCCGGGCAGCGAGCTCCACGCCCCGGAAGAACACCCAGAGCGCCGCGGGCAGCAGCAGCGGCGCCAGGAGCGCCGCCGCGTGATCGGCCATCACGCCCGCGAGCGCCTCGCTGCCAACCGCGTGCGCCAGCGGCGACGTGCCACCGCCGGCCGCGCCCGGGCCGGACCGCTCCAGAACCGGTCTGGATAGTTCTATCATATTCATCGCCCGCCTCCTATACCACCTCGAAGTTGGTCATCATCGCCATGTCCTCGTGCTCGAGGTTGTGGCAGTGCATGATGTACTTGCCTCGGTAGCCCTGGAACCGCATAATCACCCGGACCTCCTGGTCGAACGGGACGAGGACGGTGTCCTTCCAGCCGGCCTCGTAGGGAGCGGGCTTGGCCCCATCGCGATCGAGGATCTGGAAGCTGACGAGGTGGATGTGGACCGGGTGGTCCATTCTCCCGCCGAGCCCCAGCGCCGTCGCACACCTGAAGCGCCAGATCTCGACGTCGCCCAGGCGCGGCCGCGCGTCGATCCGGTTCGGATCGAACGTCTGGCCGTTGATCACAAACTCCACCGGCGGATTCGCGTCGAGGGTGGGCCGCGGTCCGAAGACGAACTCGCGGGTCCGGACCGCCATCGCTTCCGAGAGCCGCTCCGTCGGCCGGAGCGTTTCGGGGACCTCGCTATCGTCTGCCTCCTGCCGAACGACGTCGAAGCGCATGATCTGGCCGAGCTGCCCCTCGCCATCGCGATTCTCGAGCACTACCCGCGAGCCGATCGGATACGCCGAGAAGTCCACGACCACCTCGACCCGCTCGGCCATCGCCAGGCGAATCTCCGGAGTCTGGACCGGCGCCGGAAGTAGCCCCCCATCGGTGCCGATGACGGTCAGCGGCTGGCCGGAGCCGAGAGCGAGTCGGAAGATCGTCGAATTCGAGCCGTTCAGAACGCGGAAGCGATACTTGCGATTCGCCACCTCAAAGCGCGGCCAGGGGACGCCGTTGACCAGCACGACGTCGCCGTCCACGGCGATGTGGCCGAGTGGAGCGAAGACGAGTGAGCCATCCGCGGCAAACCGACGGTCCTGGAGGAGCAGCGGGACGTCGTAGGCACCTTTCGGCAGGGGCAGGCGGTCGTCGATCTCGTCTTCGACGATGTAGAAGCCGGCCAGCCCCATGTAGTTGTGGAACCCAGTCTGATCCATCGCGTGGTCGTGGTACCACAACGTGGCCGCCCGGTGCTCGTTGGGGTAGACGTACGTGCGACTGCCGCCCGGCGGGATCAGATCGAGAGGATAGCCGTCGGACTCCGGCGGGGTGACGCCGCCGTGTTGGTGAACGACAACGCCATCCGGCAGGAGATTCGTCTGCTTGACGACGACCTTGCGCCCGCGCCGGACGCGGAACGTCGGACCGGGAGACAGCCCGTTGTAGCCCCAGATCGTCGTCGGCAGGCCGGGCAGAATCTCGACCCGCGCTTCTCGTTGCGTGACCTCGTAGTAGTCGGTCGTGGCGGTGCTGCGGACCGGGCGGAGCACCGGCGGCACCGCGAGGGGAAGCACGAATCGAGGGATCCGCGGGCTCGGCGCGGGCCGGTCCGCGGTGTAGGTCGCGATAGATGGAGCGAGGGGCATCAGCGCGAGCGCGCCCCCGAGGACTCCGAGCTTGAGTAATGCGCGTCGGGAAAGGATCATCGGTGGACCCTCCAATCATCTCGTACGGCGGGCAACGTCGATCGCTCGCGAGGTCAGCTCCCGAGAGTTCGTACGAAGAAATCGTCGATCATCTCCACGATCGCGGCGGGACTCGGCTCCTGAATCTGCCCGGCCGTCGGCGCGTCCAGGCCGTGACCGCCGTGCTGCACCATCACCAGTGTGGCCGGTACGCCGACCGCCCGTAAGCGCTGGGCGAGACTCTGCGAGTGATGCGGGGCGATGAACCAGTCGTCGGTCCCGTGGATGATCAGGAAAGGCGGGTCGCCGGGCGCAACGTGATACAGCGGGCTGATCGCCCGCGTCCGGACAATCGATAGACTGCCTCCGGCCAGGCCTTCTCCGAGCGCGTGGACCCAGCTCGGCGAGCCGCTGAAGTCAGTCAGGTCGCTGGGACCCCACATGTCCACCACCGCCTGGACGCGGCTCGACTGGTCGAGATACGGGCCGACGTCGAAGCCAGCCGTCGGACCGGCTACCCCCAGCATCGCGGCGAGATACCCGCCTTCGCTATCGCCGTAGGCGCCGATGCGGTTCGGGTCGATGCCGAGCGCGCGCGCGTGGGCGCGCAGGAAACGGACCGCGCACTTGGCATCCTCGACCTCGTCGACAATTGAGTAGCGCGGAGCGAGACGGTAGTCGATCGAGCCGACGACGAAGCCACGACGAACCAGATCGTCACGAAGCCGCGCGAGGTAGGGCGCTTCCGGGCCGGCCAGGACGCGGTCGCCCAGCAAACCTTCGCCGCCGTGGATGTAGAAGACGGCCGGTGCCGGCCGGGCGGCTCCGGCGGCGGGCTCGGTCAGATCCATCGCGAGCGGGTTGCCGCCCGGGTTGCAGTAGGCCAGGGTGGTCGTCCGGCCGGCCGGGGCGCTGACCGGCGCCGAATCGGGAAACCAGGGCCGGTCTGCCGCGGTGCTGATGCTGGCCCAGGCGAGCAGAGTGGCCAGCAGGAGGGCGGGCACGAGCTTCAGAGCGGTCCACCCGGCCCCGGGCGTTGCCCTCCGTAGTCGGGCTGATACGATCCGTGCAATCGAGAAGACGACCAGAATTCCGACGGCGGGCAGGAACAGGTCGAGCAGGCTCGTCGGAATACCAGCGCTGAAGAACAGGACGACGAGAACGACCTCGGCGACCGGAATATTCCGCGCGGCCGCGACCAGCAGAGCGACTCCGAGGAGGGCCGGGAGCAGACGCAGGATCGCTCGGGCGGCCCGGGAGCCGGTGGTCCAGGCTTGCCCGACCAGGCCGAGAAAGAAGACTGCCGACGCGGCCTCCATAGCTGGAAGGAAGAGGTCCATCTCGCCGAGCGTTTCCGGCCGCCAGGTGATCGAACCCAGCGGAATCCCGGTTGCGCGGACGGCAAGCCAGACTGCCACGGACAGTCCTTCGACGGCGGCAGCCACGATCAGGAGACGGCGTGTCGGCGACACGACGGCCGCGAGCGCCGCGAGGCACTGGATCGAGGCACCCGCGAGCAGGATCCCGGCCAGCAGGCCCGGCCCGGGGGGCTGGCCCAGCAGGCCGCTGAGGTGGCTGGCCGCGGCGCTCAGCGTGAGGAGAGCCGCCGTGTAGAGCAGAGCGCCGCGCCGAAGGCGACATACCGGGAGCGAATCGACGTCGGGTGTCGAGTGGCTGGAAGACGGCTGACCGGACAACGCTCCACGCGATAAGGACATCGCTCGAACCTCCTCGACCTGGTAATGTCCGACTCCAGACTACGAGCCGAAGAGGAAGCGCGGTAGTGATGGCTGTCGAGCGTTTCGGGTGACAATTGTCACCAGGAACGAGCAGCGAGAGCAGGCGACCGTCGAGAGCATCGATGTCACGAGATTGTGCTAGATATTAGTGCGATAATAGTGAACAGTCTCCCGACTGCTCCGCCCTCCCGCGGACCGGCCCACCGACGCCAGACGCGGTCGGGTTAATGATGCCCCGCGACGCGGCCAAGATACGCTGGCTAACCGGGCTAGCATCCCCCTGGTGTGTGTGGTAGAATAGCGAGCGTGATTGCTCTTGGCTGGAGGGTTCATGCGGCTTCCCCTGATTCGTCTCCTCGTGATCCTCGGAGCTACCTTTCTCATGGTCGCACCGGCATCCGCGACACCGAACCTCGATGGACCTACGTCTGGACACCGGTACCGGCCCGTCCAGGCCGGACACGGGGTGCTGGCGCACGTCGTGCTCCGCGACGTCGCCAGAACGTCGCCAAAGTCGAAGGTTAGCCCCTCGCGCCCGCTTATGTACGCAGGGAGCGCGGACAGTGTGGCCACCGCGAAGACACAGATCGCCGGGATGCGCTCCCTGGCCACCGCCGCGCCGCAGCTTCTCTCCAATCTACCACGACTGACTCAGCCGGTTGCGGCATTCACTGCGATCAGCGGAAGCAACTGCACGTGCGAACCACCGGACGGCGCGATCGCGGCGAGCACGATGCAGGAGATGTTCGCCGCGAACACGGTGATCGGCGTGCGCAACAAGATCACTGGTGCAGTGATAGCAATGCCGATCGCTCCCTTTGTCGCTCCCCTGTTCTCCGGAACCCCGTACATCCCGACCTTTAGCGACCCGCGTCTTCTCTATGACCAGGTCAACGGCCGCTTCATCTTCGTCGTCGACGCCATCGATGACTTCTACAACGTTGGATGGTTGATTCTTGCGGTCAGCGACACTGCCGACGCTACGGGAACGTGGACACTGTACGGTCTGAACGTCGGATACGACGGGCCTACGTTCACTGGCTACTGGGGCGATTACCCAACACTCGGCCAGGACAGCCAGGCCATCTACGTGACGATGAACATGTACAACTTCGGCTCGTACCCGTCGTTCCGCGAGTCCAAGGTAATGGCGTTAAACAAAGTCTATGTCTACGGGGGAACTTTGTTCACCTATGGCTGGGTCGAGTGGAACGGCCTGCTTGATCCAAGCACGGGCCACCTGGCTTTCACGATCCAGCCCGCCGCGGTCTACGGGGCGTCGCCGGGGGTCGAGTACCTGGTCGACGCCGCGCCTTCCAGTACCACCGGCGGCAGCGCCCTGACTCTCTGGACGCTCACCA